>CAJUCG010000189.1 GCA_910585065.1 uncultured Lachnospiraceae bacterium
CACATGGGTAATCCCCATCAGATGATCGTCGATCACATTTGCAAAATTGTAGGTCGGAAACCCATCCGACTTAATTAGAATCATATCATCAAGCTCTTCGTTCTCCACGGTAATTGAGCCGTAGATCGCATCAGTAAATGTCGTCGTTCCGCTTGTCGGCATATTCTGGCGGATAACATAGGGCTTTCCTGCCGTCAGATTTGCCTCGATCTCCTCCTTGCTTAAGTGCAGACAGTGCTTATCATATTTTGTAATCTCCTTCGCCTCGCCGTCCTCATCCTCAGAAACCACACTTTTTAACCCGGAAAGACGCTCCCTGTCACAGAAACAATAGTACGCCTCGCCCTTTTCAATCAGTTCCTTTGCATATTTCAAATAAACTCCCGTCTTTACACGCTCGCTCTGCACATACGGACCAAACCCCCTATCCTTGTCCGGTCCCTCATCATGAATCAGTCCAGTTTTCTGCATTGTATGATAGATAATATCCACCGCACCTTCCATATAGCGTTCCTGATCGGTATCCTCAATCCTCAAAATAAAATCTCCGCCCTCATGCTTTGCAATTAAAAACTCATAGAGTGCGGTGCGCAGATTGCCCACATGCATCCTTCCTGTCGGGCTTGGCGCGTACCTTGTTCTAATTTTCATCACTGACCTCCTCATTTTACTAAATATTTACAATTTTTTTACGGAACGCCCCTCAAAGAGTTTTCCCTCCACCACAATGCGTTCCACCAACGCGGTCTTTGGCTTTTCAATCATGTAAATTAACTGCTCTGCTGCGCGGTGTCCCAGCTCTTCCGAGTTCTGTGCCAGGGTAGTCATTGCTGGTTCCATTACCCGCGCAAAACTGTTGCCGTCATACCCCATCACCGAGATATCCTCCGGGATATGCAGCCCCTTTTGTTCTATCACGCTGATCCCGCCGATCGCCGTAAAATCATCCGGATAAAGAATACAGCTTGGCGGCTCCTTCTCCTCTAAAAGCTTCCTCGTCATCTCGGCGGCAGTCCTTGTATCGCGGTAGGGGCAGACCAGAGTATAATATTCTGGAATTTCCACATTAAGTTCCTCAAGCGTCCGATAAAAACTTGCCAGGCGATCCCTTGAAACCGAGGAGTCCACACCGTGGATAAACGCAATCCGCCGATGCCCCATATGATATGCATACATCACCAAATCTTTAACGCCCTTGACATTATCTGAGATCACGGAAGTCGTACTGTGAAATACATGGTCGATCGTGACCACCGGAATTCCACTGTTGACTAGCTCGACAATCTCCGGCGCATCAAAATCAATACAGGCGATCACCACGCCATCCACCCCTCGATAGCGGCAGTGTTCCGTGTAGGTCATCGTCCGCGCGCCAATATGATTATTGATAAATGTGATATCATACCCTCTCGACTCCGCCTCCTCCTTCACTCCTTGCAGCACCCTGGCAAAATGCTCGTTTGTCAGCCCATTGTTTGCCGCGTCCGAAAATAAAATCCCAATATTGTAGGTGCGGTTTGTCTTTAATGCGATCGCCGCAGCATTGGGAAAATACCCCATCTCTTTCGCCACAGCATTGATATAATCTCTCTTTTCCCTGCTGATATCGCTGTACCCGTTGAGTGCCTTACTAACTGTCGCAACAGAAACATTACAGCGCGCAGCAATATCTTTTACCGATACCATAATTCCTCCCAATGCTAAACCGTTTTCGAGTTAAATTTATTATAAACAACAAGGCAGTAAAAAGCAACCTTTTTTTGTGCAAAAAACTTCCCCGGAACCTTTCGGCACCGGGGTTTTGGGGCTTTAGCCAACAATCATGGACTCCACAATCATATCATACGCCTTGTCGCGCAGAAACTGCTCCACCAAATCTTCTTTATAATAGGTATCTTCAACTTCCTCTGCGGAGGCAAAATCATTCTCCGCTGCATACTCTGCCAACGCCTTATCATATTCCTCATCCGTCAGCTTGATCCCCGCATCCTCAATTACCGCATCCAAGATCAAATACTGCTTTACCGCATATTCGCCATCCTCCTTGGCAACCGCAAGGAATTCCTCATATGTCTCCCCGTAAATCAGAGAGACAAGCTGTTCGAGTTCCGTCCCCCACATCGCTGCATACTGCTCATGATATGCGACCGTCTCATCCACATAGGATTGTACATCCGCATCGCTGATGCCAGTAAACGTTGAATCCTCCATAATTTTCTCAAAAGCGGCAACTCTCTCTCTGCTTCTTGCCTGCTCCTTCGCCTCCTCCAAAAGCGTATCGTAGATGTCCTGCCGATATGCTTCAACTGTTTCAAAATCGGTTTTCTCCGCAATAAATGCATCCGTCAATTCCGGCACAATCCGCTCGTTAATTGACTTAATCTGTACAATATAAGTCCCTGTCTGCCCTATATACTCACTGTGCGCATAATCCTCCACCTCACACTCCGTCGTCTTTGACTCGCCGATGTAGGCTCCCGGAAGCGATTCCTCAAAATCATAGTAGTCATCGCCGACGGTAAGATATTCCTCCGTAATTTCATCCACCTGCTCACCGTTTATCCAGAGCGTGTAATCCACACAGACATAATCGCCTTTCTCTACGATATTGCGCCCCTCGATCGCGCGCGGCTCACTGTTTTGCTCAAGCAGATAATCAATTTCACTCTGTACACTCTCATCCGATACTTCCGCTTTTTCCTCGCTCACTGAAACGCCAATATACTGTCCTAGTACCACGCTGCCCTGCGGTCTCCAGTACGCGCCCGTCTCTTCTGCCGGATTATTAATATCCGGCACATCAAGATCGCCAAGCCCCGCACCGTCCTGAGAATCATTTTCAGAATCTACAGGAGTGCTTGTCGGAGCCTTATTTCCCGAAAGAAGTGAACCGCTCTGTCCTTTCCCATCATTTTTTGAAACTTCCTCCCCCTCTTCCTCCCCTGAAGAGCCGCACCCTGCAAATGCAAGACAGGTACAAAGTAATACTGCCAGCCATTTCTTCTTCATCTTAATCCTCCTTAAACTATTTCGCTGCCTACTCCTTTGCCGCCTCCACGGCATTGTCATAAATAATCTGCTCCGCTTTCTCCTGCTGTGCCAGCAGACGGATTTTCGGCTCCTCCACCTGTTCTTTTAGCTCGTCCGCCGTCACATTGTACTGCGTCGCGTAACGCTTTATCGCCTCCTCGTACTCCTCATCCGAGATCGTTATTTTCTCTTTGTCAATGACATAATAAAGAATCAGCGTCCGCTTCACCTCAAACTCTGCCTGCTCGCGCAGAAGTTTATCGTACTCTTCCTCGCTCGCACAGTTAAAAAAGTACAGAATAAACATGGAAAAGGAATAGCCATAGGTACTCTCATAAACTTGTGCCAAATTACTGTAGTAGGTCTTCGAATTCTCATAGTAACTGTCGATATCTTCCTGCGCAATTCCTGTAAACTCCGTCTGCTCAATCAGATTGCTCATCACAAGATTTTCTTTCTGGGTCACAGCGTAAGTTTCCTTCTGTGTGCGAAGACTGGTCTCAATATAATTCTTGTAGTCCGCCACTGTTGCATAATCGGTGTTTGCCGCAACTAACTCGTCCGTAAGTTCCATATCTTTCTTTCGCTTGATATCGTTGATCGTCACGGAAAAAACCGCCGTTTTTCCAGAGAAATCCGGATTGTTCTTATACGGGTTCGGAAAGGTTGCCTCCACATCCAAAGTTGCCCCCTCCTTCGCGCCGATAAGTCCGCTTTCAAAGCCGGGGATAAATTGTCCGGAGCCAATGGTAAGATCAAATCCCTTATCGCTGCCATTTGCGAACGCCTTGCCGTCCATATAGCCAGTATAATCAATATTTACCGTATCCCCCTCGCGCACATCGTCGCGATCCGTAACTTCCTCATAGACCGGATGCGAGTCCAAAAAGCTATCGAGTCTTGTCTGAATCTCCTCCTCCGTCACCGTCGTGTCAAACGGCTCGTACTCCACCCCTTTGTAATGAGCTTCCACCGCGCTGCCGGAAAGCCGTTCCGGCAGATCTTCCTTTTTTTCCTCGCACGAGATAAAAAGCGCGCCGCAGAGCAGCATCGCCAAAATCCTCTGTATTCCTCTTTTCATTTCTAATTCCCTTTCTGTTAAAATATCACAATATCCTTTTCTAATCCGCCAAGAGAGCGGACTGCGTAAACAGTTATAACATATTCTGGTGAAAAATAAAAGCATTTCCCCGAAATTCACACTTTGTTTATAATTTGTTCGAAATCGCATTTTTCCAATCTTGCCAGAGTATCATAATCAGATTTTTTGCTCTCGATCACCCGCGCCGCCTGATTGGTGATCGCACGTTCCAAAAGGTTGCGGACATCGCGGGCGTTCGCGAAATTATCCGGCTTGTCCGCGCAGCGTTGCCTTAAAAATTCTTTCACGGCTTCCCCCGCCTCATCCGAAAGGATATACTCCTGCTTTTTACACATGGAAAGCAGAATCTCGAAAAGTTCCTCCGGCGTATAGTCCTCAAAGAGAATAAAACGTGAAAAGCGCGAGCGCAGACCGGGATTCGAACTTAAAAATTCCTCCATCAGATCCGGATAGCCCGCCACAATCACAATCAGCGAATCGCGGTTGTCCTCCATCGCCTTTAACAGCGTGTCCACCGCCTCCTGCCCGAAATCTCCATCTCCCTTGCCCACAGTAAGAGCATACGCCTCATCGATAAACAAAATCCCACCGATTGCCTCGTCCACGACCTCCGCCGTCTTTGCCGCCGTCTGACCGATATATCCCCCGACCAAGCCGCCGCGATCAACTTCCACAAGCTGTCCCCGCTCCAAAATGCCAAGTGATTTGTAAATTTTTGCCAAAAGCCTTGCCACTGTGGTCTTTCCGGTTCCTGGATTTCCGGAAAACACCAGATGTTTTGAGACGGATGGCTCTTTCATCCCCTGCTCACGGCGAAGTTTTGCCACCTGCATCAGATTAACCAGATGACTGACTTCCTGCTTTACCGAGGAAAGCCCGGTCAGCGCATTTAATTCAGCAAGCATACTTTCTACACTCTGCTCCCCGTCCTCCTCATCCTGCCCCATTGTTTTTTTCTCTTTGTCTTCCTCTAAATTTTTATTTTTTCCTTTATCAAAGGAGTATTTTTTCTCCCTGCGATCAATCACCGGCAGAATCGGCTCAATATGCGCATTTCTGCGAAATAATCCGTACTCCTTTAAAAAATCCTCCAGCATTTTCATATAGGAGGAGAGGAGCTTAATTTCCTTCTCCGTACATTTTTCATCCTGCGCAATATAACTTTGTCCTAATAAGCGGTAAGTTTCCACCAACGTGATCGCCTTCTTTTTTCGGTAGACCTCATCCTTCATCTTTCCGCCGGCATCCGCCAACACAAAAAATTTCAGCGCGCGGGGCACTGTCCCAGCAAATTCCGGCATTGCCGTGCGCTCACTAAAACGAAACTGCACCAGTTCCTCCCGTTTAAAATCATATCCTAGTGTACGGTTGATAAAGTCTAATTCCCCGCGAGTAATCCCCCCTTCAGTGTACGCCAGGTAGGAGAGAAATTTTAAAAATTCAAAGCGCACTGTCGCCTGAAGCTTCATGCGCTCATCCGTTCCAATTCCCGCCGCGTTGATCGCTGCTGCCATACCGTAACAAGTTTCAATCAACCCCGATAATCTGTCCGCCATAAAATCACTGCCCCCTTTTTTATATGCGCAGACCCGCATATGGAAATTTGCTGCTAGTGCAGTATGCGAGTCTGCGCAGCCTTTTCTACTATAGCACAATCCGACAGGGGGCGCAATTCTTATCTGAAATTTTTTATAAAAAACAACTGCAAAATTATAAATTGATTATAATATCGAAATCTGATTGCAAACCTTTTCCATTTGCGATATAATTTCAATATGATTCTTTGACCGCCTTATCATCAAGGCTTTTTTATAGGACAAAGAACGATTACAATGAATGAGAGGTTTGCCATGTACAATTCCGATCTTGCATCTGATATTGAAAAAGCGGTGCAGGACGCACTGTCCACATCGGATTTTTCAAAACTAAATAAAGATATCACTACCGCCGTCAACACTTCGATCGCGCAGATTGGGACAAATCAGAACCATTTTTATGAGCAGTATGACGGGGAGGAAACGACCGCCGACAACCTAGAGCGCATTGATGGAGAGATTGTAAACGGCGATATCCGCGCGGATTACAAAGCGAGAAGACAGGCTGCCCAGGCAGAAGCTGAGCGCGCCCGCTACAACAGCAGACAATCAGTGGAGGCGAGAAGACAAGCCGCAGAGGCACGCAGAAGACAGGCTGCAGAGGAAAACCGCAGAAGGGCGACCGAACATCGCAAAAATATGCAAAATCGACAAAATTCTGCACAAAATCAGGAAAGGCGCAATGTTTACGACTATTCCGGGAAACTGCGCGACACATTGGAGTCCTTTGCATTTTTTG
Source organism: uncultured Lachnospiraceae bacterium (assembly GCA_910585065.1). Classification (GTDB taxonomy): domain Bacteria; phylum Bacillota; class Clostridia; order Lachnospirales; family Lachnospiraceae; genus RGIG4057. The sequence goes on from CAJUCG010000189.1 coordinate 6,467, forward strand.
GCAGTGCCGCCCGCAAGGATAATGGCAGAAATTCTTCCGCCGCGCAGGATACATCAAATTCTGTCCGCCGTGCCACCACGGAACTTGTGCCGATCAGCCGCAGTCCTAAAGGACGTGTCTCCGGCACGCTGCTTTCCGTCTTTGGCTGGATAGGACTCTCTTTATGTATGATGATGATGATTATGTTCAACCTTTTTCAGGGGTCAGGTGATATAACTTACTATACTTACGATACCGTAATGAGTTCGCTTGTTATACCCGGTTTCTTTATTTCCGGAGGGATGACACTTATTGGCACAAAGCGCAAAAACCGCGTTCATCGCTTTTACCAGTATGTCCGCCAACTGCGAGGGAGAGCCTACTGCCCAATCAAGG
>CAJUCG010000190.1 GCA_910585065.1 uncultured Lachnospiraceae bacterium
GTCAACCTGATCAAAGTTTTCTGCGTGCATTGTCCTATCCCATTCTCCACTTAGATCATGGAAACCTCTGCTTTTTGCAAAGATATAATTACTGTAAGAATTCCATTTATAAAAATATCCCAAATATATTGGTTCCAGTTTATCTAATTCTTCAATGGAAGGTGATCTAAACATTTCAAGATCCTTCTCTGAAATATCATCGTCTATAAGTTCCTCGAATGGAATATCCGATGCAACTCCGTTTAATAATACTTCTCTTGCTGATGCCATTTCTTTTGCATCTGTGCCGCCATATTCAAGACTTACATTTTCACCATAAACTAACAAAGGTGTATTGAATTGTATTGCAAGTCTAAAAACATAGGATAATGCAAGACGATCCAAAAACCATGATGGTTTTCCATATTTTTCAAAAGTCTTCCACATCAATTTTTTTTGCAACTTTATATTGGGCTTTACTGAAATCACAGGACATCCAAATGCTTCAGATATATTCTTCAAATTATGCGCACCAGCCTTTGTCATAGGCAAATTATCTTCAACAGTAAATAAAATAGGATTCATTCCCATTTCTTCCTTCATAATATGAACTTGAAAATGAGAATCCTTACCGCCAGAAACAGCTATTGCACAATCAAATCCATTTCCATTCATTCCCCTATATTTATCACATATCTTTTCAAGTTCTGTTTTTCTTAATGTCCAATCGGTTGTATCTTTTTTTGCAGCATTTATGCAGCCGCTACATATCCCATTTTCATTAAAAACAATCCCTGGCCTTGTGTCAGGCATTACACAACATTTACAATATTTCATAAATATTTTTGTCTCCTTCCTAATTTATTGCTTTCTACTCCCCGTAAAGCCTTAATCTCATCTTTTCAAGTTCCGGTAACTGTCCCATATCCATCCAGTCATTCTCACTAACCGGGAAAACAGCAACCTTTTTTCCTTTCTTCCTTTGCATATCAACAATATCGGGGAATCCAATAGAAACGCCATCCTCCATCGCATCAATTACTTCTGGTTCAACAATATAAATGCCCGTATTCGTCAAAAAAGACATCAGTGGCTTCTCTTTCATCTCCTCTATCGTCCCGTTGATCCCCATCTCAACCACACCATAGGGAATATTAATGTTTTTGTAGGCGCAAACCATTGTAATTACATTTCCGTTTTCTTTATGAAATTTTATCATACTCTCATAGTTTGCCGTCAGAAGAGCATCACAGTTCGCAAAAAAGAATGTACCATTAAATTTCCCGCGAAGAAGACTTAATCCGCCCCCCGTACCGAGTGGTTTTTCCTCATCATACCAAGTAATATTATAATGATTATCACTATCAGCAAAATAGGCTTTTATCAAATCCCGCTTGTAATTAACAATAATGTGAAATTCATTACAGTCATAGGACTGATATTCCTTCATGATATGTTCAATAATCGGAAGATCCCCAACGGGGATTAAAGGTTTTGGCAATACTCTGGTGAACGGGTCAAGTCTACTCCCTTTTCCTCCCGCATTGATTACAACAGGAATTTTTAATGCACCTTTAGGTTTGCCCATTGTTTCCCCTGGTTCACCGCAGTATAAATCCAGAATGCTGCCATCTTCCCTAAGTACTGGAATCACAATATAATTTCTTTTATGGTATAATCGCCGTGCTTCCTCGATGGTTTTTGCTGCCTTTGGTTTCCTATTTGCCGCGTCCATTGCCGCCGCATCCATTTTCCCTCCCGAAAGCAAAAAACGTCGGATATCTCCATCGGTGATGCATCCCGATAAAATGCCGTATTCATCGACAAGAAAGAGAATTCCATAGGCGTTCCCATCAATTTTCTGCATCGCCTCCGATATGGTTAGTTCCTCTTTTCCAATTAAAGTTTGTATATTATCCATTTGCCAGCGACCTAAGCAATTGCTTCACCTTATCTGCTACATACCGTATTTCTTCTTCCGTGATCTGTGTACTGGAGGGAAGATTTAAAACGCGGTTTGCATAATAAGGTGCCTTTTCAAGTTGGTAAGTTTCTTCTCCTCTATAAGGTTCCTGCTCATTGATTAATCCCCAAATAGCACGCGTTTCAATTCCCTTATCGTGAAGGGAGATAATAATTTCACGCATCGAAGCAGGGATATAAGTCCGATTAATGTTGAGGGAATAAAACCATTTGTTGGGGCTTGTCCCCTTCCGAAAGGGCATCAAAGTGGCATACTCAAATCCGTCAAATAACTCTTTGTACCGCTCATAGTTACGCTGTTTTCTCCGAATAAATTCAGGTAGTTCCTCCATCTGAGCGACACCTAGTGCTGCCTGAAGATTTGTCATTCGATAATTATATCCGATTTCATCGTGGATGTAGTAATGTGGGTCGGTTTTTGCCTGAGTTGAGAGAAAACGAAGATGATCCACTATCTTAGAATCGTTCGATGTAACCGCTCCCCCACCGCCCGTTGTAATAATTTTATTGCCATTGAAACTGTAACACCCAAAATCCCCTATTGTCCCCGCATATTTTCCCGTATAACATCCACTGGTATAATAGGTTCCCAACGCCTCCGTTGCGTCTTCAATAACTTTCAGATTGTATTTCCTGGCGATATCCATGATGGATTCCATATCTGCCATATTGCCAAAAACATGGACAATGACCAAAGCCTTTACTATGGCATTCTTATGTTTTAAACAGATTCCATCCCACTGACATTCCTTTTCACAAAAACTTCTTAGCTTGACGGGATCTATACAAAAACTATCATCACAGTCAATAAATACAGGGATAGCAAACTGATACTTTACCGGATTTACTGCCGCAATAAAGGTCAATGGGGGAACAATTACCACATCACCAGGTTTTACCCCCGCCTCAATCAGGGAAAGATGGAGTGCGGATGTTCCGCTTTGACACGCCGCAACATTTTCCATATGGAGGAATTCTGCCATTTCCTGTTCTAATTTTGTAATGTATGCGCCCCCAGTGGAAACCCAGCCCTGATCCAGTGCATCATCTACATATTTTCTTTCATTTCCCTCAAAATTGGGGATTGATAGAGGAATAAATTTATCCATCTTTATTCCCTTCCTCCTTTTTTATTTAGTAATTCTTTAGTCCACTACCCTACATTTTACTATCAAGGGATTTTCCCGTTTCGATATGTTCAAAGTTTGGAAGATACTCCTTTATTATCGTAATAACTTCTTCTTTTGTTGGTTCAGAATCTTCAAACACTGCATTTAAATTTTTAAAAAGGGTAAAAATTTTCTCTTTGTCCGGTATTTTCTTGCCGGTAATTACCCCCAGCGAACCAAATCGATCCATATCCTTGGTTTCTGTGTCGGTTACAAATTCTTCGAAGGCTTTTTCACCCGATGTGTCAGATATCGTATAATGCACTGGATAAAGGTTGCCTCCCTTTTTCAAATCTTCTGCCTTATCAATCGCCTCTTCATCAGAAGAACACTCCAGCACTTTATATCCGTAAGCTTTCAGCAGTTCCGTTCCAATAGCATCAAAGGTCATCATTTGCGCCTCTTTAAGTTTTGGGAAAAAGATGGCTCTATTTTCTCCAAGAATACATGAAAGCAAGCAAATTTGTCCCGATTCCTCCGGAGAAACAAAGTATCGACGAACATCCGATGGAGCCGACAGTGGTTGCAATTTTTGAATTCGCGCCAAAAATCCTGCCGGAAGGGAACCGTTTGAAAATGCCACATTAGCAAAACGAGCAGTTTTCACTGGAAACTTATCGGAATAAGAGAAAATAACATCCTCCATAATTCTCTTACTTGCTCCCATAATATTTACAGGGTTCGCCGCCTTATCTGTAGATACGCAAAAATATTCCTCCGGTGGATACTCTGACAGGAGATCAAGCAGAAGTTTTGCGTGCAGAACATTATTCTGAAGTAGTGCTTCCACACTGTAAATATCCTTCTCGGATCTTACATGCTTATGTGCTGAAAAATTGCCAACAATGTCAAACCCTCTACGACTTCGAAACATCTTCTCAAATACAGAAGAAGCAAAGTCCATCGGATATGGGAGATAGTCTGTTGGAACATACATTCCCTTTGTTGAGCGAAGATCACGGGTTAATTCCGCCAAGGCATTCTCGTTGACATCCACAACAACAAGAGCAGCTGGCTTAAATGGAAGAATCGCCTTGATAAAGGAAGAGCCGATAGAACCAGCACCTCCAATAACCAAGACAGATTTTCCCTCAATCTTCTTGCTAAGGATATTCCAGTTAGTTTTTATGTCTGGATAAAACATAGAAACAGGACGTTTTGTAACATATTGATTTATAAACTGGTCTAAATGAAACATTATTTACTTCCTCTTTATTAACTATTTAAATATACGTGAAACACTCATACTATCTATAATGTTCATTACTTTAAATCAATCGCGATTATTCAATTATTATTTCAACCCAAATTTTCTCATGGCAGTATTCACAGTAATTTCTGCCAAATTAATTCCCTGTTTCATCAGTGGGCGAAGAACAGCATTGTTATATGGTTCATAATGATCAGATATACCTGTTACGCCTACAGAATTTACCTCAAGAACATAAGTATCACCCCCTGGAAGTGCCATGGCATCAAAACGAGGAAGTCCTTCGAATCCACTTGCAAGTGCAAGTCGCTCACAATAATCCAAAACTTTTATTTCATCTTCCTTTGACAGATGTTTTTTCATGTATTCCTCATGTGTGAATCCTTTCAGATCACACTCTTCAGCCTTACTGTAATAGCATACAGCATAAGCTTTCGCCGTGTTGTTTACTACAGATACAGGTACCGTAATATCGATCCCCTTAATAAATTGCTCAATTAATACAGGAGAACCACTATTTAATATTTCTTCAATAGCAGCTTTAAGTTCCACTTCTGTGTTGGCTTTCTGTGGATACATAGTATCAATAGCCGCCTTTACAACACAGGGGAATCCAACCTTTTCTTCTATCATTTTGATATCCGGCATCTCATCTTTGTTGGTAATCGTAAAATACGCAGGAGAAAGGAATCCCTTCTCACAAATCAGATCTCTATAATCATTCTTAACTTTTGCAATCAAACTCGCCTTGACATTTACATTCGGCGTAATACCATCCTTCTCAAGTTCTTCCGCAAGTTTAAAAGCGTATCGATGACCAGTTCCAAGAATCAAATGCTTAACATTGAGATCATGAAAGAATGAGCGGATAGTATCCACATTTTGAAGATCTATCGTCAGCACATAATCCGCTATATCCGTTCCCAATTCGCCATTCTTCCCTGCTACTAAGGCCACGCGGTATCCTTTCTCATGTAGCTGTTTCGTTAAATCCTTTCCGGATGCTCCTCCAATTAAACCAATGATTTTTGACATATCAAATACCTCTCTTTTCTTTTTATTATATCAGCTTACGGCCTTTAAAAATTTTCAGCCTCTGATTCCACAATTCCATGCATCCAACAAAACTTGATATATATTGTCAATTACATATGGCGCATTCTTAAATAATGTTCTATTGTACTTTAGCTTAATTGCAATCTCGTTATTATTATCTAAACAGGTGTTAATTGCGGTTGATAAATCTTCTAATTTTGTTACTTTATATGAAATGCCAAAACTTGAATAATCAAAATTTTCTACCGCAATAAATTCATTACTTGTTTCTATTAACCCCAAATTAATTAAGGGCTTATCTAGGAGTACTGCCTCCAAACCGGCAGTTGAATGCCGTGTAATTGCCAAATCACAATTATTAAGCAAATATTTTAACGGATATTTTCTAAGAGATATAATATTTTTACTTACATTATTCCTAAAAGCATTCGTTTGATTAGGATGTTGTTTAAATACAAACAACCACTTGGGGTTTTCTTTTGCTATCTTTATCATTTCATTTTCAACGTTATTAATTTCATTTAATCCCGGCTGTTCCAGATATACAATCAATTTGTCATATTTATCTAAGTCTAATTCATTCCTTACCCTCAAATTGATTTCATTATCTAATATATAGTTATCTTCAAATACAGGCTGCCCCGTAACATAAACATTCTTTGGTTTTTCCTTTAATATAGATATCGCATATTCTTTTGCATACTCATTCATCACACAAGTATAACATTCGCATCCTGACGGTTCAAATTTTGGAAGATCGGCAATTCGTATTACTGGTATTCTCAATTTATTGGCAGCAATCCCAACCGCCTTTTCTGTACGCACCCCACAGGTTATGATTACAGCATCTGGTTTCTCATATTGCAGTATTTCTTTTATAACCTTTACCGGACAAAAGGCTCGTCTCCCCATCTCTACATACTTTTTTTCAGCTTCTTCTTCTCCATATTCATCAATAAGACAATAATATCCTATTCCCAAATATGCACAATAGTCTTCATACTGAAGATCAGGATTCCGAAATTCTATATTCTTGGCAAGCTTCTGTCCAATTTCAATAATTTTGTCCCAATCTTTAATAACATCACGATAATCACTTAATCTTCCATAGGGTATATTATTGTCGTCAAATATTCTCCAGGAAACGGTAAGTGCTATAATCTTCTGTTCTAATTCCGGCTTGGAAATTAAACCTTTATATAAGCATCTAACAATGTTTCCATGCCCTCCACCATAGGGAAAATACATAATTTTTTTCATTGCCATCCTCCAATCAACTGTTGATTTCTTTCCTGCCAATACATTGCACTACAGTTTCTTTATTCAATTAGC
>CAJUCG010000191.1 GCA_910585065.1 uncultured Lachnospiraceae bacterium
TCATCGTAGCTCATCTCACTATTTGCAAATACCATATCAATGCGCGGTACCATTATGTCCTTTGCAAGGGAGTCTCCGAAATCTACCACGTTAGTAATCATCTGATGCTCTTCGCTCTCAAGCACCCCTTCCTCATGGCTGACATCCACGACGGTGCGCAGTTCGCTCTCGGTGATCGGGGCAGCCTTCTCGTTCGGATCAATACGCAGCAAAAACATTACACCGAACGACAGTTTGTTTACAATAAAGATCACTGGAGTCAGGAGCCTGGTAAAGGTTAAGAAAAGAGGCGCGTACATCAGAGCCATCTTTTCATTGTGCAGAGTGGCAAGGCGTTTTGGGGTAATCTCACCAAAAATTAAGATAAGCAGCGTCAAGATACCAGTAGCGATCGCTGCACCTTGGCTTCCAAATAATTCCAATATCACCGAGGTCGTGAGGGAGGAAGCGGAGAGGTTGACCACATTATTGCCAATTAGGATGGCACTTAACATATTGGCGGGATTCTCAATAAGTTTTAAGAGAATTGCCGCACGCTTATTGCCGTCTTCTGCGAGGCTGCGCACACGCAGTTTGCTCACCGTGGTAAGGGAGGTTTCCGCCGAGGAAAACAGGGCGGACAACAACAACAGGGACAATAGTATCACAAATTTAACCGCGACACTGGGGGGCACAAAAATCACACTCCTATTTGATTATATTTTGTACAGCGGGAAAGAAAAAAAAAGCTTGCCACACTGTCCATTTGGTGTTATTATATAGGAAAATCTTATGGATGTCAAATCAAGAAAACATATTTATCAAAAATTTTACATAATTTACAAAAAATTAGAAGGCAAGGGCGCTATCTTTTTAGTGGTTCTTGCGTTTTTTTATGGAAAAAGTAAAAAGACTGTGTTATACTTTAAGCCGTGCAGTCAAGAGTATAACGAGAAATGGAATGCGCCTGGGTGTGCAGGAGAAATTTTAAAGATAAGGATACGGAGGTTTATTATGTTAGAATTAAAGCATATATCATTTGAGGCGGAGGAGAACGGCAAAGGCAAAGAGATTATCCGTGACGTAAGCTTAACTCTTTCAGATAATAAATTTATTGCGATCACCGGACCAAATGGCGGGGGAAAATCGACGCTTGCCAAATTGATTGCGGGGATCGAACGTCCCACAAAGGGGGAGATTTTGCTTGACGGGGAGGATATCACGGATAAGGATATCACAGCGCGCGCCAAAGCAGGGATCAGCTATGCATTTCAGCAGCCCGTCCGCTTTAAGGGGATCACAGTAAAGGATCTGATCGGACTTGCAGCGGGGGAGAATATCAGTACAGCGCGCGCCTGCAATTATCTTTCTGAGGTTGGTCTGTGCGCAAAGGATTACATTAACCGCGAGGTAAATGCAAGTTTGTCCGGCGGGGAATTAAAACGCATTGAAATTGCAACTGTGCTTGCAAGAAAGACGAAGCTGACCGTTTTTGATGAGCCGGAGGCGGGGATTGATCTGTGGAGTTTCCAGAATCTGATTCGCGTCTTTGAGAAGATGCATGACGAGACGCACGGTTCCATTATGATTATCTCACATCAGGAAAGAATCTTAAATATTGCGGATGAAATTATTGTGATTGCAGATGGAAAAATTGCTGAATCCGGGAGGAGAGAGGATATTTTGCCGGGACTTTTGGGAACGATGGTGGGATGCCCAAGGCATAAAACTGAGGGGGGAGTTTAGGGAGATATCCTTATAACTGCTAATATTTATATAGAGATTTATTTTTGAAAATATTTAGACTTAAAAATTTGATTAAATTATAAGACCGCAGAGAGAGGTATGGATATGGATCAGATACAGATGGAATTATTAAAGCAGGTAGCGGGGCTTCATGAAGTGCCGCAGGGTGCTTACAATTTTCGCGTCAACGGGGTTGGCGCGGCACGGAAAACAACGGAGCATATTGATATTGTGACAAAGACGGATAAGCAGGGCATTGATATTGTGATAAAGCCCGGCACGAAAAATGAGAGCGTGCATATTCCGGTGGTTTTAAGTCAGAGCGGAGTGACCGATCTCGTCTACAATGATTTTTATATCGGAGAGGATGCGGATGTCACGATTGTGGCAGGATGCGGGATTCATAATGGCGGTGACCTGAAATCGCAGCACGACGGGATTCATACTTTTTATGTAGGAAAGAATGCTAAAGTCCGCTATGTGGAGAAACATTATGGCAGCGGCGATGGCAGGGGGGAGCGCGTTCTCAATCCGCAGACGATCATTGAACTTGCTGAGGGAAGTTATCTTGAGATGGATACCGTGCAGATTAAAGGTGTGGATTCGACGGTGCGCACTACGCGCGCGACACTCTCGGCACACGCGACGCTCGTGATTAAGGAAAAGATTATGACGCATGGGACGCAGTATGCAAAAACTGATTTTACGGTGGATTTAAATGGTGAGGACTGCGGGGTCAGCCTGATTTCCCGTTCTGTCGCAAAGGAGCATTCCCGCCAGCTATTTCTCTCAAGGATCAACGGAAATAATAAATGCGTGGGGCATAGTGAATGTGATGCGATCTTGATGGATGAGGGCAGTGTAAGCGCGATTCCGGAGATCACGGCAAACCATTTAGAGGCAAGCCTGATTCATGAGGCGGCTATCGGGAAGATTGCGGGGGAGCAGATTGTGAAATTGATGACATTAGGACTTACGGAGGCGGAGGCGGAAGCGCAGATTGTGAACGGGTTTTTGAAATAAAGGAGGGAAATATAGTGCGTTACACAAAGCAGGATATTATTCAGATTGTAAAGGATGAGGATGTGGAATTTATCCGCCTTCAGTTTACCGATATGTTTGGAAATTTTAAAAATATGGCGGTGACCACAAGCCAGCTTGAGAAGGTACTTGAGAATCAATGTGTGTTTAACGGTTCTGCAATTGAGGGATTTTTGTCCATGCAGGAGCCGGACATTTATCTCTATCCGGATCTGAATACCTTCGAGATTTTCCCTTGGAGACCACAGCAGGGAAAGGTAGCGCGATTTATCTGTGATCTGCGCCGGGCGGACGGAACGCCGTTTTGGGGGGACTCTCGCCAGATACTAAAGAAAGTATTGATGGATGCGGGGGATATGGGTTACCGGTTTAAGGCTGGTCCGGAATGTGAGTTTTTTTTGTTTGATCTTGGGCAGGATGGCAATGCGACGACGCAGACAAAGGAGCGCGGCGGTTTTTTTGATATCGGACCGGTGGACGCGGGAGAGAATGCGCGCAGGGAGATGGTGATGACTCTGGAGGAAATGGGATTTGAGGTTGAAGCATCCTACCATGCAAATGCCCCAGCGCAGCATGAGATCGATTTTCGCTATGCGGGAGCATTAACCTGTGCGGACAATTTGATGACCTTCCGTATGGTGGTGCGCACAATTGCCAGACGGCATGGGCTGCACGCGACGTTTATGCCAAAGCCAAAATCGGGCGTGGAGGGTTCCGGGATGCATTTAAATCTTTCACTGCACGACCCGGAAGGAAAAAATTTGTTGAGTGCGCCGGAAGCGGAGGATGGATTAAGTGAGGTCGGCAAATATTTTGTTGCGGGTCTGCTTTCACATATCAACGGGATTATTGCGATCACCAATCCGCTTGTCAATTCCTACAAGCGTTTGGTGTCAGGGTATGGTGCGCCGGTCTACATTGCATGGTCCGCTGCGGCGAACCGCACTGCACTTGTGCGCACTGGTCTGAGAAAGGGGAGGGTAAACCGCATTGAGCTGCGCTGTCCAGATCCTTCGGCAAACCCCTATTTGGCACTTGCCGTATGTATTGCTGCCGGACTTGACGGAGTAAAAAGGAAAGAGCTTCCGCCGCCGCGCGTGGACGGAAATATTTTTGCAATGACAAAGGAGGAGCGGTCAAGCTATGGGATTCAAAGTCTGCCAAAGCATCTGGAATATGCATTAGATGAATTAGAGAAAGATGCACTTTTAGGGGAAGTGTTGGGGGAGGGTTTGCGGAATAACTATCTGGCGGCAAAACGTGCGGAGTGGAAGGAATATCGCACAAGTGTTTCCGCATGGGAGGTTTCTCAGTATCTTGACCGTTTTTAGGGGAAGAGGTCTGCAAAAAGCATTGAGGAAAATTTTGGAAAACGATCCGAAAAGTTTTGCAGGAATTTGGGGCGTATAGTAAAAGGGCGGAAATGGAGGTAGGCTTTCGGTGCTTAGTATTATTATTGTTTTTCCGAAAATGGAAGATGCCAATTATATTAAAGCCCTGTTAGTCCGAAATGGGTTTGAGGTCAATGCGGTCTGCACTACGGGTGCGCAGGCAATCAATATGGCAAATGAATTAGACGGCGGCATTGTACTCTGCGGCTACCGGATGTCCGATATGCATTGCTTAGAGATTAACAATTATCTGCCGCAGGGATTTGAAATGCTTTTGATTGCTTCGGCTGCACGGCTTGCGGAACTTGACGGGAGTGGAATTATGTCGGTCTCCATGCCGCTAAAGACAAGGGATCTGCTCAGTACTCTCCAGGTGATGACACACCACTACATACAGAGAAAGCGAAAGGAGCGGCAAAAACCGAAAATTCGGAGCGAAAAAGAACGCGCAGTAATCGAGGAGGCAAAACTGATTTTGATGCAGCGCAATCACATGACGGAGGAAGAAGCGCACCGCTATATTCAGAAAAACAGCATGGACAGCGGGGTGAATCTGCTTGAGATGGCGGAGATGATTATTCATATGCTTTAATATATAAATAAAAAAATTATGTAGAACGAAAAGTGAGGATTTCGATGAAATTTACAAAAATGCAAGGCTGCGGAAATGATTATGTCTATGTAAACTGTTTTCAGGAGAATGTGCAGGACGCACCTACTTTGGCAAGGAAGGTGAGCGATCGGCATTTTGGCATCGGCGCGGACGGACTTATCCTGATTAAATCTTCTGAAATTGCAGATTTTACAATGGAAATGTATAATGCGGACGGTTCACAGGGAGAGATGTGCGGCAATGCCATTCGCTGTGTTGGAAAATACGTGTATGATCACCACATGACGGATAAAACAGATCTGACAATTGAGACCCTTGCGGGCATCAAGTCTTTGACCTTATCCGTGCGGGAGGGGAAAGTAGATGAAGTTACAGTTGATATGGGGGTTCCTGCCTTTGCGCCGAATCAAATTCCGGTGGCAGCAGAAGGGGAGAGGGTGATTGACGCGCCGATTTTGGTCGGGGGAGATGAGTATCGTTTTACTGCTGTTTCGATGGGCAATCCGCACGCTGTTGTTTTTGTGCAGGATACAAAGACGGTTCCCCTTACAGAAATCGGATCGCTTTTTGAACATCATGAAAGGTTCCCGGAACGAGTCAATACTGAGTTTGTTCAGATACTCGATAAAGAAAATATAAATATGCGCGTCTGGGAGCGGGGTTCGGACGAAACCTTAGCCTGCGGGACGGGGGCATGTGCAAGTGTGGTGGCATCGATTTTAAACGGACATACAAAGGATGAGGCAACAGTGCATATGCTGGGCGGCGATCTGCGGATTCGCTATGACAGGAAGGGAGGTCATGTCTATATGACAGGCTTTGCAGTGGAGGTATTTTCAGGGGAAATTACTGATTGATGTTTAGGAAGGAGTATAAAAATGGCAAGGGTAAATGAAAATTTTTTAAAGTTGCCAGGAAGTTATCTGTTTTCGACAGTCGGAAAAAAGGTGAGGGAGTATCAGGAGGCAAATCCGGATAAAAAGGTGATCCGGCTTGGGATTGGCGATGTGACGCTGCCGCTGCCCCCCGCTGTGATTTCCGCATTGCATACCGCTGCGGACGAGATGGCGGCACAGGAAACCTTTCGGGGATATGCACCGGATTTAGGCTATGAATTTTTGCGCAGTGCGGTTGTGGAAAATGATTTTAAATGCCGTGGGGTGGATATTTCGATCGATGAGGTTTTTATCAGTGATGGTGCAAAAAGTGACTCTGCAAATATTCAGGAGATTTTTGCGGCAGATTCTAAAATCGCAGTTTGCGATCCCGTCTATCCGGTCTATGTGGACTCGAATGTTATGGCGGGGAGAACTGGGACTTATAATGCCGAAAACGGACGTTGGAGCAATGTGATTTATATGCCATGCACGGACGAAAACGATTTCGTTCCAGAGTTTCCAGAACAGGTGCCGGACATGATTTATCTGTGTTTCCCGAATAATCCAACGGGGGCGGCTTTAAACAAAGACCAGCTACAAAAATGGGTGGACTATGCAAACCAGAAAAATGCCGTAATTATTTTTGACGCGGCATACGAGGCATATATCTCACAGGAAGATGTGCCGCACAGCATCTATGAGTGTGATGGTGCAAAGACCTGCGCGATTGAACTGCGCAGCTTCTCCAAAAATGCAGGATTTACAGGGACACGCTTGGCGTACACGGTAATCCCCAAAGAATTGGTGCTTGATGGCATCCCGCTTGGCAGACTTTGGATCCGACGGCATGGGACAAAATTTAATGGTGCGCCGTACATTATTCAGAGGGCGGGGGAAGCAGTTTACAGCGAGGAAGGAAAGAAGCAGATCTCAGAGATGGTCGGCTATTATATGAAGAATGCAAGAGTAATTTACGAAGGGTTAAAAGCCGCAGGATATACTGTTTCCGGCGGGGTAAATTCGCCGTATATTTGGCTGAAAACACCGGGGGGCATGGGTTCCTGGGAATTTTT
>CAJUCG010000192.1 GCA_910585065.1 uncultured Lachnospiraceae bacterium
TGCACCGTCGTATTTAACCGCTCCACACTCCTTGCCGCCAACGCGTCCACGACCAGCACCAAATCCGGATGGATATGCTTTACAATTCCCTTAATAATTTCCGCCGCCTCCATCCCTGTCTGTCCCATCACCCCCGGTGCCACCGCACTCAGGGCAATCTCTGCCTCATCCTTTCCCTTATCAAGCTGTTCATTTAAGAATCCCTCCCCGTACTCTTTTAATAAATGGCGCGTCACAAAAAGCTGATCCGTCACCAGCGGTCCTAGCGAATCCGGTGTGACCTCACGGTTTCCAAGCCCTGTAACTAACACCTGGCGCAATGCTTTTTTTCCGCATAAAAATTCGAGCTGTCTGCCGACTTCTTCACTCACCTTCCGCCGCTGTGCCTCCTCGCCGGAAAAAAGTTTTGCCGCCTCCACTGTAATATATGTTCCAATCGGCTTTTTCATCACTTTCGCGCCATGCTCGTCTAAAATTTCTACGCGGGTAATACGCATTTTGCCATCCTCGCAGAAATCCTCCGTAAGTGCCACGCCCCTTACTTCAACATTATCCTCCGTAAACTGCTCCCGCATCTCCAGTGCTAAGTCTGTCCGAATTTCCCCTTCCATATTATTCCATTCCTTTCTTTCCTATTCCGTAAACCTCCTCTTTATCTTCTGTAATTTCTTATAAATTTATGCAAATTTTCTCTTGACATCCGACAGAAAATGCTTTATGATCCAAGAGTATGTTTTTTGGGAAACGTCCGTGTCCGGATTCCCAAAAGACTTTCATGCGAAAATATAAAATTGTTTGGAGGTGTACAAATTGGCTAATATTAAATCCGCTAAGAAAAGAATCTTAGTGATTGAGACAAAAACATTAAGAAATAAGATGGTAAAATCCAGAGTAAAAACTCTGGTAAAGAAAGTGGACACTGCGATTGCTGCTTCAGATAAGGCGGCTGCTACAGCCGCTCTAAAGGATGCGACAGTAGCGATCGACAAGGCCGCAGCAAAAGGTATTTTCCACAAGAATACTGCTGCAAGAAAAGTTTCCAGACTGGCAAAAGCGGTTAATAAGCTTGCATAAGGTTCTGGCAAAGATTAAAGAAATAATATCCCGCAGGACTAACCCACCTGCGGGATGTTTTTATGCACACGGACACGAAGAAAAATTATGCTGCTGAAGCTGTCCGCGTCCAGCGCGCGAGACTATGTGCCTTGCACATAAGGGAAGATAGCCTTCCCCCCTGATTGATAAGGAGATTTTATCCATGAAGGAATTAAGAAAAAAACTTGATTATTTACTGAAAACTGCCAATGGCGACGAAACAATTATTGAAACAATTTTTAATGAAAATTCTATATTTCCTTTTACTGTAGAACAAAATTTGATGGCTTACTTATTATCTATTGATAGAATCAGCTATAATGATTATCTTGCACTAGGTAATGAATTTTCCAGAAGAAACCAACAGGAAAATCAATATCTTGCACTCTTTGATATGGCACCCCGCACTTTTGGGCAAACATGGGGTGAACAACATATCCTTAAGCTTTTTCCAGAATTTTTGAAAGCCACAAAGGAAAACCTGAACACACAATATCCCTCCTTTGATGGAGAATTTGACTTATGGCTCGATGGGATTCGTGTTGAAGTTAAGGCTTGTCGTGCCAATAGCACAAGTACAAAGGGCAATCTGGCAAGCCGCGCATATTCTCACGAAGAAGCAAAAGCTGCAAATTTCAAATATCATTATCAACAGTTAAAGCCTTCCTGTTGTGATGTTTTTATTTGGATTGGCGTTTGTAAAGATGAGCTAATCTATTGGGTATTAACAAGCAAAGAACTGTTACATACAGGAAAGCTTGGAACACAGCATCGAAATGAAAATACGGGGACGAAAGAGGTTAAGGTTTTTGAAGGACAGGTTTTTATGACTGAAGCAGAATTGCAGCCATTTCTCGTTCAAGAGAAAGATATCTTATCTAAAGTAAAAGAAAAAGGTCAGAAAAGATAAAAAGTATATCGATTAAAAAAATGTAGGTCAGTTGTTTAACTTTAAACTTTTAAATAAACAAAACAATACTGACCTACAAGAAATAACTACTTAATAATTAAGATAAAAACAAATTTTCTCCTTCCATGGATATCTGAATTATCCCATACTCCTTCTTACTTAATCCAAAGAATTCTGCTATCTTGTAGTCAATTTCGTTATATAAATTTAAAATAGCGTTTTCCTCCATTGTATCTAAAAGTTCTTCTACTAACTGTATAATTCGTTCCTGCTCCCCCATTTCTATAAAGGGAATGGGAATCTGCTCGATATGGGATCGAAGCACCTTTACCGACTGAAATTTCTTTCTAAAATAAAACTGTGCAATTCGAGAATTTAATACAGCCAAGATATATTTTATATGCAGTCCCTGAATCTGCGGAATTAAAATATTACAACTGTTAAGTGACAACGTTCTCTGATTGTCATAAGCAAAAACAAGCTGATTGCAAATAAAGCGATATAGTAGTTTCTCATCTGCTCGATAATATTCCACAGGTGCAACCTGCTGAAATAATTCAGGTTTAAATTCAATATAATTATCAGTATTACCAAATTTATATTTACATAAATCTGAACCTTTTAACACTCTTTCATTATCCATCCGCTTTTGTGTGGAGATATATTTTTTATTATTTCCGGTAACAATTCCAAGTGCAAAAACTGCTTTTTCCAAAAGAGTTATTTTATTGTGAAGTGAATCCATTTTATTTATTATTCCATATTCCTCATCCGTTATATCTAAAGAAAAATATTCTGCGGTTATCGCTCTTTTTTCCTGAACAGTAAATATACAATTACCATTATCTACTATCAATCCCCTGCTATCAAATGGCATATTCGTATAAATCATTTGAAGAATAATGCAGGGACACTGAACTTTATCAAATGCATTTCCTAAAAATCCCAGATACTGGAAAGAAGCTTTTTTTAATATCAAAGTACGGATCGGAGTATGTGATTTTACATTTAATATTGCTTCTGGAAGGACAAAGGATAAAATACCATTGAGATTTAAGTTGCCAAATGCCTGTTCAATAAACACATCATAGGATTCAATATTAGAACCAGCGGCAAAGGAATATCGCTCTCTCAAAAACTCTTTTTGTTCTTCGGAATAGTCATAACCCCAGGGTGGATTTCCAATGATAATATCAAATTTTTTCTCACTGGAAAATAATAAGTAATCCTGTATTGTAATATGTGTAGATATAATACTTTTATCATGTATCATATATTTCAATGCGTAATTGATTCTTGCAATCTTCGCGCTGATTATATCGATATCATTGCCAAAAACCTGATGATAATCCACGGTATCCGGAAGCTGGAGAAGAAAATTTCCTGTACCGCAACAAGGATCGAAAATGGTCTTATTTGCAGTTAAATTCATCGAAAATAGTTTTTCACATAATTTTTTTACAATTGTTGTAGGGGTATAATAGGCACCCGTTGCCTTTCGGTTTCCGATATTATTCAATGAAAGATAAAGCAGCCCCAAAATATCTTCATTTTCTTCAAAGACATACTGAAAATGAAATAATTCTGGAAAATTCTCCAAAACAACAGCAATAAAAGGATACCCCTCTAATAGATCATCAATCAAAAACATAAAGGGATTATTTTTATACTCTCCCGATAAATATTTTGATAATCCTTCTGTTTCTTGCACCTTATTTGTTCTTGAGAGAATCCATCGTACCGCACAATCTGCAACTAGCGCAAGCGAAACTTCTTCTGATAACTCAATGTTCTTTTGCTCAATCTCATTTAATACCGACTGTATTATAGAAATATTTACCGAATCATCAGAAACATATGAATTATAAATATTATTTCCTGATATATATTTTTTATTTCTTCGGCTTTTTAATGCAGTACTATCCTTGTTCTGAATCTTTAATTTAATTTGTTTTACCTCATCATAGGTAAAATAAGGCACCCGTTTAACCTGTGCGGAGGGAATTAACTTACCAAGCTTAATCCAATTGCGTCCGGTTGCTACCGAAATAGATAATTCCTTACATAATTCTGATAGCGAGAGCATATCTTCTGTATTTATGAAAAGATATTTATCTGATTCCCTTTTTATTGCTTCTTTGCTTGATTGCAACTGCATACACTTTCTCCCCTTAACAATGATAATTTAAATGGTTGCGAAACCATTTATCGGCTTCGCAACCATTCAATATTTTTTTTCACTCAAACAATTTCATATACTCCACCAAAAGATTGCTGTATCTGCTCGCGTACACGCACTGCTTTGCCAGTTCAATATTATCGGTAATAATATTATCTACATTTCGCTCAATCATCCGGTTGATTCCCTCCCTAGTATTCACCGTCCAAGCGTAAATTTGTTTTCCGGCATTATGCACACGCGCGATCAGATCCGGCGTGGCACTCGTCGCCTCGACACTGAAATGATCCGCCGCTGTCAGACTGTTTATTTCCCCGTAGGCAAGGCTCGTCACATAGACCGTTGTAATGGACTTATCATAGGTCTTTACGCGCTCAAGCACCTCGTAAACCTGGGAGGTAATCACACAGGACTCCTCCATCCTCTCCTGGCGGATAATATCCACCACTGTCTGTTCAAAATCTGTTTCGTGTCCGGTTGGTTTGAGTTCAATATTTAACTTGATCCCGTTTTCTTTTGCAAATTGCACCACTTCAAAAAGCAGCGGAATTTTCTCCCCTGCAAATTCCTCGCCAAAAAAGCTGCCCGCATCAAGCGCAGCAATCTCTTCGTAGGTCATCTCCCAGGTATTGGCATTCACTCCGGTAGTCCGGTAAAAATTGGAATCGTGGATCACAATAATCTGTCCATCCTTACACTGCTGCACATCCAGTTCAATCCAATCCGCACCCTGCGCCTTTGCCCCGGCAAACGCCGCCATTGTATTTTCTGGATAGGAAACCGAGGCTCCCCGGTGCGCAGTAATCTCCATATTGCGCACAAACTCAAGCTGCGGATCAATTCGCCCGGAACACAGCAAAAATCCAAAAGTCAGAGAAAGTGCCGCGACAAGAACGCCGATCGCGAGATTGCACCAATGAATCCAGCGTACTTTGCGGGCATTCTCGCTGTAGGCTGGTGCCACGCTATAAAGTACCACTTCCCCGCGCTCCTTCTTGTGCTGATAAAACAGCGCGCTCACACAGGCATAGCTCACAGGCACCGCCATCGCTGCAATCAGCATAACAGAAAATACAAACACCATCAAAACGAGGGTGGGAGCTATCCAGTTTAACAGTGTGATATGAGAAAATAATCCTCCCAAAAGTACGGCAAGCGTGATAAGCAGCAGGGTGAACAGCAGGCTGACTATCGCATAAATAAGCTGTGCGAACAACAAGGTAATAAAATCCTTAAACCGCTTTTTTCTTCCTAACTCCTTACTTTTTTTCCTCGCCTCTCCAAACGAACATCCCTCCAAGGTAAAATAATGGAATGCATATAGCCATTGTATCATCAGCACCGTCAAAAACAGAGTGGCAGTCCAAAACAGAGCGGATAACACCTTGTTCGCCTCAATATAATCCAAAATAAATTCTGGGACGGAGATTGTGGATAACATCCCCGATGCCATACCGATATTTAAAAATGGCAGCAGCAAAAGCAGTACGACAATCAGCAGAAAATTTTTAGGGTTCCAGGCACGAAAGGCATTGCGCGCAGAAAATTTCAGAATCTGCATCAGATGCACATGGTTTTTCTGCTTGGATTGATCTAGGGTAAAAACAACTGCCCCGATATCGATCATGGCATATGTTGTCACTAACACAAGCAATACCAAAAGCAATACCAGCGTAAGCGGCTCGGTCAAAAAATCCAAGATATTCTCATAGGTGAGATAGCGGTATCCTCCTGCCTTCATAATCAGGTCAAATAATTTCCACAAAGACGGCACAAAGATCAGTGTCGATACCGATTTGTAGAGCATCTCAAAGCCCACAAGCGTCCTTAAATTAAACAAAATTAGCCTGCGGATTTCCCCTATCTTTCCCATACTTTTTTTATACCTCTCGCGTTGCCTCACTCAGCCATTCTACTTCTTCTGCCTCCAGATACGGCGAGAGTGTTTCATACACTTTTTTATGGTAAGCGTTCAATAATTGCCGCTCCCTTTCGGAGAGATTTTCCACAAGCACTGCATCCAGATCGATCGGAACCATTGTCAGTGTTTCAAAGGTAAGGAATTGTCCGTATTCTGTCTTCTCCGCCCTCTTGCAGACAATCAAATTTTCCGTGCGGATTCCAAATTTCCCTTCAAAATACAGACCTGGCTCGTCGGAAATCACCATTCCCTCCGCAAGTTCCGTATAAGTCGCGCGCTCCTCCTCCCTCACTCTCCAGTGGAAACTAACAGGACCTTCATGGACATTTAAAAAGCAGCCGACTCCATGCCCTGTGCCATGGTTATAGTCAAGTCCCTTCTCCCACATTGGAAAGCGCGCCAGATAATCTAAATTTGCACCGCATATGCCAGTTTTAAATTTTGCCGCCGCAAGATTTAGATTGCCGCGAAGAACAAGGGTAAATGCCTCCTTCTCCTCCTTGGTAAGCTCCCCTAATGCCACGGTTCTTGTAATATCCGTTGTCCCTTCCAGATATTGTCCGCCCGTATCCATCAGCACAAACCCCCTTGGTTC
>CAJUCG010000193.1 GCA_910585065.1 uncultured Lachnospiraceae bacterium
AGTACCAGACTGTCCAGTCCGAACAGCATCTGAATGAGGTGCGCGGCATCTACCGCGAAATGCGCGGCTACAAACATGATTTTCACCATCATTTACAGGCATTAAAGGGTCAGCTTGAGGCGGGGGAAACTGACCGCGCCCTCGCCTATATCAAACAGCTTGACCACCATCTGATGAATGTGGATAAACTGTTAAAAACTGGAAATATCTCTCTCGATGCCATCCTCTCCGCAAAGATTGCACAGGCAAAAGCAATGGGTATTACTGTTACCGTCTGTGCTGCTGTTCCGGAGGAGCTTTTGATTTCCGATCTGGAATTAAGTATTGTTGTGGGAAATCTGCTTGACAATGCGATAGAAGCCTGTGCCCTATCCCCGGGGGAACGCTTTATCCGCATCTATATGGCAATGAAGGGCAGGATGCTGTATTTTTCGATGCTAAATTCTGCTGGCAAAAAGAAAGAGAAAACCGGCTCACTCTTTTCCTCCCACAAAAAAGGGTTCCATGGTTTTGGCTTGCGCCGGGCGGAATCCATTCTTACCGAGCGCGGCGGCTGGTGCAAATACAACAGCGAGGACGGCGCATTTACCTCGGAATTTTTGGTTCCCGCCCTGGGCGAAGACTAAGCCTTCACCCTACATGCCGTTCAAACCGATGGAAATTTAAAATTTCCTCGATTCTCTTCATCGCATCCGCCGGGATCTCATTTCCTCGATTCTCTTCATCGCATCCGCCGGGATCTCAAATCCACTTGCGGCAAGATTGTTTTCAAGCTGTTCCTTTCTGCTGGCTCCGGTAATTACACTGCTGACAATTTCTTTTCGCAGAATCCATGCCAGGGCAAGCACGGACATATTTGTTCCAAGCTCTTCAGCAATCTGCGCAAGTTTTTCTACCCTATCCAAATTTTCATCTGTGAGCAGATTGTTGACCTGCCTATCCGCCTGGTGGGTTGCCCTGGATCCTTGAGGATACGGTTGCCCCTTTTTATATTTTCCGGTGAGAAGCCCCTGTGCCAAAGGGGAAAACGGAGTAATGCCAACACCGTATTTCTCACAGATCCCCATAATTTCATGTTCAATATAGCGATCCATCATATGATACTGCGGCTGAACGCTGGTAAGCGGATGCAGACGATATTCCCGGATAATCCGCTGTGCCTCCTCCAATCTGGCACCGCCCCACTCCTCACTTACGCCGTAATATAAAATCTTCCCCTGATCAACCAGATAACTAAGTGTTCTTAATGTTTCCTCCATCGGCGTGGACGGATCAAAACGATGACAATAATACAGATCTAAATATTCCATTCCCATATTTTTTAGGGAGCGATCAATATTTTCCACAATATGTTTGCGAGAAAGCCCCCACTCATTGGCTCCCCCACCCGTCGGGAAAAATACCTTGCTTGAGACCACAATACTACTGCGGCGATAATCTTTTAATAATCTGCCTAAAAATCTTTCTGCCTCCCCGCCGCTATACGCATCCGCGCAGTCAAAGAAATTAACTCCCCCCTCATAGGCAAGACGTATAATCTCTGCTGCCGTCTCCATCTTCTGATTAGAGCCAAGATCCGTCATCCAGCTTCCCACTGCGATCTCGCTCACTTTAAGCCCCGCCTTTCCCACACTGCGATATTTCATTTTCTTCCTCACTTTCCGCTGCCCATGGACAGCTCATCCATTTTGATATCCTTTTTAAGTGCCTCAAGGCACCTTTCTAAATCACCGTCACAAAGCGCGTGATAAATAGCAAGATGTGGCGCAGCCTCGATCTTTATCTCCATACTCTGCTGGTTTCTCCACCAGTTCTTTGCATAAATTCGCTTTTGAATTTGTAAACTCTCGGACAAAAACCGGACGAGAACTCGGTTTTCTCCACAGGAAGCCAACAGAAGATGAAACTCCTCGTTTAATTTTAACATCTCCCAAACAGTGATATTTCCGCCGGTAACCGAGCGGTCAATCTGTTCTTTCAGCACGCCAAGATGAGTCTTAATTAGCTGGCAAAAATTTTCTTGCAGGGCCTGTGTTTCAAGAAAAATCCGCATATTTATCACATCCTGCTCATCCTTCGGTGTCAAATTCACAACAACATACCCATAGCGGGGAATAATCTTTAAGACTCCTTCACTGCACAGCCGAACGAGGGCTTCCCGCACCGGAGCTTTGCTCACCCCGAAATGTTCCACAAGCGTACTCTCATTTAAAACGATTTCTTCCTGTGTGGTCTGAATAATCATCTCCAAAATCCCGTTATGAACTTTGTCCGTCAATGTTTCTTTTCTCGGCATTTTTCAATTTCCTCCAATTTTATCAACTCTCTTTTAGTGTATTTCTATAAATCATATCCATGATATAATCATTTATATGATTTATAATATTATTTATATACCATCTAAAGATTTTTTGCAAGCATTTTTTTAACTCTTCTAAAAATCGATCAAAATACTTCCGCCAATATTTCCTGAGAAATTTCCTCTCTGCTCTCTTCTGCCAATCACCAATTTACCAATGATCGTTAGATCTCCTCTTTTTGTCCGCATTATTTTTAGAGAAGCGTCAGCAGCAAATTCCCATATATGTTTACCTACATTCGCACCCCTGCGCATAAAAAAAACCGATTCCCTATCGGAACCGGATCACATTTCGTAAGAGCAGCCAGTAGGGGAATCGAACCCCTGTTTTCGCCGTGAGAGGGCGACGTCTTAGCCGCTTGACCAACTGGCCTCATTGCTTGATTATAATATCACAGTTTTTTGGAAAATGCAAGTGTTTTTTTTAATTTTCTTAATTTTTTTAATAATTTGTACTTTTTAGTATGAAAATACATTTACCGATTTCCTTGTGTAAATAGATAGGTTCCCACTCCGACGGCAATCGTTAAGTTTAGCGAATCCACATCCGAGGACTGCGGAATTATAATACTTGTCCCTATCTCAAGGTATGAGTCATCCAACCCTGTTGCCTCGTTTCCAAATACAAGGGAAAAAAGTTTTGGTTTCGGACAGTCTGCAACAGTAAGTGTTCTCTTTCCATTTAACATAAACGTGAAAATTTCCTGATTCGCATTCTGTGCGCGGTACGCTGCAAAACTTTCAAAATACTGATGCCGCAGCCGAAACAATGCCCCCATCGAAGAGCGTGCTACCTTGGGATGAAATACATCGGCTGCCGGACTGATCAATGCAATATCGTAAATGCCAAAACCGACCGCTGTGCGCAAGATTGTTCCAATATTTCCCATATTCGAGGGATTGACCAGAACAATCTGCGATTTCTCGGAGTCCAGCTTCTGTTCATATTTTTCAAATATTCCGATAACAAAAACATTTTCCTTATCACTTAAACGCGCGATCTGTTTGTCCGCTATACGCAGAGGAATCTGATTCTTATGGCAGAGTTCCTCTAAATTTTCTGTGTCAGTAAACGTGGAATGTACCAAAACTTCCCTCACCTTCTTAGCTTTGCTCTGGATCAGCTCGATAGTTGGGAACGCGCCAAGTGTGTACGAATAATCCGCTGATTTTTTGTAGGGCTTTATCGATTCCATTCTTCCTCCTGCTTTTTGCAAATCTAAATATTAATCTAAATTTTCCTGTGAGAGTATATAAATCTGTACGTAAAAAATAATACTTATCTTCCAATTTTGCCTGGCTTAAAAATGGGGTATCCTGTCAAGCCCCGATAAAGAGGGACTGCAAGCGATGATTTCGAAGCCGAAATTCCTTTTGCAATCCCCCTTCTATCTTTATTACTATTGCTTTAACTCTAAAAATGCAGTAATTTAATTAAATAGCCAAAGTAATTATTTTACCTCTAAATTTTTATACAGGATATGCCTTGTTTGTTGTATCTGCGGAAGTTACATCCACTTTTTCCTGCTGTGCCTGACGATATTTAAAGAACTCCGTCGCTACCTGAGGGAACAGTGCGTAGGATAAAACATCCTCGTCCTGCTGCTTCCACTGTGCAATCTCCTTCTCATACTCAGCAAGCTGCGGCTTGATCAGATCCGCAGGGCGACAAGTGATAGGCTTCGTATTTCCAATACATTTTTTCTGTATTTCCTTGTTGAATGGTTTTACGGTCTCGCCAAACTCGCCGGAAAGCACCTTTTTTGACTCTTTTGTCACCATCTTGTAGCGTTCTCCCTGCAATACATTGAGTACTGCCTGTGTGCCGACAATCTGTGAAGACGGAGTAACAAGCGGCGGCTCGCCAAAGTCCTTGCGCACTCTTGGAATTTCCTCCAACACCTGATAATATTTATCCTCCGCGTGTGCCTCTTTAAGCTGCGATACAAGGTTTGAAAGCATACCACCCGGAACTTGATACAACAATGTTTTGATATTTACTCCCATTACCTTCGGATTTAAGAGTCCGGTCTTTAATGCCTCCTCCTGCATTGGACGGAAATAGTCTGCAATCTCCGCTAAGAGATTCTGGTCAAGTCCGGTATCATACTCTGTGCCGCGGAAAGTTTCTACCATAACCTCTGTTGCTGGCTGGCTGGTACCCATCGCAAATGGGGACATTGCCGTATCAATAATATCCGCGCCTGCTTCCACGGACTTTAAGTAAGTCATAGAAGCAACACCGGAAGTATAGTGTGTATGCATCTCAATCGGAAGTTTCGTACCTGCTTTCAACGCCTTTACTAATTTTGTTGCTTCATACGGTACTAAAAGACCCGCCATATCTTTGATACATAGGGAGTCCGCGCCCATCTCCTCAATTTTCTTTGCCATGCCCGTCCAGTACTCAAGTGTATAAGCATCGCCCAGGGTATAGGAGAGCGCGATCTGAACATGACCTTTCTCCTTGTTTGCCGCTTTTACTGCGGTCTGCAAATTGCGCAGATCGTTAAAGCAATCAAAAATACGGATAATATCAATACCGTTTGCAATCGATTTCTGCACAAAGTATTCCACTACATCATCAGCGTAATGGTTGTAACCAAGAATATTCTGACCGCGAAACAGCATTTGCAGTTTTGTGTTTTTAAAACCGTCGCGCAGCTTGCGCAGTCTTTCCCATGGATCTTCCTTTAAGAAGCGTAAGGATGCGTCAAATGTTGCACCACCCCAGCATTCCACCGCATGATATCCCACCTTGTCCATTTTATCAACAATTGGCAGCATCTGCTCGGTGGACATTCTTGTTGCAATCAGAGACTGGTGAGCGTCACGCAAAACAGTCTCCGTAATCTTTAAAGGTTTTTTCACCTGTTCAGCCATTTTAATGCCTCCTATTTTGAGTTCCGCAAGTGCCTTTCCAGTACCCACTACTTAGGAGGGATTTTTGTTCGCTTCGCTCCCATAAATCCCTCCGGGTACTGTACAGGCACTTGCTGTTTAAAAAATTTATACTCCGAAGATTGCCATAAATACCCCAGCGGCAACTGCTGTTCCGATAACACCGGCAACATTTGGTCCCATTGCGTGCATGAGAAGGAAATTTGTCGGATCCGCTTCCGCGCCCACTTTTTGTGATACGCGCGCTGCCATTGGCACAGCTGATACTCCGGCGGAACCAATCAGCGGATTTACCTTTCCATGAGTTGCCTTGGACATAAGTTTTCCAAATATTACGCCGGCGGCAGTGCCAAGTGCAAATGCGATCAAGCCGAGTGCCACGATCTTGAGGGTATCCCATTTTAAGAATGCCTCCGCACTTGTTGTCGCACCAACGGAAGTACCAAGCAAAATTACAACGATGTACATTAACGCATTGGATGCTGTCTCGGTCAGCTGTTTTACCACGCCGCTCTCACGGAAGAGATTTCCGAGCATCAGCATACCGACAAGCGGAGCTGTGGACGGAAGAATCAGGACAACGACAACTGTCACGATAATCGGGAACAGGATTCTCTCAAGTTTTGATACTGGACGAAGCTGTTCCATCTTAATCTTGCGCTCCTCCTCCGTCGTCAAAAGTTTCATAATTGGCGGCTGGATAATCGGCACAAGTGACATATAAGAATATGCCGCCACGGCGATAGGTCCCATATAGTCAGTCTGCCCAAGCTTTCCGGCAAGGAAGATAGAAGTTGGTCCATCCGCACCGCCGATAATCGAGATTGCGGCAGCTGCCTTGTCCGGAAATCCCATTAAAATCGCCATCAGATAAGCACCAAAAATACCGATCTGTGCAGCAGCACCGAGTAAAAAGCTCATCGGGTTTGCGATCAGCGGACCAAAGTCCGTCATCGCGCCGACACCCATAAAGATCAGAGACGGCAAGATACTCCACTCATCCAACAGATAGAAATAGTGAAGCAGCCCGCCCGCATGCTCAATACCCATCGCATCCACATAGGGCTTTGCCATAATATCAGGATACATATTGACTAGGAGCATACCAAAGGAGATTGGAACCAACAATAGAGGTTCATACCCCTTTCTGATTGCCAGGTACAGGAAAAACAACGCCACAAAAATCATCAGCACATTGCCCCAGGAAAGTGAGGCAAAGGCGGTCTGACCGGCGAGGTTTTCCAGTGTTTCAATTACATAATCCATTTCGTTACCTCCACGAAAATATTATCTTAGTTCAGGGTTGCCAAAACCTCTCCAGCTTCCACGCTCGCGCCCACGGAAGTATTGATGCTTGCAACCGTGCCATCCTGTGGGGCAACGATCTCATTTTCCATCTTCATCGCCTCAAGTACGAGGATTGCCTCGCCCTTCT
>CAJUCG010000194.1 GCA_910585065.1 uncultured Lachnospiraceae bacterium
GATCGCCCATGTTTTCATATTTCGCTTATCTGTGATGTATCGCCAAACTGTGATTGCCATTCAGAAAACGATATTCCGATTATCGCAGATATCGGGATGTTAGCGTCCTTTGATCCGGTGGCACTCGACAAGGCGTGCGCAGATCTATGCAATCAGGCGGAGCCGATTCGGGAAAGTGAATTGGGTGAGCAGATTGCAAAGCATACCGCAAAAGAGAATGAGCGGACCTCAGATCATTTTGTGATGGTGCATCCGGACACGGAATGGAGATCCTGTATTGCCCATGCAGTAAAGATTGGCTTGGGAACAGATCAGTATGAGTTGGTAAAGATTTAAGATTTTGGGGGACGGATTGCAGGCATACAAATTAGTTTGCTGTCAGCAGAACCGACGGTTTTCTTAAGTTTAATAGAGCGTAGGAAAGGCACAAAAATAAAGAACCCTGCCTTTCTTACGCTTTATTTTTTGTCGTTTTTACTTTTTTCTTGACATATGATAATCAAGTGATTATAATAATGATAATCACTTGATTATCATATAATGAGTTAGGGAATTATTCAGAGGATAAGGAAAGGGGGTTTTTATGCAGAAGGATAAAAGGAAAGCAGAAAAACAAAACACGGCGAAATCTGGCGGTCATAAACGGTCAGATTCTACAATAAGTGCAGATAGCGAGGAAGAATTTTTGAGAAATTACAGACCGGAGGATTATGACCGTCCATCCGTTACTGTGGACATCCTGGTCTTTACGCTATCAGAGCGCGGAGAACTTTCCCTATTGTTGATTCAGCGGGGGAATCATCCATTTAAAGAGCGTTGGGCATTGCCGGGCGGTTTTGTAAATATTGAGGAGAGTCTTGATACCGCAGCGCAGCGGGAATTTTTTGAGGAGACCGGTTTAGAAAAGATCTATATGGAACAATTGGCAACTTTTGGCGAGGTGGGGCGCGACCCGCGAATGCGTGTGATTTCTGTAGTGTATTTGGGGCTGGCTCCAAAGGGGAGTATGCATTGCGAAGGAGGGGACGATGCAAGGAGAGCCTGCCTGTTTCAAATTAAAGAGCGCGCGGACGGTTCCTTTGTTTTTCTGAATGAGGACAGAGTAATTATGTTTTCTGAGTTCGAGTTAGCGTTTGACCATGCAAAGATTATCCATGAGGGACTTAGCCGCATTCGCGGCAAATTGAATTATACGGATATCGCTTTTGAACTGTTGGAGGATCGGGAATCCTTTACTATGGCAGATCTGCGCGTAACTTATGAAGCCGTGTTGAGTGCCCCTTGTCCCGCCTCAAATTTTACTAGGAATATTACAACGCGCTATATTAAACCGGGAAAGATGGTCGAGACCGGAGAATGGGTAATTGCGGGAAATGGGATGAGAGTGGCAATGTACGAGTATCATAAACATGGCGCGCCAGAGAAAGGGAAGGGGGCAGGCACGAGAGCGGAGGATTTATGCAGCGTAAGGGCTGGTGTAAAAGATGGAAATATGTACGGATTCGGTGCGGCGGCAAAGGCGAAAAAGCGGCGAAGAAAAATAAAAGGGGAAGAACTTATTATTCTGTCTGAAAAAATGGAGGAAGGAAATGAAAAATAAGATTTTGATTGTTGTTGATATGCAGGAAGATTTTATCACTGGGACACTGGGGAGTGCGGAGGCTAAGGAAATTTTGCCGAGAGTTGAAAAGAAAGTAAAAGAGTTTGAGGGCGAGATTATTTTTACGATGGATACACATGGGGAGAATTATCCTGATACACAGGAGGGAAAGAATCTTCCAGTAGCACATTGTCTGGAAAACACCCCTGGCTGGGAATTAGCGGGGTCTCTTGACGCGCTTTGCAAGAAGCTAGGTGCGCGCGTATATAAAAAAGGAACCTTTGGAAGTTTGGCATTGGTGCAGGAATTAAAAAAGCGCGAGGAGGAAATTGTTTCCATAGAACTTATTGGTGTATGTACGGATATCTGTGTTGTGTCAAATGCCTTATTGCTAAAAGCTTATCTGCCGGAACTGCCAATCTCTGTGGATGCGTCCTGCTGTGCAGGCGTAACACCGCAAAAACATACGGCGGCACTTGAGACGATGAGAAGCTGCCAGATTAAAGTAAAACATATAGAGGACTAAAAATCAGTATATGTCTGTACATTGCCAGAAAGGATTTTATGGAGGCTTGCGAACAGAAAATCCTTTCTAGGAAATTGGCACCAAAAAGACATCTGCGGAACTTAAAATCAGGAGTATTTATTATGGAAATAAAACAATTTGACGCAAGAAATCTTGCGATGGTAATGGATTTTTACGAGATGACAATGAGCAACGGATATTTTGCGCAGTGGAAGGATGGCAAGGCAAAGATGGCAAGAGTTGCCTTTGATGTCTTCTACCGCAAAAACCCGGACAATGGCGGCTTTGCAATTTTTGCCGGATTAGAGCAGGTGCTTGATTATATTGAAACTATTCATTTTAACAAAGAAGATATTGACTATCTGCGGGAACAGCACCTTTTTTCAGAAGAGTTTCTTGAATATTTGGGCAGCTTTCGCTTTACAGGGGATGTTTATGCGTTCCCGGAGGGAACTATTATGTACCCGAATGAACCAGTTTTAACTGTGGTAGCACCGTTGATTGATGCACAGTTAATTGAAACGGCCATCCTTTTGCAGATCAATCATCAATCCCTGATTGCCACTAAGACAAGGCGTATCGTGCAGGCGGCGGATGGCAGAGCAGTATCAGACTTTGGGGCGAGGCGTGCCCACAATATGGATGCTGCTGTCTATGGTGCCAGAGCGGCATACCTTGGTGGGGCGGCAGGAACAGCAACAGTACTTGCTGGACAGATGTTTGATATTCCGATAAGCGGGACAATGGCACACAGCTGGGTGATGTATTTTGAAGATGAATATACGGCATTCCGAAAATACGCAGAAACATATCCGGATGCAACAGTCCTTCTTGTCGATACTTATGATGTGCTTGGCAGCGGGATCCCCAATGCTATCCGCACGGCAAAAGAAATATTAGAACCGATGGGAAAGCGTTTAAAGGGCATTCGCCTAGACAGCGGCGACCTTGCGTATCTCTCAAAAAAAGCGCGGAAAATGTTAGATGCAGCAGGACTTTTTGACTGCAAGATCGTAGTTTCCAACAGCCTTGATGAATATACCATCACCTCGATTTTAGGGCAGGGTGGAAAAATTGATAGTTTTGGGGTGGGAGAGCGGCTAATTACAGCAAAATCCGATCCGGTCTTTGGGGCAGTCTATAAACTTGCCGCTGTGGAAAAGAACGGCGTGTTTGAACCGCGCATCAAGGTATCGGAGAATGCGGAGAAAATTACAAATCCAGGCTTAAAACAGGTATATCGAATCTATGATGAAAATGGGAAATCTGTGGCGGACCTGCTTGCCCGTGCGGACGAGGAAGTGGATTTAACAAAACCATATCGCTATATTGATCAGACAAAGCCTTGGGCGGTGAGATATTTTAAAAACTGCACCTGCAAAAAGCTTCAGGAAAAGGTGATGGAAGACGGGCGTGTAATAGAAAAGAGAAGGACGATAGCAGAAATTCGAGCATATGTGGATAAGCAGCTTGCCGATGAGGTATGGGCGGAGGAACAGCGTTTTGAGAATCCGCATATCCACTATATGGATATGTCACCGGCATTGTATGAATTGAAAATGGAGATGCTGACAAGTTTTAGGCAGGGGTAAGGGCAAAACCTCATCCAACCAATACTTTCTTCCCACAAAATGCAACCCCATACTTCTTAAGTGTTTTTTTCAGGCAAAGAAAAGATCGAGTAGGAGAGAAAATTTCTCCTACTCGATCTAAATGTTTTATTTGATCGATCTATTCAAAGAATTCAGGAAATCTCACTTCGTCAGTTTCCACAGCTTTGCTCCGTGTGCCGCAACGGATGAGGCAATTTTTCCATCCGCAAAAGTCGCGGTTTCTCCATCCCAAAGCTCGCGCCCATCTAGTGTACCCGTCACGCCCTCCGGGGACAGATCCACAGAAACTTTTGTTTCTTCCTCAGTAAAATTAAATAGTGCCACATAGTCCGCATCTTCTCTGATATCATGGGAGAGCCATACCGCGTGTGCCTTATCGCGCGCAATCTGTTTTGCCCCCTTCGAATACTTTAATAGGCTAAGCACATCCGCATTGGTAAGCAGCGAGAGTGTCCACTCGTCCAATCGCGGCATTTCAGTGCCAAGCATAAGAGGGGAGCGGAAAATGCACCAGAGTGTCATCATCGTGCGCTGTTCGTCCTTTGTAAAATTTGTGTACCAGGTATGCTTATCCGTGTGGAATCCCTGCCCAAGCCATCCTAGCGGCAGCATATCGCAGTCCGGGAAACATCCCTCGGACACATGATTCTGCCAGAGTTCGCAGCGTTCAAACATATTGAGAAGAAGTTCCCATTTATCCCAAAAGTCATCCGTGATACGCCACATATTTGCATATTTTTCATAATGCCATGCCTTGTCAATCAGTGCTGGTCCAGGGGAGAGGCTTAACACAATCGGTCGCCCGGTCTTCATAATGGCATTATGTAACATCTCGATCTCCTCCTTTGCGGAATACTGGTTTTCGCGGTAGAGATTTGTATTACAGATATCGTCACATTTGACATAGTCAACGCCCCAGTCGGCATATTGCTGGAATACGGAATCGTAATAGCACTGTGCGTCTTTTTTCCTATAGTCAACACCGTACATATCCGGGTTCCAGCCACAGATCGAGGAAGGATTTGCAATCTCGTTTGCCGTTACGTCCGTGCCTAAGATTTTGCAGTGATTGTGCGCTGCGATCCGAGGGATACCGCGCATAATATGAATGCCAAATTTAAGTCCCAGGCTATGGATATAGTCGGCAAGCGGCTTAAAGCCCTGACCGTTTGCAGCGGACGGGAAGCGCGCCGGATCTGGCAGCAGACGGGAATACTCGTCCATTTCAACATCCCAGAACGGAATGTATTGATAGCGATCTCTCTGACTGCCCGCATCGTGGGCATACCATTCGATATCGACCACAATATACTCCCAGCCATACTGCTTTAAATGTGCTGCCATATAGTCCGCATTGGCTTTTACATCCGCCTCAGTAACAGTAGTATCGTAGTAGTCATAGCTGTTCCAGCCCATCGGCGGGGTGGTGGCAAATTGATTTTTATTCATAGTAATCCCCCATTTTGGATAAAAATTTTGCATTGCACGGATAAAGTGCATATGCTATAATAATTATACGAGGAAAAAGAGAAGAATACAAGAAAATATTTGAAAGTGCGTTAAAGTTTTTGGTGAGAATTGAGGATAGAAAAGATCTGGTGGACAAGATGGAAAGAATATTTTAAGGAAGTACAGGGGGTACTATTACTATATGACAGAGAGAAATCTTGATTTTGACCAAGTGGTAAACCGTAAGAATACAATGTGCCTGAAATATGATTTTGCGAGAGAGTATGGTATGCCGGAGGATGTGCTGCCACTTTGGGTGGCGGACATGGATTTTAAGACATCTTCCTATGTGGAGGATGCCCTTGCAAATTGGGCGGAGAAGGGAATTTTTGGCTACAGTGATACAAAAATCCCATATTTTCATGCGGTGAGGGACTGGATGCGGTGTCATCATGATTTTGATGTAAAAGAAGAGTGGCTTGTCAAGACACCGGGGGTTGTTTTTGCTCTTGCAACGGCGGTGAGAGCCTATACCAATCCGGGGGATGCTGTGATGCTGCAGCGTCCAGTCTATCACCCATTTTCGAAGGTAATACAAAATAATAGCAGGAGGGTGGTCAGCAGTGACCTCGTTTATGGAGAGGACGGCAGTTATCATATTGATTTTAGGGATTTTGAGGAAAAACTTGTAAAAAGCGGGGCAAAGTTATTTTTCCTGTGCAGTCCGCATAATCCGGTCGGTCGGGTGTGGACAAGGGAGGAATTGCTGCATCTGGGGGAGCTTTGTATAAAGTATGGTGTGATCGTAGTCAGCGATGAAATCCATCAAGATTTTGTATTCAAGGGCAGGCACTCGGTATTTGCAGGGCTGCGGGAAGAGTACCTGAAACTGAGTATTACCTGCACTTCTCCAAGTAAGACCTTCAATCTTGCAGGGATGCAGGTTTCCAATATATTTATCCCAGATGGAGAACTAAGGCAAAAGTTTTTGCAGCAGCTTGACGTGGCGGGCATCAGCCATCTAGGGATTATGGAGCTTGTTGCATGTGAGGCGGCATACCGGCATGGGGAGGAATGGTATCAGGCTATGCTTTCTTATGTGAGGGAAAATATTGAAATGACAAGAAAATTTGTGGTGGAAAAATTGCCGGGAGTGCGGATGGCAGACCTTGAGGGAACCTATTTGGCATGGCTTGATTTTAACAGAATGGGACTGGATGCACAGGAGCTAAATCAAAGGCTGATCCACAGGGCAAAGCTCTGGCTTAACGAAGGAAAAATCTTTGGAGAATGCGGGCAGGGATTTGAGCGGATCAATGTCGCGTGTCCGAGAAGCGTGCTTATGGAAGCACTACACCGAATAAAAAAAGTGCTTGAATAAAATTTGATTTTACTTATGGAATATTTTGTGATATAATGCAGAAGTAATAAGGCAGGGCATTGTGGCAGAATTACAATACCCTGTTTTGTGT
>CAJUCG010000195.1 GCA_910585065.1 uncultured Lachnospiraceae bacterium
TGAACTGCTGTTATCGGCTCCTTTTTTGATAATTCAATCCAATCTGCTGAACGACGGCAAAGAAAAAACTGTTGTTCAGCAGAAAGCTTTTTACACATTCCTTTTGACGCGATGGCTAAAAAGAGGTACCGCCATGAAGCATAACCCATATCGATAAAATCCGACGGTCATTGACCTGTCAAAAAAATCCAGGTCATTAGCGAGGATTATTGCGCCTATGAGTATGAATACACATATCATTTAGTATGTCTTAATAACTCATATTACACAAGGAGTTTCAGAGTTTTTTGTACATTTATTATTTCTGTGCTTACTTAAGGACTCCTTAATATCTTCTGTGCTAAACTATCCTCATACCATAAACTGAAAGGAGATTCTGATGAAAAATATTATTTTATCGGCAAGGGGACTCTGCAAAAGCTTTGCCCACAACGGCGGACAGCTCCACATCCTATCCCATGTTGATCTCGACCTGTACGAGGGAGATTTCACTGTGATTATGGGCGCGTCCGGCTCCGGCAAATCCACACTCTTGTACGCGCTCTCCGGCATGGATCCGGCAAATGCGGGGGAAGTGTGCTATGCGGGGCAAAATCTTGTGAAAGTAAAGGAGGACGCACTCTGTCTGCTGCGCCACACGGACTTTGGCTTTATCTTTCAGCAAATCCATTTGGTTAGCAACCTTTCCCTGTTTGAAAATGTTGTAGTTCCGGGATATCTCAATAAAAAGCATTCCGCTGCAAATGTGCGCAAACGCGCGGAGGAACTTTTCAGTAAAGTAAACCTCTCCGATGTCAAAACACATCTTCCCTCCCAGGTTTCCGGAGGAGAAGCACAGCGGTGCGCTATTGCAAGAGCAGTAATCAACAACCCCAAACTTCTTTTTGCCGACGAGCCGACCGGCGCGCTCAACCGCAAAAATACGCTGGAGGTACTGGATCTTTTAACCAGCTTAAACTGCGAGGGACAAAGCATCTTAACTGTGACCCATGATATCCGCGTTGCTCTGCGCGCCACAAGGCTTCTATATCTTTCCGATGGAAAAATCATCGGTGAGCTAAGCCTTTCCCCCTACACATCCGAGCGGGAAAAGAACAGGGAAACTCAGATAAATTCCTGGCTCACCTCAATGGAATGGTAAGTGAGGAGGAAAAAAATGGAAATTCTGATATTGATAAAAGCAAATCTGCGCCACAGATGGGGTGCTTATCTTGGCATTATATTTTTAACCACTCTGATTGTATGTTCGGCGGGTGCCGTTCTCAGCGTGATAAATAATTCAGGGGATGCCCTTGACAAGGCATTGATCAGTGCGGATTCAGGGGATGTTGTTGTCTTTATGGACTCTGATGCTCTCAGCGATCCTCTTATTACAAGACTAGAAGAAAATCCGCTTGTTGAGCGTGTGCGCTATCTCAATGCCATTTGCGCGGACAAGGCAAACGTCAGCGAAAAAATATATGCTAATGGAATTTTTCTAACTGAAATGCGAGCCGGAATTTTCCTCTTTAACAGCGACGAGGATGGCTTTATTGAAGACATACCTGCGCTTGGAGAATGGGAAGTTTATCTGCCTCTTGGAATGAAAACGAAGCTGCAATGCAAAATTGGCGACACCATACAATTTTCCTTTCAGAAAAAAAGTTTTGATTTTCAGATTGCGGGCTTTGTGCAGGAGCCCACACAGGGTGCTGCCAATATAGGCTGGAAACAAGTTTTTGTAAGCGAATGGGCACTTCATGCCATCTTTAACGAATGCAGGGAAGAAAATATAGCAATCGCCACAACCATTATTATGATTTACAAATCAAAAGATTGTTCCCTTTCAGCAGCAAAATTTTCACGCCAGCTAAATCTTGAAACAAAAATTATTACCAATGCTCTAGGCGCACTGACCAAAGCGGATACCATCCGCTACACCATGATTCTTTGGAAAATTGTTTCGTATGTGCTACTCCTCTTTGTCGGACTGCTCTTTATTATTGTTTTGATTGTGATGGGACACAGTATTTTAATGGAGGTGGAGATCGATTATATCAATCTTGGCATTTTAAAAGCGCAAGGCTTTTCCAGCCGAAAGATACGCCGTATTCTCTTGGCGAGCTATCTGCTCTGCGAGCTTGCTGGAAGTATAGTTGGCAGCCTCCTCTCCATCCCTCTCTCCAGTTTTTTAGGTTGGCTGATAATGCAGAATACCGCAATTCTTCCGGAAAGGAGACTCTCCCCTTGCTACCTTTTTCTGCTGCTTGCCGCCATTTTTCTTGTCTCTTCCGCAATGATTGGCAGTAAAACAAGAAAAGTTGGAAAAATTTCTCCCATCCGGGCGATCTCCGGCGGAAAATCAGAAATATATTTTGACAGCCGCTTAACCCTTCCCATCCCACAGCGCGGACTATCACTTGGTCTTGCCCTGCGCCAGCTTGTCTCCGGAAAGAAAAGGTATCTCGGCACGATCTTTATCGTAGCAATTTTAACCTTTTTTATGTTCTCCATCAATTTAGTCGGAGATATGCTTACCTCAAAGACCGCACTTGAAGCAATGGGAACGGATATCAGTGATATTGAAATAACCCCCCTTGTTGCCCTCGATAAAGATACAGAAAATGCAATCGAAGCCCTGATCACAGACTACTCGCCGATACACAAAAAATACTATACTCACACAAGCTATATGTCCATCAACGGCGAAAATCTCCGCTGCAAATGTTACAAATACCCTGAATACATTAATGGAATTTTAAAGGGAAGGGCACCAATGTACGATAATGAGGTTTTAATTACGGAGATGATCGCGGAAATACTAGAAGTTCAGATGGGCGATATCGTCACCATCAGCAAGGACGAAAAAGAAGCGGAATTTATTATCTCCGGTATTTACCAATGTGCTTATGACAGCGGGATGAGTTTTGCCATCTCCCTTGACGGGGCAAAAAAACTTGACATAAATCAGACTACTTATATTGGATTTCGCCTTTTAAAACCAGAAAAAAGTGCAGAGATTGTGGAGGCATTAAACCGAGAATTCGGCAAGTTCATTAGGGCGGCACTCTACGATTTTAATGCCAATATCATGAATGATGGTATGCTCGACTCAATTATCACCTCCCTCAAAGTGGTAATTTATGTTTTTTCCATACTATTTTCCTTGATTGTCATTGAATTAGTCTGTTCCAAAAGCTTTGCGATGGAACGGACGGATATCGGAATTTTAAAGGCAGTGGGATTTTCCGGCGCGAAATTAAGATTCTCGTTCGCCCTGCGCTTTTTTATTATTTCCCTGCCCGGCTCGGTACTTGGCATACTGCTCTCCGCCGCTTTTTCTGCTAGACTTATCGGCAGTATTTTAGGTATGATAGGATTCTCCAAAGTAAATGTTGAATTTACATTTTTTACCATTTCAATTCCTATACTAATTATGGGAGTATGTTTTTTCCTGTTTGCCTATGCGTCGGCTCGCAGAATTAAAGGAGTCTCCGTGCGGGAACTGATAGTGGAATAACATAAAACACACCACATTAGCGGCATATTTCCTTTTCGCATAAAAAAACTCCCCTCCATGCAGAAATTTTTCCACATGAAGGGGAGCCTCTCTAAAAGTTCCCCTCGCCTATCCTATACCCCTTTACCCTTATCCCTCAATCGAGATAAAGCGCGATTTCTCCTCTATCGGTTTTGCCTCCTTTTTTGGGATTTCCAAATACAGCACACCATTCTCAAATTTCGCCCGGATTTCCTCTTGAGTCACATTCTCACCCAAATAGAAACTTCGGCTGCAAGTTCCACTGTAACGCTCTCTGCGGATAAATTTCCCCGCATCGTCCTTCTCATTGTTTTCCGTGTTCGTCGTTGCGGTAATGGTTAAATAGCCATCTTTAAGCTCGCCCTTTACCTCCTCTTTCTTAAAGCCTGGAAGATTCATCGACACAGTGTAACCTTTGTCATGTTCCTTCACATCCGTCTGCATAAAGTTTCCGGTATGCTTCTCACTCTCGCCAAAAAACGGCGAAACATAGTTTCTCCGGAATGGAAATCCAAAGAAATCATCCAATAAATTTTCTCCAAATAAAGCAGGTGTCATCATAAGTCATCCTTCCTTTCCATTATACGCATCCATATGGATGTAAGATTACTTTGGGATACAGAACCCATCCAACAAAATATTTGAATGTTTGCTGTTCTCTTTGTTCTGTATGTAATATAACACATGATTTAGCACTCGTCAAGTAGGAGTGCTAACAATTTCGAATTATTTTCGAAATTTTATAATTCCTTATGATTTTTCCCTGCTATATCAATATTTATCACTGAAAAAATGATTTTTTAACTCCAAAAAAGTTTAATTTCCACAGTATTATTTCCCACTTTCGCTTAGAAGTGGGAGTATTCTGCCAGGGCTTGAATAAATTGATAAAGATTACTCCTCCTACTTACATTATTTTCCACCTTATGAAATACACCCCTGCTCTTTTAAAAATTTCAAAAATGCAGTGCAGCCCACTATGGTATCCTGGTACGTTGCCCCAAAATCACCTGTGTACCACGGATCAGCCACATCGCGCTCCATCCCTGCAAAAGAAAGAAGTTTTCTTATCTTGTTCTGTGGGTCTCCCCCTGCAATCCGCTGCATATTGCGGATATTCGCGCTATCCATCCCAATCAGGTAGTCATATTTTTTATAATCTGCCGCTGTCATCTGCACCGCGCGGTGCGGCACTACAAAAATCCCCTCCTCGCGCAGCTTGCGCACAGTACCATAATGCGGCGAATTGCCAATCTCTTCTCTACTGGTCGCAGCGGAAGAAATGGAAAATAAGTCGGAGAGACCGTGCTGATTTACCAGATGGGTAAAATAGCTCTCACACATTGTACTGCGACAAATATTGCCGTGGCAGACAAATAATATTTTTATCATCTTGGATTTATCCTTTCATAAGCCTTTAAACCTTGATATATCGGGCTTCTTGGCACTTTTCTTCAATTTTGTATTTTGCCCGAGCTTCACGCAAATCTATATAAATCTACGCAAATTTATGGGCAAATGGTGTAGTAAGTGGTGTAGTAGATTGGTGTATTTTTCAACTTGATTTTCTTTGTTTTCCCTGCATATCGGTATCCTTAAAGTCAATAATTCTCGCCATTTGCTCCGCTGCACGGTCAAAGCTGGCATGAGTGTAAACATTCAGTGTAACACCTACATCAGAATGTCCCATTACATATTGCAGGTTCTTGATATCCATGCCCGCATTTGCCATATTGGTACAGAATGTATGGCGGAACACATGGGGCGTGATATGGGGCAATGGTTTATCCGGGTGCAGCTTCTTGTATTTCTTCATTGCCCAACGCATTTCATTTTCGATATGCAACGCTACTTTCGGCTTATCATCCTTATCCAGCAAAAGGAAACTACCATATCCGTCCACAACAATTTCCGTTTTCGCTTTCTTGCGGCGGGCAAGTATGTTTTGCAGACTTTGGTAAACTTCCTCCGTCATGGGAATATAGCGGCAGCCACATTCTGTCTTGGTTTTCTCCACATAATATTTTCCGCCCCGCTCCCGGACAAGCTGATGGTCTACCCGGATTCTTCGGTTTTCAAAATCCAAATCGCTTTTTGTTAAGCCGCAAAACTCGCTGACACGCATACCAGTTCCCAACAGTACGACAAATTCATCATAATACTTCATATAGGTTTTATCTTCCCGGATAAAGCCCATCCAAAGCTCCTGTTGTTCCGCTGTCATGGCAATCCGCTTCTGTGAATCATTGGGTACAACGTCTACCAGTTTGAAGTCAAAGGGATTTCTACGGATAATGTCCTCGTTGTATGCCATTTGAAAGGCTGGCTTGACAACGCCCCGGACGCTTGTGATTGTGCTGTAACCTTTGCCGTCATTGTGCAGCTTCATAATCCATTGCTGTGCGTCTGATACTTTGATATCCCTTATCTGGCGATAACCAAAATCTTCTTTCTTGACTAAATTCAGCACAAAATTATAGCCTACTTTTGTGTTATAGCACACACCTTGTTTCAAACTGATGTATCTCTCTAAAAGGGCAAGCACGGTAATTTTTCCGGCAGCGTAGTCAATCCCGTCATCAAGCTGTTTTTGGATTGTCTTTTCCTTTTCCCGCAGTTCCTTTAAATCAGAGGAATAAATGGTCTGTCGTTTCCCACGGATATCCGTATACCGATATTGATAAATCAAGTCTTTTCTCTGGCTCTCTCCTGTCCGCAGGATTCTTCCTTTATTGTCTTTTCGCTTCTCGGACATTGTCAAACTCCTTTCCGTGATGGAAAGAGCCTTGATATGACACGTCCATTGTATCATATCAAGACTGATTTTTACATCACTAAATTTCAAATCGAATACTCTTGCTCAATAAACTGGTCGAACAGCCGGCGTTTGATTAACCGTTTATTACCTACCCACAAAACAAACCGGCAGTTTCTGTCACTGGTAAGGTCACGCAGCTTGTTGATACCGATTCCAGAATAAGCAGCAGCTTCTTCTAAACTCAAATTACTCTTTTCCCAAATGGGGATTTCTTTCATAGGCTCTCCTTTCTGTTCAGCAGCGTTTTAAGCTGTTCCATTTTCTCCCTT
>CAJUCG010000196.1 GCA_910585065.1 uncultured Lachnospiraceae bacterium
ATCAAAGTTAGGAGCTCATGGAGTATATGAAACTACATTATACGATATGATAATTTTTTATGGTGCAGGTTACTATAATGTATATACGGAAAAATAATATATAACTTAACAATATTTTAAGGGACTTATTAAAATAAGTTCCTTAAAGTATTAGTTTGATCCTTTTTGCTTAAAATGGGTTGGTAAGGGAGAACTTAATATGCAGAAAAACAAAAATTTAAAATTTTTTTGGAAAAAGCATTCTATTGTTTTTTCATGTATTATGGCAGTATTATTATGTTTGATTATTTTTTTGTTTTGGTATTCACGTTCTCGAACATATTCGGGAAATATTACGGTTGAGTCGGAAGATGGGGAAATCCTTAATATCCGGTTGGAATTGAATGCCCGCAGGAATCTCTTGAAACCGGAAGAATTCGGAGGAAGTATATTTATTGACGGGGAAGAGTACATCAGTGCATTTTTTGTTGAAAATAAAGAAGCTAAAGAACATCCTGTTGATCCAACAAGCAGTTATGCGGAACTTGCCAGCTTGTATGTTCCATACGACAGAGGAAATTGGTTGAAAAACTTACAGGCAAAAATAGAAGGAGAAAAATGGGTTCCATTTTTTGTATTAAAGAACCAGGAAAGTACAAAAAATACAATTAGAATCGAGAATTTTCCTGAATTATTTAAACAAAAGTCGCCAGAAAAATGTAATATTGTCGTTCATAAAGATGAAAAAATTTATACCATAAAAGAAGTTGTAGAGAAAAATTGAGTTATTAAAAAGATAACATAACAAGAAAACGCTTCTTGTATTTTCTGCTCAAGCATCGTTTTCTTGTTATTTGGCAGAAATTTTGTATAAAAGTTTAGAGGTTTTTGCTGGCTGCTCAAAGAACAAAAGCAATTATATTATTTTTCTCTTATACCAGTGGATATTTTAATATCATAACCGTTAGATTCCAAAATTTGACAAATATATAGATTAGGGCGTGAAATTAGAAATTATTGGAAAATCCACTCACCAATTTGCTTACTTGAAAAAGCAGAAAAAAAAGATTAGAATAAAGACAGTT
This sequence comes from uncultured Lachnospiraceae bacterium, assembly GCA_910585065.1. Taxonomy (GTDB): domain Bacteria; phylum Bacillota; class Clostridia; order Lachnospirales; family Lachnospiraceae; genus RGIG4057. The sequence goes on from CAJUCG010000196.1 coordinate 1,065, forward strand.
TCCGGGAATTTACAAGAGATATAATTAGAATACCAGTTTCAGTAAATAATTATGAAACGGATGAAAAAATAATGTTCCAACACTTTATTAATCGTGTTATGTTTATCATGTGTGATGCCCGAAATAAAAGATAACCTGTAAATTAAACAATATTTACAGAAAATTTGTAAAAGTAGAATTTTTTGATAAAGAGGAAAATCTTGTGAAAACAATTATTGGAGATTAATATATGGATAATATCAGATAAATATGGGTACTTACTTTGATAGAGATATAAATATTTTTGCTCAGCTCAAACAGTTTCCTACTTATAAGAAAAGCGGAAAGAAGAGTAAATATAGATATAGGAGCTGTTTGTCTGATATTCTCTCCCTAGCAGGAAAACAAAAACATTTGCTCCACTCCTGCGGGGAGAGTTTTTAAGTCCTTTCTTATACTGGCAACGATTCTCTTCGTTTAAGGATTGCCATAATCTCTTCGCCGGATTTATCTGTCATATCTGAGAGATGTTTCGCAGTATAGCCCTTTTTGTGTAAGCGTTTAATACTTGAATATATTATTCGATATATTTGAATGTTTTAGAATTATAACCGTTAGATGCCAAAATTTGACCGATGATAATCAGGCTATTGAAATTTGTCTGGTACACACACTCCCCGCAGGAAAATAAAGAGATTTGCTCCATTTCTGCAAAGAGTGTGTGTTTTTTGATTCACTGGACAGAAATGAAAGATTAGTATTTCCAAAGTAGATCAAACCACTTTTCCTTGATTTAAAATTTTTCTTGATAAATTATATCAAAATAGTAAAAAAACTCTTGAAATCATATAATAAATATGATATAATTTACAAAAAAAGACCATTTTCGACTGGATATAAGTTGCAATATGGTTGTTTTGCAAGAAGAACCTGCAATTATAGAAGGGAAGATTATTTTAAAAGTGTAGCTATTTTTTGGGGATAAATGATGAAAAAAAGATTAAAATGGATATTTTTAGGAAGTATCATTGCTTGTTTGATTATTATTTTTCTTTGTCTATTTACGTTCCTTTCAAGAACAATAGATGCTGGAGAGATGAAACAATATTGCGTAGACAATACAAAAATCAGTGCAACTTCATTTGATAATATGCGGCATACCAAATACAATAAAGAAAATAGGATAGAATATTCGTTTTGGGTAGCTGAGGATGGGTTATCCGATCAACAGGAGCTATTTATATTTCAGCAAGTTCAATTTGGACCGATAAAGAGAACGACAAGATGGGATCGATTTCATTTTGCTTATCATGCGTCAAGCAGTGCGGATGAAATTGTCAGCCGTGTGTGGTTTACTCCGCGCGATACCGGAAATAAGAAGCAATCCGTAAATTGGATGGTATTTTATTCGTCAAACAAGCATCATATTTCCCATATCGATATTACAATTAAGGAAGATGGTAAAGTGCGTATTTTGGAACCAGGAGCAGCAACAGAGATGGCATTTGTCGTTGTTCTTTCCGATCTGGGAACACAGGATGGTGTTTACCGAGAATTTGTAAAAGCTGAATTTTTTGATGCGGAAGGAAATCTTGTGGAGACGATTGTTGGAGATTAAATAATTATAGTTTTTTGATTTTTTAGGAGGAAAGTATGATGAAAGGGAAAAAATTTAGTTTTTTAATGTATTGTGCTTGCCTGATTATTTTTTGTGTTGGCTGTGGAAAAAAAGAAGAGATAGGAGGGGGAAGCGTCCGATTTAATGATATTTCTGTAGAAATTATAGAGGAGGATAACGATATTTTGTTTGCTCACAGCAAAGACAAATTTTTTATGCAGACAGTGGAGATCCCTTTTTTAAATAATTGTGCGGTATATGAGGGAAAAATTTATCGTGTGTCTTACCGGGAAGGAACCAGCGGACTTTTGTCAACCGGGGGAATCTACACCATTGACTGGGAGGATCTACGGGACAGCAAAAATAAAAAAGAAATATTGGAATTAGCGGGAATGGAAGATGGGGAGGATATCGAAGACGCGCTTATCAATGAGGGACTTTTATATTGTTCCTGGAAGACAGGAAAAGAGGAGATAAAATCCGCTGTGGTAGAATTGGAATCGGGGACAGTTACTGAATTTTCTGTGCCATCGGGAAGACGGGTGGAGGCGGTAACTACATCCGGTTACTACTATTTGGATGAGGGAAAGATATATTTTGTAAAGTTTAAGGATGCGAAAGAAAAATTATTTTTGGAGATGGATGAGCAGGTACAGGGCTTATACAAGGATGGGGATGATCTTTGTGCATTTGTAGAGCAGGATGGAGGAATTTCCCTGCTTGTACTGGGAGAAAAAGGGAAAGTGAAAAAAAGGTACGATGAATTGGAAAAAGTGGAGGGGTTACAAAATGGAACTTCCCCTATATTACTTCGTGAGAAGGAAGGCATTTTGTATTATATGATAACCGCAAAAAAAGAGGGAACTTCTTATAATACATGGCTGATTTGCGCAGATTTAGAGAAGGGAACAAGAGAGAATTGCGGGGGATGGTATACTCCTATTTCAGAATAAATCTTATATTAGAAATTTGAAAAAATTTTTCCAAAAAGCTTGACAGGAAGAAAACAATATGTTATCCTGTAAAGGCTGTGAATAAAAAGCAGAGCAACCACTCTCACCCTCCGCAAATGAGCAAAAGGGTTTATATTTATCGTTCATGGCTGATTTTTGTGTGGGGATCAGTCCGTGAGATAGGAGTGGATAAGCGGTTGCTGATCCACTTTTTTTAGGCGCGCAAGCGGGAGAAAAAAATCTCCCCTGCTCGATTTTTGGCACGCCGATACAGAGGAATTCTACAGCGTGTTGGGGGCTGACTGCCTGGGGAAATAAAACCGCAGCGGCCAAAAGTAGAAGGGAATTTTGGAGGTGCAAGACTATTAGCGAATTAATGATTAATGAGCAGATCAGGGACAGAGAAATCCGTCTGATCGGAGAAAACGGAGAGCAGTTAGGCATTATGTCGGCGAGGGAAGCATATAAGCTGGCGCAGGAGGCGGAGCTTGATCTGGTGAAGATTGCACCGACCGCGAAGCCGCCAGTATGCAAGATTATCGATTACGGCAAGTATAAGTATGAGATGCTGCGCAAGGAAAAAGAAGCGAGGAAGAAGCAGAAAACAACAGAGATCAAAGAAATTCGTCTCTCACCAAATATTGATGAGAATGATTTGAATACGAAGGCGAATCAGGCGAGAAAATTTATCACAAAGGGCGACAAAGTAAAGGTATCCCTTAGATTTCGCGGCCGTGAGATGGCGCATATGAATTCTAGCAGGCAGATACTTGACAATTTTGTTGAAAAGCTTTCGGATATCGCTATTTTGGAGAAGCCTGCAAAGGTGGAGGGCCGGAGTATGATTATATTCCTGAGCGAGAAGCGTTGATATTTTAAAAATGCGCGAATACCGTTAATGACATTTTGACAGAGTCAGGATGTGTTAAATAAAAAGGGCAAAGGCCATATAAAGGAGGAATTACCATGCCGAAATTAAAGACGAGCAGAGCAGCAGCGAAGCGTTTTTCAAAGACCGCTACTGGAAAATTAAAAAGATTCAAAGCTGGCAAGCAGCATATCTTAACCAAGAAGTCCCAAAAGACCAAGAGGAATTTGCGCAAGGCGGCAATGACCGACTCGACAAATGTTAAGAATATGAAGAAGATTTTACCGTATCTGTAATGCGGCGTAAAGGAGGGAAACGAAAATGGCAAGAGTAAAAGGCGGATTGAACGCTAAGAAAAAGCATAATAGAGTATTAAAGCTGGCAAAGGGCTACCGGGGTGCCAGAAGCAAGCAGTACCGCGTAGCAAAGCAGTCTGTTATGAGAGCATTGACTTCTTCTTTCGCAGGGCGCAAGCAGAGAAAGAGACAGTTCAGACAGCTCTGGATTGCCCGCATCAATGCGGCATGCAGAATGAACGGTATTTCTTACAGCAAGTTTATGTACGGATTAAAGCTTGCGGATATCACGATCAACCGCAAGATGCTTTCTGAAATGGCAATCAATGATGCGGCGGGCTTTACCTCGTTGGTTGAGACTGCAAAATCAAAGTTAGCTTAAATTTTTTGCTGGCAGAAGCAGCTAGGATAGAGCAAATATTGTATATTGTTAGGCTGTCGTGCCGGATAAGGAGATGATGACTGTGCAGAACGCATGGTATTTCGCAGCTTTATCCGGTGCGGCAGCCTATTTTTTTTAGATTTCTGATTCTAATAACTTTCTAATCTTCCTCTAAAGTTTTTTATGGGTTTTGATGTTATACTTTAGGACATAGCAGAGATTGTACCGGAAACGGAAAATAAAAAATATTAAAATGGAGGTAGAGGGATGAACGGAAAAGAAGGAGTATCGGGCAGGGCAGGAAATCTAATGGGAATTTTGCTGATTGTAGTAGGGATTATCATTGCGGGAAATGTGTTGAATTTTTGGCATATCAGTATCTTTTTTAGAGGTTGGTGGACATTATTTATTATTGTTCCGTGCGCGGGTAATGTCAGACGCTACGGACTGCGCACCGGATGGGGAGCGGGGCTTATCGTGGGCGTTTTGCTGCTGCTCTCCCAGTGGTCTTTGTTCAGCGTTGGCTGGGCGATAAAGCTTGCACTTCCGATTCTTTTGATTCTCTATGGGCTGTATGTAATTGGCAATGGGGCGCATTTTAATCATGTGGCAAGGGAGAGCATGGCGGCAGGTAATGGAAGGCGGGGCAGCTACAATGCATTTTTTTCCGGGAAGGAGACAAATTTTCCGGGCGAAGAATTTTTTGGGGCGAATGTAACCGCAATATTTGGCGGTTCAGAACTTGATCTGCGCAGCGCGATTATTGTGGAGGATGTCACGATCGACGCGACTGCTATCTTCGGCGGCGTTGAGGTTTATCTTCCGGATGATGTGAATGTTAAGTTAACTTCGACCGCACTGTTTGGTGCAGCGGAGAACAGTACAAAGAGGGCGGATGTTCCGGAGTGGCCGACAGTGTATATTCGGGCGACATCTATTTTTGGTGGGGTAGAAATATTATGATAAAAAAGGCGGATATGTTTCCTTAGCGGAGCATATCCGCTTTTTTGCCAAAAATCTGTTTGAAAATTCATGCTTGCAAAAATCCCCAATAACAAGTAAAATAGTAAGGTGTATTAAAGTGGTGCGAAAGGAGGCGAAATTTGAAATATAAGAATTTTGTGTTTGATTTCTATGGAACACTGGCGGATGTGCTTACTGAGGAAGATTCCGAGCAGACGAATGAAAAGATGGCGGCATTTTTTACAGAGCGCGGAGCGACCTATACGCCGAAACAGTTTAAAGATAGTTTTCGCCGGTGCTGTAAATGGCAGAAAAAGAAGCGGGAGAACAGCATTTACGCGCCTACGGGGGAAGTGATCCGGTTTCCAGAAATGGATGTGGAGCAGATTTACGAGGAACTTTTCGGAGTAGAAGATGTTTCTCTGCG
>CAJUCG010000197.1 GCA_910585065.1 uncultured Lachnospiraceae bacterium
GTACCGTAGAAGTAACAGATCGGCCTGTACAGGATGGGGATACTGTCATCATTGATTATGAAGGCTTTGCAGACGGGCAGGCATTTGAAGGAGGAAAAGGAGAAAACCATGCGCTGGAAATTGGTTCCCATTCCTTTATTGATACATTCGAGGACCAGCTTGTAGGAAAAAATATCGGCGAGGAGTGCGAGATAAATGTTACCTTCCCGCAGGAGTATCATGCGCCGGAACTTGCAGGCAAACCTGCGGTATTTAAAGTTGTAGTAAAGGGGATCAAGGTGAAAGAACTTCCGGAACTTGATGATGATTTTGCACAGGATGTTTCGGAGTGCGATACGCTTGATGCCTATAAGGAAAACGTAAAGAAAGAAATTTATGACAAGAAGGCAGCCGCTGCAAAATCTGCGAAAGAGGATGCCGCGATCGAAAAGATTGTAGAGAACGCGCAGATGGATATTCCGCAGCCGATGGTTGAGACGCAGAAGCGTCAGATGGCAGATGAGTTTGTCCAGAGATTGCAGATGCAGGGACTTAATATTCAGCAGTATTTACAGTTTACGGGGATGACCCCAGAGAAGTTTTTGGAGACGCTTGAGCCGCAGGCATTAAAGCGAATTCAAAACAGACTTGTACTTGAAGAGATTGTCAAAGCAGAGAATCTCTCTGTTTCGGACGAGGAGATCGAGAATGAGATGAAGCGGATGAGCGAGATTTACAATAGGGATCTGGATCAGATAAAAGAGATGCTTGGCGAAGAGGAGAAGAATCTTTTGGCTATGGATTTAAAGGTGCAGAAAGCGATTGATTTTGTGACGGAGCAAGCAGTGGAAGTATAGATGGCAAAGGCGAAGAAGATGCGGGAGCGATTTTTCCGAAAATCATTCCCGCATTTTTGGCTTGGTATTGAAAAGGCAACTGCGGGACTAAAAAAACAGCAGGAGTCCGAAGCGCGCACGGGAGAATTTTATGAACGCTTGCGGAAATAAATTCTCCCTGGGTAGTGTGCGCGGGAAGGACGAGTGCGGAACTCAAAATAGGAGGAAAGAGAAGAATGAGTTTAGTACCTTATGTAATTGAACAAACCAGCAGGGGCGAGCGCTCCTATGATATTTATTCCAGGCTTTTAAAAGACCGCATTATTTTTTTGGGCGAGGAAGTGACGGATACCAGCGCGAGTATTGTGATAGCGCAGCTTCTTTTTCTTGAGGCGGAGGATCCAGGCAAGGATATCAATCTCTATATTAACAGTCCGGGTGGTTCTGTATCGGCGGGGATGGCGATCTATGATACAATGCAGTTTATCAGGAGTGATGTTTCCACAATCTGCATTGGTATGGCAGCCAGTATGGGCGCGTTTTTGCTTGCGGGCGGCACAAAAGGAAAGCGCATGGCACTGCCGAATGCCGAGATAATGATTCATCAGCCGTCCGGCGGGGCAAAGGGTCAGGCGACAGAAATTCAGATTGTGGCAGAGAATATTTTAAAGACGAAAAAGAAATTGAACCAGATGCTTGCCGAAAATACCGGGAAATCCTACGAGACGATCGCGGCGGATACGGAGCGCGATTACTATATGTCTGCACAGGAAGCTCTCGACTACGGTATTATTGATACGATTGTGACAAAACGCCAAGGTTAAAAATACAGGCAAGATCTTTGAAATTGTGTTGGGGAAAGATGGAGGCAGAAAATGGCGATAAAAAATGATGGGAATCAGATGCTGTACTGCTCGTTCTGTGGAAAGAGCCAAGAGCAGGTAAAGCGTTTGATTATAGGCCCAAAAGATATTCATATCTGTGACGAGTGTATCGGCGTTTGCTCCGAGATTATCGAGGAGGAAAGCGAAGGGCTTGCGATGGAATACGAGGACGGAATGATCAATCTCTTAAAGCCTAGGGAGATCAAAGAATACCTCGATCAGTATGTGATTGGTCAGGATAAAGCAAAGCGCGCACTGGCTGTTTCAGTTTATAATCACTACAAAAGGATCTTGTCAGAGCGAGACTTGGATGTTGACCTGCAAAAAAGTAATATTCTTTTGATTGGACCGACGGGTTCCGGAAAGACTTATCTGGCGCAGACCCTTGCAAAGATTCTGAATGTGCCTTTTGCGATTGCGGATGCAACTGCACTTACGGAAGCGGGATATGTCGGTGAGGATGTGGAAAATATTCTGTTAAAAATTATTCAGGCTGCAGATTATGAAATTGATCGCGCACAGTACGGCATTATCTATATTGATGAGATTGACAAGATCACCAGAAAATCGGAGAATACCTCAATTACCCGCGATGTTTCGGGCGAGGGCGTACAGCAGGCACTTTTAAAAATCTTAGAAGGCACAGTTGCCTCGGTTCCGCCGCAGGGCGGAAGAAAGCATCCGCACCAGGAATTTTTGCAGATTGATACCACGAATATTCTCTTTATCTGCGGCGGTGCATTTGACGGGCTGGAAAAGATTATTGAGTCGAGAGTGGGACAAAAAACCATCGGTTTTAACGGGGATGTCACAGTGGGGCAAAAGAAGGATATCGGAGTATTGCTGCGCCAGGTACTGCCGCAGGATCTGATTAAATTCGGTATGATTCCGGAATTTGTCGGGCGTGTGCCGGTAGTGACAGCGATGGATTTGCTCGATGAGAAATCTCTTGTGCGCATTCTCTCTGAGCCGAGAAACGCGCTGGCAAGACAATATAAAAAGCTGTTTGAACTTGACGGCGTGGAACTCGAATTTACACCGGAGGCATTGGAGGCAATCGCGAAGCGTTCGTTTGAGCGAAAGACTGGGGCAAGAGGGCTGCGCGCCATTGTGGAGTCCGTGATGATGGATTCAATGTTCACTATTCCGACAGATCCGGACGTAGTTAAATGTATTGTCACAAAGGAGGCAGCGGAAGGAAAGGAGCAGCCAAGGCTTATCCGCGTGGAGGGTGGTCAGACGAAAAAGCAGGTGCGCAAGCGTTCCGCAAAGCATAGTACGGGGGAGATTGCGTAGTAAGAAAGGTATGCGGTTATGGAGGAAACGGGAAAGAATGAAATTGTGGCGATGCCGCTTGTAACGCTGCGCAACATTGTCGTGATGCCCGGGATGATGATTCATTTTGATATCCGAAAAAAGAAGAGCATTGCTGCGGTGGAGACGGCGATGCGGCAGGAGCAGCGCGTTTTTGTAGTGACGCAGCAGGATGTGCGGGGGGAGGATCAGGAGTCAGAATCCATGTTACCGACCCTGTACTCCTATGGCACGGTGACGGTGATCCGGCAACTAATCAAGCTGCCGGAAAATGTGATTCGTGTGCTGGCTGTCGGCGAGTACCGAGCGCAGTTTTTGTCCATGACGGACGGCGGTGAATATTTTATCGCAGAAGCGATGCGTATGCCGGAGGGCGAGGAGCCGACAAAAACCGAGAAGGAAGCGATGCTGCGCAGCTTAAAGGAATTGCTGCAAAATTATGGAAATGAAAATGTAAGGCTTAGCCGTGAGGTGTTAAAAAACCTAATGGAAACCACAAGCCTGGAAAAATTAGTTGAGCAGCTTCCGGTGCAGCTGCCGCTTTCCGTGCCGGAAAAAGAAATGATTTTGGCAGGCTTTGGGCTGATTGGGCAGTTTAAGGCGGAAGCGGTGGTATTAGCAAATGAGGTCAATGTGATCCGTATCCAAAAGGGGATACAGGAGATGGTAAAGGCACATATTGACAAAAACCAGCGCGAATATATGCTGCGTGAGCAGCTCAAGGTGATCCAGGAGGAGTTAGGGGACACAAACCAGCTTGCCGATGCGGATAAATTTGCGGCACAGTGCGAGGAACTTGAGGCAAGTGACGAGATCAAAGAGGGTATACGCCAAGAGATCAGACGTTTTCGTGCGGTGAATGGCTCTGTCTCGGAAAGTGCGGTATCACGCGGATATTTGGAAACCCTCTTGGCATTGCCATGGGATAAAATAAGTGAGGACAATGAAGATATTCGCAATGCAAGGCGTGTGTTGGAGGAAGATCACTACGGACTAAAAAAGGTCAAGGAACGGGTATTAGAGTTTTTGGCCGTCCGCGCAGCAACACATCAGGCGGACGCGCCGATCATCTGTCTGGTGGGACCTCCTGGCACAGGCAAAACTTCCGTGGCGCGCTCTGTGGCAAAGGCACTAAACAAAAAATATGTCCGGATCTGTCTGGGCGGTGTGCGGGATGAAGCGGAGATTCGCGGACATCGCAGAACCTATGTCGGGGCACTGCCAGGGCGTATTATTGCTGGATTAAAAACGGCGGGGGTAAAAAATCCACTGATGCTTTTGGACGAGATTGACAAGATGGCAAGTGATTACAAGGGCGATCCCGCATCGGCAATGTTGGAAGTGCTTGACGGGGAGCAGAATTCAAAATTTGTCGATCACTATGTAGAACTTCCGGTTGATCTCTCAAAGGTACTTTTTATTGCAACGGCAAATACAACGCAGACCATCCCGGCTCCTCTGCTTGACCGCATGGAGATCATCGAGGTAAATTCCTATACGGCAACGGAGAAACGTCATATCGCCAAAGAACATTTGATCCGAAAGCAGTTGGTGAAAAATGGTCTGGATAAAAAAAGATTTGCCATTACGGACAAAGCGATCGATAAGATTATTTCCGGCTATACTGCGGAGGCGGGAGTGCGTTCCCTAGAGCGGCGCATTGGTGAGTGTATGCGAAAGACCGTGCTTTTGATGGCACAGGATGATTCTGTAGAAAAGGTGCGCATTACAGAAAAGAATCTGACCAAATTTTTGGGCGCAGTAAAGCGTGAAAAAGAAAAGAAAAACCGGAAAGATGCGGTTGGTATTGTTCGCGGGCTTGCTGTGACTTCTGCGGGTGGCGATACGCTCTCCATTGAGATTAATACCATGCCGGGCAAGGGCAAGATTGAATTGACCGGACAGCTTGGCGATGTGATGAAGGAGTCAGCGCAAACCGCAATCAGTTATGTGCGCTCGGTGGCACAGGGTTACAAAGTGCCGGACGATTATTTTGAAAAACATGATATGCATTTGCATATTCCAGAGGGTGCGGTGCCAAAGGATGGTCCTTCTGCGGGGATCGCGCTTGGCACTGCGGTACTCTCCGCTGTGACAGGAAGGAAAATTCGGGCGGATTTGGCGATGACGGGTGAAGTGACCCTGCGGGGGCGGGTACTGCCGATCGGCGGCGTAAAGGAAAAACTTTTGGCGGCGAAGATGGCAGAGATCTCTCTGGTACTTGTGCCAAAAAAGAATGAGGGCGATGTAAAGGAGCTTGAGGCGGAGATTACGGATGGATTGCGCGTGGTCTTTGTGGAGACAATGGAAGAGGTAATCAGGGAAGCCTTTATCGCATAAGGGGCATAGGGCAGAAAAAAGCTGGAGCAAATAGCGATGGTATTTTGCTCCAGCTTTTTTCCATCTCATATTGAAAAAACAGATAATTGTTGAAACAGGAATTGCCCTGATAAAAATGTTAAAAATAATTATCATGGTGGAAAAGTTAAAAGAATATAGGGAGAAATTTATATGGAAGAGGAAAAGAAAATAAGGCAGAATATAAATTATGTAGAATTGGAAACAATCTGCGGCATTACAAGCAGTCTGCCGGAGAATGAACTGCCGGAATTCGCATTTGCTGGAAAATCCAATGTGGGAAAATCTTCCCTGATCAATGCACTGATGTTTCGCAAGTCCTATGCAAGGACTTCCTCGCAGCCGGGCAAGACGCAGACCATCAATTTTTATAATATTGAGCGCGAATTATATTTTGTGGATCTGCCCGGTTACGGCTATGCGAAAGTCTCACAGGAAATCAAGGCAAAATGGGGAGCAATGATTGAGCGGTATCTGAAGGGATCGAGGCAGTTGAAAAAGATCTTTCTTCTGGTGGATATCCGCCACGAGCCAACGGTAAACGATAAGGAAATGTATCAATGGATTGTATATCAGGGTTATGAGCCAGTGATTATCGCGACAAAGCTTGACAAGATTAATCGCAGCCAGAAAGACCGGCAGTTGAAACTTATTCGAACAGCACTTGATGCAGGAGAAAAAATTAAGATTATTCCGTTTTCAGCTCTGACAAAGCAGGGGCGGGAGGAAATCTGGGCGTATATCGATGCACAGATTTGAGCAGGGCGAAAAAGATGCCGACATTAGTCGGCATCCCCTATCAGCGCGGAAAAAATATGGGCGTAGATCTCAGAACTTTTTTTCGACCAGTTATTACAGATGGTTTCGGCTTCTGCCTCCGAGGGAATGGAAAGGCGGACATCAATAATCGGATTATTGCGTTCCAAAATTTTTAGAGAGGCAATGTATTCGTTCCTTTTAGAGCGGTAGTATTCCGCGCGGATGGAATTTTCCTCACGCATACTGTACTTGTTCATTTTAAGAAAATTATCGATATCCTCTCTAATAGGTTCGGAGATCTTATTGTAAAAAAAGGAGAGTGATTCGCCACCCAATGCGGTAATCTCGTAGTAAGTGCTGTTGCGAATCACATTGCAGGAAATAAATTTATCTTCCAGAAGTTCG
>CAJUCG010000198.1 GCA_910585065.1 uncultured Lachnospiraceae bacterium
TAGGGATAAGCGAGAAAGCATTAAGTATTTATAAACATTGGAATTTTGAAACAGGAAAAATTGAGCAGTATTTTTTCCCAAATCCAAATGGAAAATACGTTTTATCTTCCGGTTTAGAAATTTTTACCTGCGAGAAAAAAGAACGAGTAGAAGACCTGTTTATTCTGGAAAAATTCAGTAAAGAAATGTTTGAAAAATTACCGGATGATGCAAAGATATTTGAAGAATTAAGTAATTATAAATCTAAAAATTATTATGTAAATCGTTTTTTTCATCATCCAATATATCAATATTTCTTTTATGCAATAAAGGATAAAGAAAAGGTGATTGCGATAATAATTATGCGTGTCTGTGGGGATTCTGAAAATAAATGCGTAAGAATTGTTGATTTTATAGGGAGTGTAACTGCACTTTCTGGGATATCAAACCAATTGATTGCTTTAATGGAAGAACGGGGATATGAGTATATTGATTTTATGGAAGTTGGATTAAAAGATAAAGAGTTGAAAGATGCAGGATTTAAGAGAAGAAAGGATTTTCCAGAAGTAATTTTACCTAATTATTTTGAACCTTTTGTAAAAGAAAATATTGACTTGGATTATGCATATAAGACAGTTGGAGAAGACAAAAAAGTCATATTTTTTAAGGCAGATGCAGATCAAGATCGACCTAATATAAAATGATAGGTATAATGATAATAGGAGGAGTGAGGTGTGCATAGTATGAATATTGCAGTGATTGGTCTCGGTTCAATGGGAAAAAGAAGAATCCGTCTGATCAGGGAGATGTATCCGGATTATTTTATTATTGGAGTTGATGGAAGAGAGGATCGAAGAGCTGAGGCAGAAGAAAAATTCAATATAGACACTTTTCCTTCAATACAAGATATTGACCTCAAAATAGATTGTGCTTTTATCTGCACCTCCCCTTTATCCCACGCTTCGATAATAAAGGACTGTCTTTTAAGAAAATGGCATATTTTCACCGAACTTAATCTTATCGATACGGGATATACAGAAAATATGCAGAGAGCAAAAGAAAATGGCTGCGCCTTATTCCTTTCCTCTACATTTTTTTATCGGGAAGAGATCAAATACATAAGATCAAAAATTATGGAAAATAAGAGTTGGAATTATATTTATCATATTGGACAATATCTTCCCGACTGGCATCCGTGGGAGAATTATAAGGATTTCTTTATTGGAGATGGGCGGACAAATGGTTGCCGTGAAATTATGGCAATTGAGCTGCCATGGCTGACTGCTACATTTGGAAATATTGTAAAATCAAGTGTGATCTCTGATAAAATGACAGGGTTAAATATTGGATTTGATGATAATTATATGATTCAATTTACCCATAAAAATGGAAACAAGGGAATGCTTATTGTTGATGTTGTTTCCCCTGTTGCAGTTAGAAAACTTGAAGTATATGCTGAAGGCAGCTATCTTTCATGGGAGGGAACACCGGAAAGTATCCGCGAGTTCGATTCCACATCAAAGAAACTCATGCCAGTTAGTTTGGCGGAACAAACAGAACATATGGAAGGATATTCTTCCTTTGTAGTAGAAAATGCGTATAAAAATGAGATCAGAGAATTTTTTGATGTGGTATTGAAGGGAAAGACTCCCCTCTATGGATTCAAACAAGATCAGGAGATTTTAGATCTGATTGATATTTTGGGAGCATAATAAAAATGGATACATTAAAAATACTGTTTGTTGGTATTGGTTCAATCGCAAAAAGACATATCCGTAATCTTCACATAATTGCAAAAAAGAGAGGATTATCCATAACAATTGATGCTTTTCGGAGAACTTCAGGTGCTGTTCCCGTGAGTGGGATTCAGAAAGAATACACTGAGTTATTGAGCGTTCCCTGTGATTATAATGTGATTTTTATAACAAATCCAACAGAGAGGCATCTTGATACACTGAAACAATTTCACAATAAAGGAAAGAATTTTTTTATTGAAAAACCTGTGGTATCGCTAACGCAGCTTGAAGCAGCAAAAGGACTTGAACTGCGCCCGGATAGTGTCTATTATGTTGCCTGTCCGTTGCGTTACAATGCAGTAATACAGTATATTAAAAATTATATTCCAGCGAATGAAATAATTTCTGTCCGTAGTATCTCTTCCAGTTATCTTCCAGATTGGCGTAAAGGTCAAGATTATCGACAAACATATAGTGCGCACAAAGATATGGGTGGGGGAGTGAGTATTGATCTTATTCATGAATGGGATTATTTAACCTATCTTTTTGGATGGCCAAAGAAAGTAGAGAGTATGATAGGAAAAAAATCTGATTTGGAAATTGACAGTGATGATTATGCAATATATTTTGCAGAATATTTGGATAAGATTGTGGAATTACATTTGGATTATTTTGGAAGAAAGACGATTAGAACAATTGAACTTTTTACGAGGGATGATACGATTATTGGCGATATAGTGAACAATAGAATTTCATTTTTAATATCGGGCAGGACAATCGATTTTCATGAAGAACGGGATGATTTTCAACGAAGGGAATTAGAGTATTTTATCGATCAAATAAACAATCCCGTCACATCAGTAAACAGTTATATTCATGGAATAAAGGTTCTGGAATTAACACAGGGGAGAATTTAAGGGCTAGAATTGTGGAAAAGTATAAGAAATATAATGTTTTATCCATTAGAATCACATAAAAAATAAAATCTCATGTTTGGAGATGGGAGGGGAAAAATGAGAATATTATTTACGATCTGTGGCAGAGCAGGGTCAAAGGGAATTAAGAATAAAAATTTACGCATATTTTGCGGGAAGTATCTTGCACATTTTACCGTATCAACTATTGATCTTTATTTGGACAGGCATCCGGAGATTGATGCAGATATTGTTGTTAATTCTGACAGTGCTGAACTTCTTAATCTAGTAGCAGATAATGGGATGCGCACTGTTGAAAAAATTGAGCGGGACGAAAGTCTTGCTGGTGATACAATAGGGAAAATCTCAGTAATTAATGATTGTTTATCAAATATGGAAGAGAGGAAATTTATCCATTATGATATGGTGGTAGATCTTGATCTTACTTCGCCACTAAGAACGGTGGATGACTTGGAGAAGGTAATTGAGGTTCAAAAGGAAAAAAATATAGATGTAACAACTACGGTTACTACTGCGAGAAGAAATCCATATTTTAATCAGGTAAAACGTACAGGGCAGGGAGTTAAGAAAGTAATTGAATCAAACTTTACCGCAAGGCAGCAAGCTCCAGAGATATTTGATATGAATGCTTCAATTTATGCATATAAACCAGAGTACTTGAAATCAGGGAAAGGGGTACTTGATGGCTATTGTGAGATAGTAGAGATGTATGATACAGGGGTTTTGGATCTTGATCATGAAAATGATTTTGAATTGATGGAAGTTATTGCTGAACACCTGTTTAAAAACTGTCAGGGATTCAAAGAAATTTATGATAATATCCTGGAAAAGAAGTAAATAATGAAGCAGTTTGCCTCTGGCAGCAAATTTTGTGGAAACGATCCGAACCCGCCAGGAAATTGTGATTTCTGCCCAGGAAGAAATTGCTTATATCAATGGTTTTACGGATAAAGATCAACTGATGGAGAGTGCGAAGACTTATGGAAAATCACCATATGGAGAACATCCCAAAGCGGTGGCAGAAGGTAAGGTTAGACCATTAACAGCTTACAATTACATAAAAAATTAGGTTTGGCAGCCGCTTTTATGTGGCTGCCTTTTTTGTTTTATTCGACATTTTTCAATATCACAGTCTTTTATTTCAGGTTTGAATTGTTCTATAAGTTTTCAATAGAATTCAAAGTAATTGAGCGTGGAATTGATTTAAAATACGTATTTGTTAGATTGCATTTGCTATAATATATTTCCGGTTAAACTCCATTATTCAAAGAAAAAAATTGCCTGTTCAGTTAAAAACGAATAATTTATTTCCAATTTATTTCTATAAATTTTTATATAAATGACTTTTATTTTTCTTTATTTCCCCACATTTTCTAAAAATAATTATGCAATAATCACTTAAATTCTTGTTTTTTGTTTGCTGCCTTCTCTATTTCTTCCCATGGACTTAGCAAAAATTTATTAAAAATCAGATATATCCATCCTCGTGGTATAGGACAAGCATGAGCGATCATATATATGATAAAAAAGGACAAGGGAAAGAGACCATGGATATTGATCTATCACAACTTGAAGTTGATCTATCGCAGCTTGATCTTGAAACATTAAAACAGGTGGATGTGCGGGAAGTCGATCTGGATAGTCTGGTGGATATTCGCGAGATAAAGCTCGATCAGAATCTGCCAAGAACACAGCGTATCGCAGAATTTATCCAGCAGGTAAAGAATCCATATTGCTTCCGTGTAGGCAATGTGGCAGTCAGCGTTGGATTTGCCGAGGATGGTGCAACATTTGAGGAACAGATGGGGTATTATCTGGAAACATTGTAAATAAGCTAAGTATTTATCATAGAGAATTTATTATAGAGAGTTTATTGCAGGGAATTTATCATATGGAACCAGACAAGAAATATAATAAGGAACCCCATCAATATAGTGAGAATCTTTACCAATATAATGCAGATTTTTATCTTAGATTATCGCGTGAGGACGGCGATGGGGCGGAGAGCGAAAGTATTGCCAACCAGCGGGATTTATTGCTGGCATTTCTCTCTAAGCATCCGGAGATTCACTTGCATAAGGTGAGGGTGGATGATGGCTATTCGGGTGTGGACTATAACCGTCCAGATTTCCAGCAGATGATGGAATCAGTCAAAAATAAAGAAATTAATTGTATTATTGTAAAAGATTTTTCCCGGCTTGGCAGAAATTTTATCGAAACAGGAAAGTATATCGAAAAGATTTTTCCATTTATGGGGGTGCGCTTTATTTCCGTAAATGATAATTATGACAGTGCCAGAGCAAGAACTTCCTCAGAAAATTTAATTATTCCAGTAAAGAATTTAATCAATGATACTTACTGCCGGGACATTTCCATCAAAATCCGCAGCCATCTTGCAATCAAGCGCGAGAGGGGGGAGTGTATCGCGCCTTTTGCCGTCTATGGCTATAAAAAGGATGAAAAAAATAAAAATCAGCTTGTGGTGGACGAGGAGGCGGCTGCCATTGTGTGTGAGATTTTTAAGCGAAAATTGGATGGTTTTTCCGCGCAGGCGATCGCAAACTGGCTGAATAGGCAGGGGGTTTTGTCCCCCCTAGAGTATAAGCATTCAAAAGGAAGCCGCTATTTTACGACATTTAAGCAGAAGGACAAGTCGCGCTGGACAGCGGTTGCCGTGTTTCGCATTTTAAAAAATCCCGCGTATATTGGCACTTTGGTTCAGGGAAAGCGAAGCACACCAAATTATAAAGTTAGAAAATTGTTTGATGTGCCAGAGAAGCAGTGGGTGAGTGTTCCAAATAGCCATGAGGCAATTGTTAGCAAAGAAATTTTTGAAAGTGTGGAAAAACTTCTTTTGGCAGATACGCGCACTGCGCCAAGCCAAAATTGCACTTACCCCCTTTCGGGGCTTTTATATTGCGGGGATTGTGGAAGGAGTATGGTGCGGAAAAATAATTCTTATGCTAATAAACCATATATTTATTATATCTGTTCCGGATATAAGAATCGGGAAGGATGCAGGATGAGTCACAGCATCCGGGATAGGGCATTGGAAGGTGCGGTGCTTGCCGCATTAAAGGGGTATATTGCGGCGGTGCTTGATATCGAAGATATACTGAAGCAGATCGCAGAACTTCCCTATACTTCCCGCGAGATGAAAAAGGCAGAAGCAAAGATACAGGCAAAGCGGCAGGAAATTGAGAGATATCAGCACTATAAAATAAGGTTGCAAGAGGATTATACCGATGGACTATTATCCAGTGAGGATTATATTGCATTTGGAGAGCGGTATGATATGCGGATTTTGGAGGCGGAGGAAGCCATCCAAAACTTGAATGTAGAGATTGAGCATTTGACAAAAGAAAATACAGGGGAACAGCAGTGGATTTCCTATTTTAAGGAATATAAAAATATTGACGGATTAACCAGAAAGCTAACGGTTGCACTAATTCAGAGGATTGAAGTTTATGGGGGAAAGAAAATCCATATCCAGTTTAAATTTAGGGTGGAATTATTGGGGCAAAAACTGCCGTAAAAACGGAGATCCTAAAAGGAGGTTGCTGATATGGCAAGGATCAGCAGAATACAAAAAAGGGAATTTTCACAGGGGATGGAAGTGAAAAATAATGCTGCGGAGAAAAACTTGGAAAAAAATTCCATACAAAAAATTTATCATGTAGCTCTCTATGTTCGTTTATCAGTTCTTGATGGTGGACACAAAGGCAGTGACACAGCAGAGACACAGGAATTATTACTGCGAAGCTTTATTGAGGGAAAGGCTTGTTTTTCACTTTTTTCTGTATATGTAGATAATGGGGAAACTGGAGTAAATTTTAAGCGTGATGGATTTGAGCGGATGATGGAAGATGTAAGGGAAGGGCTAGT
>CAJUCG010000199.1 GCA_910585065.1 uncultured Lachnospiraceae bacterium
TGGCATGAGCATAATATATTACTTTTGGATTATAACTCATTATCCTTTTCCAGTCTTCTTGTAAAACAAAATTATCTTTATAAGCAGCGAGATATTCTACAGGTTCTAAGTCGCCGACCATACATTCTCCATTATCTAAAATAACTGATATACTGTCCTTGCTATGGCTTATTGTTGGAATAATTTCCCCTGCAACTCCCATATTGGAAAGAAAATTTCTGCTCTCTTTGCAGGTAATTATCACAGCATTTTTTTCACATATGGGCTGATAGTGCAGATGCTTTTCCCTCTTAAATATATTATCAGCAAAATGCACATATTGATATTGGGTATCAATAAGCAGCAGCTTTATCCCAATTTCTGTAAGTTCGCTAACCAGTCCAATATGATCTGGATGATAATGCGTTGCCAAAATATAGGTTATATCGGTGGCAGATACATTATTTTTCTTTAAGGCTTTATAGAAAGCGGACAAAGTTCCGGCATAATCTGTGTCAATTAACAAACCACCACTTGAGCCACGCACAAAATATGTGTTTGTGTTTCCATATTTTAATCTTGTTACCATGTTAGCTCCTTTTTAATGCCCCCTTAATTAAAAATTTTATTTGCATAACAAATACAGCAGCATTCACTTTCACTTTGCTATTTATCCGTCCAGGAATCAAACCTTGCAGATATTTGTGGATCATACAGAGGACAACCAAATCTATTAAAATATCTATTAGAGCATTCAGATCCTTTTCCTGCATACCATAGCAATCAAATCTCACGATCTGCGGAGTTGTAAAAATCTGAAATGCCCCACATCCTTCTTTTTCAAAATCCCTCCCAAGATCTTGAATAGTCCAGTCAGAAAAGACAGCAAAAATTTGCTTTAAAATTTGATCTATTGGCAAATTTTCCAACTCTTCCATCAAGTTTCCATCACAACATACCGTTTGATATACTGCCATATGATCGTGGGCGGCATTTTCCCTGTATCTCCAAAAATTCAAATTCATACTCATTTTTAAGTTCTCCCTGTCAAATAAGCAGCTCCCTCTTTATCTGGCACAAACTAGGATATGCTTACTCATTTTTTATCTAAATCAAATATAGCATTCTATTTCATCTTTGTCAAATCCTGTTTGATCATTTACTAAAAGACGGCTAAATCAAAAATTTTCTACATCAAATTTTCTATTTGACAATTTCTATCCGTGGTGCTATTCTAAAAAAAGAAAACTGCGGAAGGATAATTTCAGCCTTCTTTATCGTGCAGCCGCATGGACTGCCACGCTGCACTGTGATTAAAATACAGTAAATATCTGCTGCTGATTGGAGGACCCCATGTAATCCGAATTCTGACAAAAAATTTTAAAACAAAGCACCGGTTTTGTATTTTTGCCGGAGCTGTAGTTTTTGTATCTTTTTTTCAGTCAGAATAAGGAGATAAGTGCTTTTATAATAAGTGGGGCTTCCTCTGCGGTTAAATATTCTATGCCGTGCGAGGATTTACTTCGCATGGTTTTTTTTGCTATCTTTGCACGGATAAAATGCCAATCCCATGCTCTCCCCTAAGTTTAAGCCTCTTATCCCTTCTACTTTATATAGGAATTTTTTCCAATAGATTTTTTCTGGCTGAAAAATTTTCTAAAAGAAAATATTAGAATATTTTTTAATGGAGGAATAATCATGGATGAGATTTTAAAATATCCCAGCACCAGACATCTTGAGGGTTCTAAGGAACAGGTGGGGGACGAAGATTTAATATGTGCAGGATTTGAAGAAATTGCTGGAAAATACCTGGTTTTGGAAGAAAAAGTTGACGGCGCAAACTGCGGAATTAGTTTTACCTCAAAGGGGCAAATGCTGTTGCAAAGCCGCGGGCATTATCTTACTGGCGGCTATGGAGAACGTCAGTTCGATCTGTTTAAACTCTGGGCAGGCTGTTTTGAGGCACAGCTTCGCGCTCTGCTTTGCGATCGGTATGTACTCTACGGCGAATGGCTGTATGCAAAACACACCGTATTTTACGATAGACTTCCGCATTATTTTATGGAATTTGATATTTTTGACCGGGGAGAGGGCAAATTTTTCTCCACAAAAAAACGGAGAGATTTCCTAAAAAATGCTCCATTTATCCGCTCCGTGCGCGTGCTGGCGCAGGGGTATTTTCAGAGCGTGGCAGAAATTGCAGACTTTATTGACAAAAGCCCCTTTATCTCTAAGAACCGGGAGGAAAATTTCCTTATGCAGTGCAGAAAGGGCGGTGCAAAGCCAGATCTGGCACTGGCACAGACCGATCTTAGCGGGATTATGGAGGGAATTTACATTAAAGTTGAGGACAAAGATTATGTGACCGACCGATTAAAATATGTGCGGGGCTCCTTTCTTAACACCATCCTCGACTCACAGACTCATTGGATGAAACGCCCGCTAGTTGCCAATCTTTTGGCGGAAGGCATCGATCTTTTTGATGCGGGGGAAGGGGCGGGTGGGAATGAGTAAAACAATCCTTGATACCATCTGCAAGGACGGTTTTTCTTTTGCCAAGCTTGTGGACTCTTTTTCTGAACTCTCCGCCCTAAAACAGGTTCCCCAAAATCCCGCATATCATGCAGAGGGGGATGTATACTGCCATACCGAAATGGTCTGCGAAGTAGTGCGGCAGGAATTCGAGCAAAAAAATTTAAAGCTGGAAACAGCAGAAAGATCATATCAGGAATGGGCTCTTTTATTTTTAGCCGCCGCCTTCCATGATATTGGCAAGAAAACCTGTACGCGCAGCGAGAACGGAAACTTCGTATCCCCAAACCATACCGCAGTTGGGGCAAAGATATTTCGTGCATTCGCTTACCGACAAGCTCCCCGTTTTGGTTTGACCTTCTCCCAGAGAGAACTTGTGGCAAATGCCATCCGCCGCCATGGTCTGCCTGTGTGGTTCTGGAAAAAACGAAGACCGGAGGTGGATTTGCTAAGGGCAGCAGAGAGTGTTCCTCTGTGGTTTTTATATCAGTTATCCTATGCGGATGTGCGCGGTAGACGGACAGAAAATCCAAAGGAATTTACTGAATATGTGGAATGGTTTGCGGAGTATGCGAAAGAACTTGGAGTCTGGGAACATCCCTATTCTTTTGCAAACCCGTACACGAAAGCCAGCTTTTTTATGCGGGATGATCTGTGGCAGGGAACCAAACTTTTTGATAATACAGAATTTGATGTATTCTTGCTCTCCGGACTTCCACTTGCGGGAAAAGATAGCTGGATTGAAAAAAACGGCGGCAAAATTCCCATGATCTCCCTCGATCAGATCCGGGAGGAGATGGGAATTCCTCCCGCAAAGGATTCTGGTAAAATCGCCCGCATCGCGCTAGAGCGGGCAAAAGGCTTTCTTATAAAAAGACAGTCCTTCTTCTGGAATGCCACAAATATTGTACGGGAAACGCGCAGAAAACTTATTACATTATTTTCTAGTTATGGTGCGCGCGTGCATATTTTATATCTGGAAGTTCCCTATCAGGAACTGCTTGCGCGTAACCGCACCAGGGCGCGGCATATCCCGGAGGATGTCCTGGAAGAAATGATAAAAAAACTTGAGATTCCCGCGCCCTGGGAGGCATATGAAGTAAAGTACCTAACAGAGGATTAAAACTTTCTATTTTTCAGCTTCTCGCACTGCTGCAAGTAAAATAAATAATCTGATATTTTTTCGCGATTGCCGTAAGGAATTCCTTTCCTGCGGCAATCTTCTCATCGTCCAAATTGGTAAATGGATCGTCCATAATCAGCACTGGAATTTCCTGTTGATACATAATATCCACAAAGGCAACCCGCAGGCAGATCCCGATTAGATCGCGCCATCCAAGACTTAGCGCGCTAACCTCGCGCTGTTTTCCGCACTCGTTTATTGAGAGCTGCGCATTGGCATTGACGCGAAACTGTGTGGCAGACATTCCGGTAATCATCTCGTAATAGGGGACAAAGGCGCGAAGAATCGGGGTGGCATATTTTGATGTCATCGCCTCCTTTGCCTGCGTGAGTTTCTCCTTTGCCAAAAGCACCAGATCGTATTTTTTCTGCTGTTCGTCCTGAAGTTCTTTTAGCTGCGCAAGCCTTATGCGGTTTTCCTCCCATATCCCGTACTGTTCTTCCAAGTCCTCAAATATTTTCTGCGATTTCGCCCGCTCATCCCTCGCCCGCTCCATCTCCTCATTTAGCGCGAGAAGTGAAATTGTTTCCTCCCCGGACTGCGGATCTATGCTCCCTAAAGAATAGAGGGAGGTATCATTCTTTTCCTCAAATTGCTGCAATTCATCCATTGCGTGGTTAAATGCCTCTACAGCATTTGCATAATCGTACACCGCATCAAGAATATGGTTGAGCTGCAAGGTAATATTTCTCTCCGGCTCAATTTCGTACTCCTCATAAAATGCGGCGATCCCTGAGCGAATCTGCTCGTAGCCCGCCTGTGCCTTCTCAAATTTTTTGTGCTTATCCGCCAGCGCGATATAGGTAAGTGCGCGCTCCTTTAAGGAGTACAATTCATCTGTAAAATGTGTCTGTGGTGACGAGATCCCATACCTTCCCAAAAAGCTTCCAATACTATTTTGAAGCTTTGAGATCTGCTGTGTCATCGCTCCCCCCGTATTTCGTGCCTTTTTCCTAAGCGATTCATACTCGGCGGACTCCGCCATAATTTCCTGTAAAGCCAGCGTCACCCCCCGCTCACTCAACCTCTCAAATGTTCTGCCATGCGCCTTTAAATAAGCGGCTGTCCGCTTTTGTGTCTCCCTGATAAATACCTCGTCCTGCGCAAGTGTATGCTGTAAAATTTCCATCTTAGAAGAAGATTTCTCTCCTCCCTGCTGCATATCGGACATTTTTCGTGAGGGTGCTTTTTTTACACACTCCTCGCCGGAAAACTCATCCGGAACCGGGCAGGAACTATCCAGATTATCCCAGAATTCATCTGGAATTTTTTGGAAACTACTGAGCTTCTCTCCCAGATCTTCTGCCATCTGCAATGCTACCTTTTTCTGAATGCTTACTGCTGTCATTCCGATCCCCAGCACCGCAGCCACAATTCCCGGTAAAGATGAGTACATGGCAGCAGCTACAATACCGACCGCAGCAAGAAGAATCCCCGCAGCAAAAAGAAAGGAATAGGTTTTTGTTTTGGGTGCTGGCGGCACAACGGACTCCTGCACGGCAGCTAACATCTCTTGATTGGAGGAGAGTGCTGCCCTTTTTTGACAACATTTTGCCCAATCTGCGGCGATCGATGCAGCATTTTTACTATCATCTGAAAAATGTGCTGCCAGCTCATTTTGCCGCTCCCTCTCCTTCGCACTCATCTGTCCCGCGCTGCATTCACGGTATAATTTGGTGAGTTCAGCCGCTTCTTTTATTTTGGCATCTAACTCCTGTGTGCTTGGCACATCATCCCAGAAAACATCCGTGAGAAAAGAAAACTGTTTCTCCTCTTCAGGACTTAGTTGGTACATTGACAGTCTCTCATAAGCTTTCGCTAATTCCGTACATTTTGCAATCTGTTCCTTTACCTCCAAAAGATCAGGAATTTTCCCAGGGAATCTGGCGGCGACCGTCTCCCCCTCCCCCCTTCTTTTCTCCACTTCATTTTTTAAGCGCAGCCACTCCGCTTTTCCTGCAAATCCCGCCGAGAGCCGCCCCGCATCTTTTAGCCCATTTTTGAGCGTGCTGTAAATTTCTTCCTGTTCGCGCATCTTCTCCTGGCAGAGTTCCACCTGTTCGGACAATCCCTCTCCCTCTTTAACAATTCTCTCGCACTGGGCAATCTCCTCCCTGCGCTTTGCCAGTGAACCCGACGCGCGGGAGGGAGTCAGCGCACTTAAAATTTCAGAGAGTTTGGCATTCGCTGTATCAAAATTATTTAATTCATTTGCCCCGTCCGCCAAATTTCCAATTCGGGCATTGATATTATCTGTAGTTGAAGTTTCACAGTCATTTTGTCCGAGAAACACTGTGCGCAAAAAGGATTCCCGATCAATCTGAAAAATTTCCTCCCCGATCTTTTTGCTGTAGTCCTTCGAGGGCAGGTTTGTATTTACATCGCGCAGTTCAAATTCATCACTCTGCTCCCTGTCATAAAAGATCCGGGAGATCTCATACTGCTTTCCCTTTATCTCAAAGACAAGCTGACCGCCAAATACCCCACCCTGCCAGGGCTTATATTTTTTGCGCTCACTCTCCAATGGATTTTTTTTCCGATCGCCCTCTAACCCGTAAAACATCGCCCGGATAAATGCGGCGAACGTGCTTTTTCCCCAGCCGTTCCCCTCGCATATCACATTGGTTCCCTCCGTAAATTCAAAAGAAAGATCAGAGAGCTTTCCAAAATTTTCAATATGGCAGAAAATAAATTTCATGCCTATTCTACCTCCTCCCCCGAAATGGCCTGCAGCCCATAGCGAATAATAATTTTCTTATCTTCCTCCGAGATCGTATCATCCGCCATAACCTGGCGCACATATTCCCCCTT
>CAJUCG010000200.1 GCA_910585065.1 uncultured Lachnospiraceae bacterium
GTTAAACTTATCAATCGCCCCGCGTGCGGCTGCCGCTTTCTGCTGGCCAGTATAAAAGGAATGGCATTTGGAACAAACTTCCACATGGATTTCCGGCTTTGTGGAACCAGTCACAAACTCATTTCCACAGTTGCAAGTAACTTTTGCCTGATAATATTTCGGCTGAATAGACTCTTTCATTTTTTCACCTCTCATCATCCTTGTGTGCAGCGATTTCTAACCGATACACATGATTTTTTAAACAGCTTGCTTATTATACCACAGCTTTTCTTTGTTGGCAAGTCCTAATACGCAAATTTTGTCTTTTTTATCATTTCGATAAATTCAGCATTATTTTTTGTGGTGGAAAACATCTGGATAATGCGCTCCACTGCCTCATCCTGCTTCATTCCATTAAACGCGCGGCGCATTAAGATATTCGCCTCGATCTCTCCCTGATTCAGCAAAAGATCCTCCCTCCTTGTGCTTGAGCGCGGCAGATCAATAGCAGGAAAAATACGGCGTTCTGAGAGATTGCGATCAAGCACCAGCTCCATATTGCCCGTCCCCTTAAACTCCTCAAACACCACATCATCCATACGGCTGCCAGTCTCCACAAGCGCAGTGGCAAGAATGGTTAAACTTCCGCCCTCCCGCATATTTCTGGCCGCACCGAAAAATTTCTTTGGCATATGCAGTGCCGCTGGGTCAAGACCGCCTGAGAGCGTGCGCCCGCTCGACTGCACGGTCAAATTGTAGGCGCGCGCAAGACGCGTAATGCTGTCGAGCAAGATAATTACATCCTTGCCGTGTTCTACTAAACGCTTTGCGCGCTCAATTACCATCTCGGAAACTCTTTTATGATTTTCTGGAAGCTCATCAAAAGTTGAGTAGATCACTTCGACGCTGTCGCTCTGGATGGATTCTTTGATGTCCGTCACCTCCTCCGGCCGCTCATCGATCAGCAGAATAATCATATGCATTTCCGGATGATTTTTATTGATTGCGTGTGCAATCTGTTTTAACAGCGTTGTTT
This sequence comes from uncultured Lachnospiraceae bacterium, assembly GCA_910585065.1. Taxonomy (GTDB): domain Bacteria; phylum Bacillota; class Clostridia; order Lachnospirales; family Lachnospiraceae; genus RGIG4057. Next base: position 1,016 of record CAJUCG010000200.1, read on the forward strand.
TTCCGGCTTTTGGCTGGGAGACAATCATTCCGCGCTGCCCTTTTCCAATCGGGGAAACTAAATCTACAATGCGCATTGCGGGTTTGCACCCCTGTGTTTCAAGATGGATGCGCTCATTCGGAAAAATAGGTGTTAAATCCTCAAAGCGAGGGCGTTTGAGTGCCTCGGATGGCGGAAGATCGTTGATGGTATTGACATATAAAAGCGGAGAAAATTTTTCGGTCTGACTGCGAATCTTGGTGTTTCCCACAATCATATCGCCCGTTTTTAAATTCATTTTGCGGATCTGCATCGGCGATACATAGACATCATTTGCGCCGGGAAGGAAATTATCACAGCGGATAAATCCAAAGCCCTCCGGCATAATTTCAAGGATTCCCTCCTTGGTCTCACCGCTGTCAAGCTGTTCTAGCTCCTCGCTCGTCAGCGGCTGTCCCTGGCGGTAATTCATATTCTGTGGGGTGTTTGGGGGGATCGGTGAAAATGGCACATTCTCTCGATACTCCCTCTCACCTCCTCCGCTATACTGATTGGTATACGGATTATACGGATTATTCTGATTTCCGGGATTAAGCGGCGGACGATTCCCGCGCAGTCTGTTGTCATTTTTAGGATAATTATTATATCCCCTGCGCTCCGTATTCTGTATGGGAGTTCTTCTGACCAAAACTCTCTGCGGCTGTGGTGGCTGTGACGTATTCTCACTCTGCAAAGCAGGTTCATTTATCTCTGAAATTTTCTTTGCCGCAGGAATTTCTTTTGTCAACGGTTTTGCTATCTTTTCAGCCGCTGGCGCATCCTCTATGGGACTGTCACTCTCTTGATTTTTGGCAGACTCCGCCAGCTCATTTAACAAATTCGCCAGCTCCTGTTTTTTCTTTGTTGTAATCCCTGTAACTCCTTTTTCTTTGGCTAAACTTCTCAATTCCGCCAGTGACATTTTTTCATACTGGTTTTCCATTCTTTTACTCCTTAATCTAATATTCTTATTTTACACATCAATTGGATTTTTTGCACAATCTGCCAGGAAAAGTAGACCAAAGCGATAAGTACTGCTTCCATTATACACCATCTCTTTTAAAAAGGAAAGAGCATCTTTTTCATTTTCTAGATTTTTATCCCAATTTTTACCATTTAGCTATATCCTAATTAACAAAATTTTATCGGGCGGCACGCTTTTCGCATATTGCCGTAAAGTGTGCCCTATTCTGCCCGAAAAATACGATCGGTGAAATCACCGTAAAAATTGCCGCAATGTTTCCATCAGCACATCCATATCAAGCGGTTTTGCAATATGGGCGTTCATCCCGTTCTTTAATGCCGCCTCCTTATCCTCCTCCAATGCATTTGCCGTCATGGCAATAATCGGCAAAATTTTCACATCCCTTCTAGGTAATGCGCGGATCGTTCGGGTCGCTTCATAGCCGTCCATAATTGGCATCTGCACATCCATTAAAATGGCATCATAATAGTATTCCGGTGCCGCCTTCACCATCGCCACTGCGTCCGTGCCGTCCGGCGCGCTCTCAATCTCAAAGCCCGCCTCCGTCAGGATCATCTCTGCAATCTCGCGGTTTAATTCAATATCCTCTACCAGTAACAGACGCTTGCCGCCAAAATCCTCCTGTGTCCATGCAGCGGGCACATCTTTATTGTCAAGCAGATTATTCGCCGCTAAAAGTGCCGATTTCAAATCCGACATAAACAATGGCTTTGCACAGAATGCCGTCACTCCTGCATTCCTTGCCTCCTCCTCAATATCCGTCCAGTCATAAGCGGTCAAAATAATAATTGGTACATCACTGCCAACCATGGAGCGGATTTTTCTGGCTGTCTCCACCCCGCTGGTTTCCGGCATCTGCCAGTCAATAATATAGGTATGGTAAGAATCCCCTTCCTCCCATGCCAATTTTGCGCGGTACGCCGCCTCCCTGCCGGAAGTCGTCCACTCAGCGCGCATCCCAAGCTGTTTTAACATCTTGCTCACGCTGTCGCAGACATTGAAGTCATCATCCACCACCAATGCCCGAAGTCCTTCTAGCTCCTTGATCTGTTCGGCGTTCTTCTCCACATCCTGCAGTTTTAGACTGATGGTGACAGTAAAGATACTTCCCTTGCCAATTTCACTTTCCACCTCGATCGTACCGTTCATCATCTCGATAATATTTTTTGTGATCGCCATGCCGAGTCCTGTGCCTTGAATGCCGGACTGTGTCACCGTGGTTTCGCGCTCAAACGGTTCAAAAACATGTTTTACAAACTCCTCGGACATTCCGACACCATTGTCCTTCACGATAAAGATATAGTCCCCGTATCCATGACGGAATGTGGTCTTCTGCATGATCCTAAACGAGATGCTCCCGCCCGCCGGCGTGTATTTTACTGCGTTGCTTAACAGATTGATGAAAACTTGGTTTAATTTTAGCGAGTCCGCAATCACATCCTCATTTGTGACTTCAAAGGTATCAATAAAAAGTTCAAGCTGCTTTGCCTTCACCTGCGGCTGAATAATATTGACCAAATTATGCATCAGTTCTGAAATATTGCATTCCTGCTCGTTAATCTGTACCTTGCCGCTCTCGATCCTGCTCATATCAAGAATATCATTGATTAAGCTTAACAGATGATTGCTTGAGGAAAGCACTTTTTGCAGGCAGTCCCTAACCTGCTCCTTATTGTCAATATGGCTAACAGCAATGGTAGTAAACCCGATAATCGCGTTCATCGGCGTGCGGATATCGTGCGACATATTGGAGAGGAATGTCGTCTTTGCCCGATTTGCGTGCTGAGCCTGCATTAGTGCGTCCTGCAGTGCCTGCGTCTGCTCCCTCTGTCTGCAAACCTGATCGGTAATCTCTTTTGAAACCACCATTACCACAATATCCCCCGTATCATCCTCCTGCGTCATCACAAAGGACTGCCGTACACAGACTGGATCATGATCCGGCGCGCTCCCCCAGTAGTCTACCTCGACCTCCGCTTCCCCCTGGGTAAAGCAGTTTCTAAGATAGTCAATATTTACTATTTTGCGGTAGATTTCTAAGGATTCAGGCAGAACAAAGTCCTCCCATTTGGCAAAGCATTCCGAAGCCGCACAGGGCGCGTTAAGCCCCGATCGCTCAAGCAGAGAATGTGTCCTTCCTCCCAGTGTACATACGACATCATGCAGGATTTGATCTCTTGACAAATTAAATTCAAAGGTACTAAACGCGCTGGATGCAATCGCAATTCGATACTGACGCTCCTTGCGGTTCGCCAATGTCATCTGCGCCTGGATCTGCAATTCTTTCTCTTTTGTTTCTGTAATGTTTTGTCTGGTAAAAAGAATCTTGCTTGCTTTTCCCTCCTGCCGTTCAATACACATAATATTTATATGTTCCCATTCTTCGCGGCCGTCGCGCAGTACACAGCACTCAAACCGCACATCATTCTGCTGCGCTAATGCTTCCCGCAGAGCATCTTTTGCAACCAGTTTAGAAAATTCTTCCCGTGCCTTCTCATTTGCCATTCTAGAACACAGATGGCTTACCAATGCTCCATATGCTCCGCTTAGGGCAAGACCTTTTTCCTCCGGAGTTGTTCCTGCTAGATATTGGTAAGTTCCCGATACAAAATCAACCATGGCAAAACGGTTGAATAATGTATTGATCCCCGTGATAATATAGCCAAGTTCCTGCTTTTCCAATTCCAACTGCTTCTTTTCTCTGCCCGCCCGAAGCAAAAGGGAAATAATATAGAGAACAAACAGACCGATCAGCATGGACTCAAGCTGTATCCCCACCATATTTTCCGCATTGATCATTTGCTGCGTCACATTTTTAGGAAATGTCTGCACCAGCACATAATCATTTTGGGGGAGATAGGTCACACAGATATTGTCTGTCTTGCTGTCGGGATCACAGATAAATGCCCCTTTTCCCCCATGTTCAAATACTGCTCTTACCTCGTTGGCCGTCTTTTTATCGATCACCCGCTCGTCAAGAAGCAGATCGACTAAATGCCCCTCATAGACTGTTCTGTCATCGGAGCTTGCGATTACCCTCCCTTCCGGGGTACATAAAAACACATTCGCCGCCTCGCCAAAATAAGTGGCGGAAAGCATACTTTTTAAATACTCTTCCGCTAGGTAGACCCCTCGCAGCACACCGATAATCTCCCCCTGATAGCGGACGGGTGCATAGAAATTTGCCATGGTTTCGTCAAAAAAATAGGAGTCAAAAATAATGGCAATATCACTTTTTCCCTGCATACCATCCACATAGAATGAACGCTTTGTCACATCGGAAGTCCGTCCATCCGAAATATAATCCACCCCGTCTTTATCGGTGAACAAAATCGCGTCGAAGATCGCATTCTCTTCCATTTTGTCCAGCATCTGCGCTGTGACAAATGGCTCAGTCAAACTCTCCCCAACAAAATAGGAGTACGTATTGATGCGTCCCAAGGCATTGCTTAGCTCTTCGTCAATCTGAACTGCCTTTATCTGTGCGGCATCCGCTGCATAATTTTTGTTTCGCTCCCCGATCCTCTTTCGGTTCTGAGTGGTATACCACTGAAACAAAACAATAATCGCAGCTAAAAGAATCATAACAAGTATAATTTCCTGCAAGGTTTTTTTTCTTTTCATCAACCCCATCTCCCCTTCCTGTATGTATTGCCCTCCAAAGAATTTTACCATAAACCGCGCAAAATGAAAAGTGTTTTAATCATAAAAATACTGTATTCCTGACGCAAGTTCTACAAAGCGCACGGTCACACCGTAAAGTGTCTGTATTATTCCGGATTCCAAAATCTGTGCCGGGGTGCCAGCAGCGAATATTTTTCCATCACAAATTGACGCGACCTGATCGGAGAGCCGAAGAGCCAAGGGCAAATCATGCAAAACAAGAAGGAGGGTTTTCCCATTTATGGAAAGTTGATGTACTAATTTAGAAAATTTTACCTGCTGTCCAATATCAAGGTAGGTTGTCGGCTCATCCATCACAATAATTTCGGCTTGCTGTGCAAGTGCCATTGCAATATATACCTTCTGCCTTACTCCACCGGAAAGTTCTGCCATTAACCGATCAGAAAATTCCAAAATTCCCATCTGCTCCATCGCCTCCCTCGCGATCGCTATATCCTCTTTGCGATACTTTCTTGGATAATTTAAATAGGGAAATCGTCCGTGCAGAACAAGGCGTTCCGCCGTAATATCCGGCACTGTCTTGCTCTGCGGCAGGTAGGCGATCTTTTTTGCGAGATCTGTTCTGGAAAATTTATCGATCGGAACGCCTCCCACCCGGATCTCGCCGCTGGTTAACGGCAGAAAATGAAGCAGTGCTTTTAACAGTGTACTCTTTCCGCTACCATTCGCGCCGATCAAGGTTGTGATTTTGCCTGCCGGCACAAAAAGACTTACACCGTGCAGAATCTCACATTTTCCATATCCGGCAAAAATATTGTCTATCTCAATCACATTGCCCCCTGTCATATCAGTCTATATCGCG
>CAJUCG010000201.1 GCA_910585065.1 uncultured Lachnospiraceae bacterium
AATTCAGACATTGACTTCCGAAAAAAAATCAGGTATAATAAAAACTGAGAAAGATTTAACATTTTTATACTGCACGCGATAAGTGCAGCATTGAGTATGCGTATTGCATTTTTTGCGGCAGAATGGAAAGGAAGTTTACCCCATGGAAAAAAAATACAAATACTATATGCTTTGCAGGGACTTGTCAAAGGCAGTTCCGTTTTTGCGGGCGGATGGCTCGCCACTAATTACGACCGCACTCAATGAGCGTGAGGCTTGGAACAAATTTCGTGGGCTTTTGGAGGCTCGCTTGGTTACGCAGGATTATCTGTGCGAGGTGGAGTTGGTGCCCGTCAAAGCGGCGGAGGATTCCGATGCGCCCGCACCTGCACTTGACTCTAGCGTAGAACTTGACACGGCACTTGAGGGGTTGAAAAATGTTTTGAAGGAACAGGGAAGGCTTGCCAACAAAAATTTATAGCCGCAGTAAGGCGGCTTTTCATGCGTTTAAGCGCGAATTTTAAAATTCTTAGGGGATTTTCATATGCCATACGTTATTGTTATCGCCATCGTCCTGGTGGCTTTATTTATCAAAAGTATTTATGATGAAAAGAATTATACAAAGAAACTTTATGCAAAGATGGAGCGCGAGTGGGGAGAGGTGCCAAAAGAGGAGTACTCTGAAAATAAGTACCGCTCGCTGCAATATTATTACGAGCATCTGCCAAAGGAGCGCGGCGAGATTGATTCCATTACTTGGAATGATCTTGATATGGATCAGATCTTTATGACGATGAACAATACTGGGTCGGCGGCGGGTGAAGAATATCTGTTTGCAATGCTGCACCGCCTCTCTTTTTCAAAGGAAGAGCTTGCCGAAAGAAACCGCCTGATGGATCACTTTGCAAAGAACAAAGCGAAAAGACAGGCACTTCAGGAACAGTTTATGCGCATGGGCAAGGAGCGCAATATCTCGGTCTACGAGTATATTCATCTGCTGCATTTGTTAAAGAGGGAGAGCAATGTGTTGCACTACCTGTGTTTTACCTTTATGTTTGTGGCACTTGCTCTGATTTTACTCTATCCCGTAGCAGGGGTAATGTCCGTGATTGTTGTTGGAATATACAATGCGTTTTCCTATTATAAGCGCAAGAGCGAGATTGAGAAGTATTTCTGTGTTGTATCCCATTTAATCCGGATGATGGATGGGATGAAAGCACTTACCACACTTGAGGATGAGGCGATCGCGGACTATACGGCGACAATCAAAAAAGATTTGAAAGCGTTTGCCTCCTTTCGCAAGGGTGCGCGCATCGTGGCGGGCAAGAAGCCGACGGGGGATTTGCTCGAGGGGATGATTGACTATATCCGTATGCTGTTTCATATTGATCTGATCAAATTTAACAATATGCTGCAGATCTTTGACAACAATGAAGCAGAGCTGACGGGGTTGTTTGAGACGGCGGGATTCTTAGATTCCATGATTGCGGCAGCGTCCTACCGGACACTGATGGGGGAATGGTGCGTTCCGACTTTATCGGAGGGCGCACCGTTTCTTGAAACTACTGATCTCTACCATCCGATGCTTGACGAGCCGGTAAAGGCATCACTCTCAGAGCATCGCAGTGTGTTGATTACCGGATCAAATGCTTCCGGCAAATCGACATTTATCAAGACGCTTGCCATCAATGCGATCCTGGCACAGACCATCAATACGGTGATGGCCTCTTCTTGGAATGCGAGCTTTTTTGCCATCGCCTCCTCCATGGCACTGCGCGATGATATTTTCAGCAAGGAGAGTTATTATATTGTCGAGATTAAATCCTTAAAGCGGATTATGGATATGGTAAATGAAAAAGTTCCGGTTCTCTGCTTTGTGGACGAGGTGCTGCGCGGCACAAATACCTTGGAGCGCATTGCTGCCTCGGCAGAGATTCTCTCCTGGTTAGCGGAGGCAAACGCAATGTGTTTTGCCGCGACGCACGATATTGAGTTGACGCATATTTTGGAGGAAAAATATTCCAATTATCACTTTCAGGAATATGTAAAGGAGAATGAAGTTCTGTTTGATTACAAACTTTATCAGGGGAGAGCGGTTTCAAAAAACGCGATCAAACTATTGCGGATGCTTGGCTATGATGAGGGGATGACCGCTCACGCCGAAGCGCGGGTAAAGCATTTCGAGGAGAGCGGGAGCTGGACGGTTTAATCTGGCGGGGAGGAAGATTGATGAGGGTAACGATTTATACGGACGGCGCAGCAAGGGGAAATCCGGATGGACCGGGTGGCTATGGTACAATTATTTCTTATATTGACACAAAAGGAAGGGAGCATCTTAGGGAGTATTCAGGCGGATATGTGCGCACGACGAATAACCGGATGGAATTGATGGCGGCTATTGTTGGGTTGGAAGCACTGACAAAGCCGTGCGAGGTCACGCTTTACTCGGACTCCCAGTATCTGGTCAAAGCGTTTAATGAACATTGGATTGAGTCTTGGATAAAAAAGGGCTGGAAGCGCGGCGACAATGAGCCAGTGAAAAATGTGGATCTCTGGAAGCGTCTGCTTTCGGCAAAGGCTCCCCACACCGTAATGTTTTGCTGGGTAAAAGGTCATGATGGACACCCGCAGAATGAGCGTTGTGACAGACTTGCAACGGCGGCAGCGGACGGGGAAAACCTGATGATAGATTCCGGGGCGGAAGAAAAGACAAAATAGGGAGGTCAAGAAAATGGCAGAAGAAGCATCGGTAAAGTCAACAAGAACGCAAGAAATCCTGGTACATACAATGAATCCGGACGAGTTTGCAAATGTGACACCGATGATGCAGAGTTATCTGGAGACAAAAGAACAGTATAAGGATTGCATTTTATTTTATCGTCTCGGAGATTTTTACGAGATGTTTTTTGAGGACGCAGTGACGGCTTCAAGAGAGTTAGAACTTACCCTGACCGGAAAGTCCTGCGGGATTTCTGGTCGCGCGGCAATGTGCGGCGTGCCGCACCATGCCTTGGAAGGATACCTTACCAAACTTGTGGAGAGGGGCTACCGCGTGGCGATCTGTGAGCAGGTGGAAGATCCGAAAATGTCCAAAGGTTTGGTAAAGCGTGAAGTGATTCGCGTTGTTACTCCCGGCACAAATATTGACAGCCAGTCTCAGGATGCAAAGCGCAACAATTACCTGATGGGGGTGGTGGAACAAAAAGGGATATTTGGAATTTCCACTGTGGATGTCTCGACAGGGGATTATTATGTGACAGAAGTGGGGGGCGCACGGGGGATTCTGGATGAAATATATAAATTTTCGCCGTCGGAAATTATCTGTAGTCCGGCGTTTTTCTCGTGCGGTATTCCGATAGAAGAACTAAGAGAGCGGTATCATATCGCGATCGCAGAGTTAGAGAAATGGTATTATGATATGGAACTCTGCGAAAAGGCACTGATGGATCATTTTCATACCGGTACACTTACCGGGCTTGGGCTTTCTGAGTATACCGCCGGTTGTGCTGCTGCCGGGGCAGTGCTGCAGTACCTTTTGGAAACGCAGAAAAATTCGCTGGAGCAGCTAACACATATCACGCCGTATGCGACAAACCGCTATATGGTTTTGGATACTTCCACAAGGCGCAATTTAGAACTTGTGGAAACTTTGCGCGAAAAGACGAAGCGCGGATCGCTTCTGTGGGTATTAGATAAGACGAAGACCGCGATGGGCGCGAGGCTGATGCGCAATTTTATTGAGCAGCCCCTAATTGATCCGGAAGAGATCTGCGCGCGCTATGACGCAGTCGAAGAGCTGAATGCGCAGATGATCACGCGCGATGAACTGCGCGAATATTTAAGTGCGGTCTACGATCTTGAACGCCTGATGGGAAAGGTGAGCTACCGCAGCGCGAATCCGCGCGATCTGCTTGCGTTCGCCTCATCTCTAACAATGCTCCCCCCAATCAAATGTCTGCTTGAGGAGATGGCATCCTCAGAACTTCGCGCGATCTTTTCCGATCTTGACCCGCTTGGCGATCTCTGCGATCTAATCGGGCGTGCGATCGAGCCCGAAGCACCTATCTCTCTGACGGATGGGGGAATTATCCGCGCCGGGTACAGCGAGGAAGTGGATGTGCTAAAAAGCGCGAAGACGGAGGGCAAAAACTGGATTGCCGAGATTGAGCAGCGCGAGCGGGAAAAAACAGGAATTAAAAATTTGCGCATCAAATACAACAAAGTATTTGGGTACTATCTTGAAGTGACGAATTCATTTAAGGAACTTGTGCCAGCGGACTGGACAAGAAAGGCGACGACCACCGGCGCGGAGCGTTATATTACCACAGAGTTAAAGGAATTAGAAGATAAGATTTTAAATGCGGAGGAGAAACTTACTGCACTTGAATATGAACTATTTTCGCAGATTCGAGAAAAGATTGCAGGGGAGGTCGAGAGAATTCAGCGCACGGCGAAGGCGGTGGCAAAACTTGATGTGTACGCCTCACTTGCGTTTGTGGCGGAACGGGGAAATTTTGTAAGACCAAGAATCAATACCGACGGCATTATTGAGATCCGGGAAGGGCGGCATCCGGTGGTGGAGCGGATGCTGGAAAACGATGCCTTTGTGGCAAATGATACATACCTCGACAATGATGCGCACCGATTGGCGATTATCACCGGACCAAATATGGCGGGCAAATCTACCTATATGCGCCAGACGGCACTGATTGTACTGTTGGCGCAGATTGGTTCTTTTGTCCCTGCTGCCGATGCGAATATCGGGATTGTGGATCGCATTTTTACGCGCGTCGGCGCGTCGGACGATCTTTCCTCCGGGCAGAGTACTTTTATGGTGGAGATGACCGAGGTCGCAAATATTTTGCGCAATGCGACAAAACGCAGTTTGCTGATCTTGGATGAGATCGGGCGGGGAACCTCCACCTTTGACGGACTAAGCATTGCCTGGGCGGTCGCCGAACATATCAACAGCAAGGACAATATCGGGGCAAAAACCCTGTTTGCTACACATTATCACGAGCTGACTGAACTTGAGGGCAAGCTTTACGGTGTGAATAATTACTGCATTGCGGTAAAAGAATCGGGTGAGGATATTGTCTTTTTGCGAAAGATTATAAAAGGCGGTGCGGACAAAAGTTACGGAATTCAGGTGGCAAGGCTTGCGGGCGTGCCAAAGGCAGTGCTTGACCGCGCGTTAGAAATCGCGGAAAAGTTAAATAAGAATGATATGGCAGATAAGGCAAAACATCTGACAACAAATACAAGGGAGATAAAAAGTTCCCTGTCTGTCGCGCCGAAAGAGCAACCGCAGCAGGATGAACTATTAGGGGAATTAAAGGCACTTGAGCTTGCCAATATGACCCCGCTTGCCGCACTGAACAAATTGTATGAGCTGCAGGCGATGGCAGCGAAAATGTAGGAACAAGGAGAGGAGCCGCCATGGGAAAAATTCATCTTCTGGATTCGGATACAATCAATCAAATTGCTGCGGGAGAGGTGGTGGAACGCCCCGCTTCGGTGGTGAAGGAATTAGTGGAGAATGCGGTTGATGCCGGGGCAAGCTTTGTGACAGCGGAGATCAAGGAGGGGGGACTCTCCTTGATCCGCGTTACAGACAATGGTACGGGGATGGCAAAGGAAGATGTTCCGACAGCGTTTTTTCGGCACGCGACAAGCAAAATTTCCACAGCACTTGATCTGCTTTCCGTCAAAAGTCTTGGGTTTCGCGGTGAGGCACTCTCAAGTATCGCTGCGGTTTCCATGGTAGAGCTAGTGACGAAGATGCGCGGGGAATTTAGCGGGTGCCGCTATCTGATTGAGGGCGGGAAGGAGAAGGAATGTTCCGAGGTCGGCGCACCGGAAGGTACCACTTTTATTGTGAGAACGCTTTTTTACAACACTCCGGCAAGGCGCAAATTTTTAAAATCCGCTGTGACAGAAGCTGGCTATATCAGTGATCTGATGGCACGCTTTGCCGTAGCACACCCGGAGATCACCTTTAAATTTATCAATAATGGAAAGACGATGTTACAGACTCCGGGGAATGGAAATTTAAAGGACTGCATTTATCATGTTTACGGGCGCGAGACGGCAGCAGCACTTGTCGAGGCAGATGGCGAAGCAGGAAAAATAAAACTCACGGGATTTCTTGGCAAGCCGGTGATTTCGCGGGGCAACCGCAATTATGAGAATTATTTTATCAATGGGAGATATATTAAGAGCAATATTATTAGCAAGGCGATTGAGGAAGCATACAAACCTTATTCAATGCAACACAAATATCCTTTTACCGCGCTGCATTTTATGATTCCTACGGAGGAAATTGATGTCAACGTGCATCCGACAAAATTAGAAGTACGCTTTGCGGACGGCGAAAGCTTGTATCAGCTTGTTTACCGGACGGTACAAAACGCGCTCTCAGGGAAAAATATGATCCCCGATGTGCTGCTTAAACCGGAGAAAAAGGTGCGGACGGTATACGCGCCGACACCGGAAGGGTTTGAA
>CAJUCG010000202.1 GCA_910585065.1 uncultured Lachnospiraceae bacterium
AAAAATTGCACGCCCTGTATAAATTTACGCGTTTTTCAGTGATTCAATCAATGCTTCCAACTCGCCAATACATGCGCCGCATACAGTGCCCGCACCGATGGCGGCTTCCACTTCCTCCAGGGTATTTGCCCCATTTTTTACCGCCTCTTTGATATCGCGGATACTTGTCCCCATGCAGGGGCAGATGATCTCATCATCGTCCATGATTTTGCCTCCTGAATTCTTGTTTTCGTGGAACAAAGATGTCCATAAGAGAGTATGACCGGAAAGAGGAAATTTAATCCGGTATATGGGGAGTAATTTTGCACAAAAACGGGAGAGAAGATTCTACACCGGGCAATTTAGATAATGCTTTACATCCGCAGACAGAACTGTTAAAATAAGACTATCCGTTTTGATAAACTGTTCTTTTTGTATCTTTTTTCTTAACTTATCATTTATCACAAAAGTCTTTCCTGTTCTCAGAAGAAAATTATGCCGCAGAAATTGAAGGAAAAAGTTCTGGAAAAGTGATTGACATTTTTGGAAAAATGAAGTATGATAATAATAGAACAAATGTTCGAATGGATAGTTTAATTTAGTGAAGGAGACTAGACGATGGCGAAGGAAGATAAAATGAAGGCATTGGAAGCCGCACTTGCTCAGATTGAGAAGCAGTACGGGAAGGGTTCCATTATGAAACTCGGAGAAAATACAAGTAATATGAATATCGAGACTGTGCCGACCGGCTCGATCAGTCTGGATATTGCACTTGGTCTTGGTGGGGTTCCTAAGGGGCGCGTGGTGGAGATCTACGGACCGGAGTCGAGCGGAAAGACGACGGTGGCACTGCATATGGTGGCGGAAGTGCAAAAGCGCGGCGGCATTGCGGGCTTTATTGACGCGGAACACGCACTCGATCCGGTCTATGCGAAAAATATCGGCGTGGATATCGATGAACTCTATATTTCCCAGCCGGACAACGGTGAGCAGGCACTTGAGATCACAGAGACGATGGTTCGCTCCGGTGCGGTGGATATTATTATTGTGGACTCTGTGGCGGCTCTTGTGCCAAAGGCGGAGATCGAGGGTGAGATGGGAGATTCTCATGTCGGACTACAGGCAAGACTGATGTCGCAGGCACTGCGCAAGCTGACCGGCGTGATCAGCAAATCGAACTGTATTGTCATCTTTATCAATCAGCTTCGCGAGAAAGTCGGCGTGATGTTCGGAAATCCAGAAACGACCACCGGCGGACGGGCATTAAAATTCTACGCTTCTGTGCGTCTTGATGTGCGCCGGATCGACTATATCAAAAACGGCGGGGAAAATATCGGCAATCGTGTGCGCGTTAAAGTCGTGAAGAATAAGATCGCGCCGCCATTTAAGGAGGCAGAATTTGATATTATGTTTGGTCAGGGAATTTCACGCGAGGGGGATATCCTTGATTTGGCAGTCGGAGAAAATATTGTTCAAAAAAGCGGCGCGTGGTTTGCGTACAACGATGCGAAGATCGGGCAGGGGCGCGAGAATGCGAAGCAGTATCTGCGCGATAATCCGGCGGTGATGAGTGAGATTGAGCAGAAGGTGCGCGCAAACTATGGTATCGGCGCGGGGGAGGGTGCCACAGAGGTACCGGAGGCAAAAGAAATTTCTTCGCCAGCGGAGAAGCCTTCACGCGGGCGTGGCAGGAAAGCGGCGGCGGAGCCTTCCGATTCAGCGCAGATAACAGCACAGACAAGTGAGGGCGTGAATTCTTCCTCTGAGGCGACCGCTCAGACAGAGCAGACTGAGAACTGATGGAAACAGTGATCACAGCGATCGAGGCAAAAAAGGGCAGCCGAAAGCAAAAGATCTATGTGAATGGCGAGTGGCGATTTTCCTTGTATCCGGGTCAGACGTACCAATATAAACTTAAAGAGGGAATGGAAATTTCCGATTTGCTATACCAGCAGATCTGTAAAGAAACTCTGCTGCCGCAGGCAAAAAAGAGAGTGCTAAATCTTCTTACGGCGAGGGATCGCACCAGAAGAGAACTTCTTGAAAAGCTTGCGGGGGACGGATACCCAGAGGAGGTCTGCACGACGGCAGTGGAATATGCCGAAAGTTATCATTATGTGGATGATCTGCGTTTTGCCATCACCTATCTGCGCTCATATGAGGAGGAGAAGAGTCATTTACAACTTTTGATGAAGCTGAAGGAGAAGGGGATCTTGCGCGAAGTTGCAGACAAAGCATTTGAGATGGTGCGCGAGGAGCGTGAGGAACGTATGGGGGAGGAGTTTGAGGAGGCGGAGATTGTCGCACTGCGCAGACAGGTTGCCAAAAAGACAAAGAGTGCTGCACTTTCTAAACAGGATGCTGCCAAACTTTTTGCCTCGCTCGCCGCAAAGGGATTTTCCCCCTCGGATATTCGCAGTATGTTTAAGCAGATAAAAGAGTGTGGAGATAGAGAGTAATAAAGGTATATATAGATTCGATATATCGAAAAGTCAGCGGATCCCGTAAGATCTAAAGCTGACTTTTCTTTCTTGAGTATTTTGTATTAACAGATGTCTTCTGTATTGGCAGAGGATAGAAAAAACTCCTTTATTTTGCATCAGAAATGCACGATAAAAGAAAAAAATTAAATTTCTTCTTGACATTCGACGAAATAAACAATATTATAGTATACGTTAATTCACATGCACAATAAAATATTTTATGCGGGGTATTTCACAAAGGAGTGGGTATATTATTATTCATTCCTTTTCTTGTAATTACTTGATCAGCGTAAAGTGTTAAAGAGGAGAAGACCAAAAGTGCATGGAAAATATAACAAGGAGGAAAATATTATGAGGAAATTTTCTACAAGGGTTCTCGCGCTTTCCCTCTCCACAGCAATGCTGTTTTCTATGGCGGCGTGTGGGGGAAAGGACGGGGAAGAGAATCCGGATGCAACCCCGACCACGCCGGGTCAGACTGACAATCCGGGGAATGGGGATAACCCGGACGATAATCCGGGAGTGACAGACCAGCCGGAGGCACCGATCGCGGACTATATCTACAAGGATCATGTATCTGTTCTGCCTACCTACTGGAACCCACTTGATTATCAGACAAACGATGATGGTTATATGCAAGGGTTTATTGATGGTCAGTTCTATACTTTCGTCTACAATGATGAGATTCATCCGGTTGAGGGAAAGGAACCATTTACCGGATACAAGATTATCCCTGAGATGGCGGCGAGCGATCCGGTCGATGTGACGGAGCAGATCAAAGTGTCCCACCCGCAGTTTAATATTCCGGAGAGTGCGACATCGGGCTATGCTTACACGATCGACTTGAATCCGAATGCAACTTGGGAGGATGGCACCAAGATCGATGCGGATTCCTACATTTACTCGGCAAAACAGCTGCTTGACCCGAAGCAACTCAACTACCGCGCAACCGACTGGTATACCGGTTCTAAGGCGATTGCGGGTGCGAAGGCGTATTTCTATGGCGGCAGAACCACAAAGATTGCCAACAGCGAAGATGGGGAGGCAATGAAATATCAGATTGCTGACCTAGTAAAGAGTGAGGACGGTACCTATAAGACGGCGGACGGCAAAAATGTGTATATTGATCTGGATGAGGGATATGCATGGCTTGGCGGTGACAGTCTTACCGCATTCCACGATGAGGGATATATTCCGGATGAGGGATGCTGGAATGTTCTCTCTCCATTAGCGGACAGGGAAGGTCTTGTGTCAGTTACAGACGAGACATTAAACGCACTCTTTGTCTTTACCGGCACGACAACGGATGTATGGGGTGCTGAGACATGGGAGCAGTTAGGGTACTATCTCTCGGTCGATGATGAGGCATTCCCGGAGATCGAGTACGACGGCAATGTCGGTTTCTTTAAGAGCGGAGATTATCAGCTTACACTGGTATTTGAGAGAGCACTCTCCGGCTTCCAGCTCTACTATCAGCTTGCGATGGGCAATCCTTTAGTATATGAGCCGATCTATGAGTCCTGCAAGAAGGAGACAAACGGCTCGTTTACCACAAACTACAATACAAGCGTGGACACTACAATGTCCTATGGTCCTTATAAGCTGACAGTTTATCAGACCGACAAGGCACTGCGTCTTGAGAGAAATGAAAACTGGTGGGGATACAACAGCGAACTCTACACCTACAAAGATCCGACCGATAATCAGGTTTACAAGATGTATATGACGGAAGTGGTTGAGACGCAGGTAATTAACGAGCCGGCGACCCAAAAGCAGATGTTCTTAAAGGGTGAGCTTGCGACCTACGGTCTCGGCAGTGAGGATTTTGAGGCTTACCGCAATTCCGACTATGTACATGTTACTCCAGAAGCAACACTGTACTTCTTTATCTTTAATGGATTTACAAAGGCAATTAACGACAGGGAGAAGGCAACAGATTTTGATACCACAAAGTATGATCTTCAGACAATGACGCTCACTTCCTTCCGCAAGGCGATTGCTGTTACCTACGATAAGGAACTGCTCTGCGCAAGTGTTTCCCCGGCACGTTCTGGTGGTTATGGTCTGATTGGTACTTCCTATATTTATGATCCGGATACCGGCGCGAAATACCGCGATACTGACCAGGCGAAGAAGGTACTCTGTGATTTCTACAGTGTGGATATCTCCAAGTTTGCAAGCCTTGACGACGCAGTGGCTTCGATCACTGGTTACGATCCGGTTGCGGCAAAAGAACTCTATGCTCAGGCATTTAAAGAGGCAATTGAGAAGGGTTATATTACCGATAATGACGGGGATGGAAAATCCGATCAGATCGTGCGCATTGAGTACTGCTCATCCGCGACCAGCCCGTTTATTACAAAGACACTTGACTATTTAAATGAGAAATTAAAAGAAGTGCTGAAAGACACACCTTTTGAGGATAGGGTGGAATTCTATGAGTCCGCACCTTATGGAAACGATTGGTCAAACAAGATCAAAGATGGTCTTTCCGATGTGGTATTGGCTGGCTGGACCGGCTCGACACTCGATCCGTTTGGCTTGACCGACCTCTATACCAATCCGGCTTACCAGTATGATGGAAAATGGTTTGACTCAACAAAAGTAAATCTCACCCTTACTGTGGATATCGCTAAGGTTGGTGAGACACCAGATATGAAAGAGATTACAATGAACTTGAAGGATTGGTCTGACGCGTTAAACGGTGCTACTGTAGAGTCTTCAGTAGGTCCGGTAAACTTTGGTGATGGTATGGCGGAGGTCGATACCAGACTTACGATTCTTGCAGGTATTGAGGGCGAGATCCTTCAGACTTACGACTATATCCCAATGCTTCAGAACGCGGGAATGAGTCTTCTTTCCCAGCAGCTTTACTATGTGGTAGAAGAGTACAGCCCGATCATGAGGCGCGGTGGTATCGCGTACTTAAAGTACAACTACACCGAGGCTGAGTGGAGAGAGTTTATCGCATCAAACGGCGGAGAATTAAGTTACTAAAATCTTCGGCTTTCATGGAGAGAATCAAGATAGTTCAGACTAAATACAGGGGCAATATGTCCCTGTATTTGGTGCTGAAAATATCCTGTATTTTACTGTTGTTCTAAAAAAGCGGCACAGAGGGCAGTTTTGAGAACGGGCAATGGGACTTTGCGGTTGAGAGCTGGGAAATCGGAGGATGTTTTATGTGGAAATATATTACACAAAGAGTTTTGCTGATGTTCATGACCCTGTTTATCATTACGGGGATCTGCTTTGTGCTGATTCGTATGCTGCCGCTGCCGCCACTTCCGGCGGAAGATCCGCACTCGGTAATTGTGGAACTGCAGCGCGAGGCAGCCGGTTATAACAAGCCTTATATGGTACAGTTCGGCATTTTTCTAAAGAATATTTTTACGAAGTTTGACTGGGGTGTGAGCGACAAACTCTATATTGGGCGCAATGTTGCAGATATCTTTTTGGATAAATTGCCCGCGACAGTAATTGTAAATATTTATTCTATTCTGTTAAGTATCCCAATTGGAATTCTGTTGGGAATTTTTGCCGCATTAAAAAAGAATACCTGGATTGATCATACGATTTCTACCCTGACCATGGTGGTAATTTCCGTGCCTTCTTTTGTGTATGCGTTTATTATCCAGTACGTATTTTATTATAAATTAAATCTCCTGCCTGCATTGATGAATTCCGGAAAGGACTTTTTTACTTGGAGTATGTTTAAGAGTATGCTCCCAGCGGTAATGTCCCTGTCCTTCGGCGTGATCGCAGGTTTTACGCGCACGACACGAGCGGAGTTGACGGAGGTGTTGACCAGTGAGTTTATGCTGCTCGCGCGCACAAAGGGTCTGACAAAGACGCAGGCGACCGTGCGCCACGCGCTAAAGAACTGTATGGTTGTAGTGCTGCCGTCAATTTTTGGTCAGTTTATCAGCATTTTGGGCGGCTCGCTGATTATTGAGAGAATTTTCTCTGTTCCGGGTGTGGG
>CAJUCG010000203.1 GCA_910585065.1 uncultured Lachnospiraceae bacterium
GAGCGCCGCCCTGTCACGGCGGAGGTCGCGGGTTCGAGTCCCGCTTAGGTCGTTTTTAGAAAGACGTGAGTATAAATACAAGTATTTTAATTTTGTGCTTGTAAATTTTCTAAAAAAGAGATATAATTGAATTATGGAAGTTTAGCTCAGCTGGGAGAGCATCTGCCTTACAAGCAGAGGGTCATAGGTTCGAACCCTATAACTTCCATTTGTGGTGTGTCTGTATATGTAATTTTGTATGGCTACTGCATAGGCGGGTATGGTGGAATAGGCAGACACAAGAGACTTAAAATCTCTCGGAGGCAACTCCGTGCCGGTTCAAGTCCGGCTACCCGCATAGATTTCTAAGAGGGAATTCCGATTTCGCAGATAGGGGCGAGCGGGGTTCTTTTTTTATCTGCATACAGGCACAAATGTGCATAAGTGTGCAATTTGATTTTTATGGGAACAGCGGCAAAGTAGAATAATATCGCCAAAGTAATACTGTAGGCAGAGAACTGCACTTTGCAAGATTTTTTATTTAGAATTAAGGAGAAAATTATGTGTGGAAGATATTATTTGGACAGTAATGTTTTAAACAAAGTTGAAAAATTGATTTGGAAGATAAACAAGGGAACGGGGAGTAATGCTCCTACCCCCTTAACGTTGCAGACAGGGGATATTTGTCCAACACAGTTAGCTCCTGTACTCCTTGCTTCCAAGGAGGGAAATAATCTGTGTTGCCATATGCAGCACTGGGGGTTTGTAACACAGCAGGGAAAAATTATTTTTAATGCCCGAAGTGAAACAGCCGCAAAAAAACCGATGTTTTCAGAGAGTTTAGCCTGCAAAAGGGTGGTAATTCCAGCAGTTTGGTTCTACGAATGGAATCAAAATAAAGAAAAAAATATTTTTTACCAGAAGGGAAAATCCCTGCTTTTTATGGCAGGTTTATATTATTGCGCGCCGGATGGGGAACGCTTTGTGATTTTGACTACACAGGCGAATGAATCAATGAGTCCAGTGCATGATCGTATGCCGCTTTTACTTGAAGAAAATGAAGTTTTTTCATGGATTCTAAAGTCAGAGCAAACACAAACTTTTTTAAATAAAAGACCTTGTCTATTGGAACGACATTCAGAATATGAACAATTAAGTCTATTTTAGATTCTAAATTTTTAAATATTTTTCTCTCCTGAAAGGAAAAATCTTTTGTGGATCTCTTATATATTTTGTAAGGATTTGTGAAGAAAAATGTACAATTTGCGTAAAATGCTTGAAAGTTGGATAAAAAGATGATATACTTTATCAAAATTATATGTTTTTAATTTTCAACGTGAGTATATTTAATCACATTTTGAGCAGCAGATTTTTAACCAGCAAGAAAATTAGGAGGCGTGCGAATTATGGAAAAAATGAAAAAATTGAATGCAAAACTAATGTTATTTGTACTAGCTCTGGCGATTTTACTGATCGTGATTGCAATGGTCACATTCGGATCAAAATCAAAGGCACTTGCGAATTCTCTGATGGAAGAACAATTAAAATCTGCTTGTTTTTTGGTCGAGGAACTATTCGGAAGATTAAATGATGACGACTATTATTTGCAGGATAATCAATTATACAAAGGAAATGTCAATCTCACGACACAGACGGAAGAAATTGATAAGATTCAAAATATGACCGGGCTTGAAGTCACAATCTTGTGGGGGGATACCCGAAAAACAACAACGATAAAGGATGAAAGCGGCAAGCGTGTGATTGATACCACTCTTGATCCAAGTACCTCCCAGCTCGTACTTGCGGGGCAGTCGATATTTTTGAAACGTATTACTATTCAGGGGACGCAGTACACCGCTTACTATCTGCCGTTAAAGCAGCCAAGCAGCGGTGAAATTGTTGGTATTGTCTTTACGGGAAAACTTCGGGGCGAAGTGGACGATTATGTAAACACAAGTGTTTTGCAGGCAGTGGGAATTCTATTGGCAATTAGTATTGTTTTTGCCGTTTTAAGCTGCATGACTTTCCTGCGCAAAATCACAAACGCGCTGATTACCACATCCGGCTATATGGCACGCTTAGCGGATAAAGATTTAAGCGGGATAATTGAAGATAGATTTTTAAGGCGTGGGGATGAGATTGGGGATATTGCACGCAGCCTTGATTCTGTTCAGCAGAGCTTCCATCAAGTGATCCAGGAACTCCAGAATTCAGCCGAAGGGTTGGACAAGGAAAATCATACATTTCTTGAAAGATTTAATTTAATTTCACAGAATATTGGAAATATCAATCTTGCAGTTGAGGAGATTGCAAAGGGTTCCACCGATCAGGCGGGCGAGACTGCGAGGGCTTCGGACAGTGTAATCAATATTGCTTCCGCACTCGATCAGAACTCGGAAAATATCGGTGAACTGAATTCGGCAGTGGAATCGATGAACAAATATGCAAGACAAGCATATGAGGCTCTGCAAACCCTGCTTACCATTGGAAAGAAGACATCACAGGAAGTCACCGTGTTAAAAGAAGAGACAAACAATACTAATACTTCTGCACAGAAAATTAATGATGCGGTCAGTTTGATTCAAGATATTGCCCAGCAGACCAATCTTCTCTCTCTAAATGCATCGATTGAGGCGGCAAGAGCGGGGGATTCAGGAAGGGGTTTTGCCGTTGTGGCGGAGGAGATTCGCAATCTCTCTGAGGAGAGCAGCAAGGGGGCGAAACAGATCGCAGAGATCGTCAATCAGTTGATTTATAACAGTGATATCAGTGTGGAGCGCATGGGGAGTGTGGAGCAGAATGTGGATACCCAAATGCAGCATCTTGACGGGTTGGATACTACGTTTACCGGTCTGGGCACGGAGATTAGAAAAGTGTCCTCCGTGTCCGAAAGTATTTTGGATCAGACAAAGCAGATCACGGCAATGAAGGACGATATCAGCAGTATTATTGAACAGCTCGCAGCAATTTCAGAGGAAAATGCAGCTTCAACGCAAGAAACCAGCGCAAGTATGCAGGATCTTTCCTGCGCGATCGACGAGTGTACAGCGGGGGCGGAAAAACTCTTAAAATTAGGGGAAGATTTAAAAGGAAAAGCCGATGATTTTCGGTTGTAATTGCTAAATTTTTTCCAGATTCCTGCCGATATATAGTGCAGATAAAAAAATAATCAAATGGATTTGTATCCGGGACAGTTTGACACAATGAAAAGTCACGGAGACACCGAGCTAAGGAGGGCATAAATAATGGATAAGTTAAATGCGTACAGCGCATATCAGAACAACTCTGCGGAGAACTTTGTGAGGAATACAAGGGAGACACAGCGAAATAATTCTGCGAGGAAAGACCAGGCTGACAAGCTGACGAAAAATACGGCGGCGGGGCGTGTGGCACAGACCGAATTGAAATTGAGTGATAAGGCGAAAGAACTTTTGCAGCAGTTAAAGGAAAAATATGGAAATATGGACTTTATGGTAGCGGACTATTCCTCGGAGGAGGAAGCGCAGACCTATCTTTCGCGCGGTACAAAGCAGTACAGTGTGCTGATTGATCCGGACACATTGGAGGCGATGGCAAGCGATGAGAAGACAAAGGAAAAATACATAAATATACTGGAAGAATCCACTGGCAAACTGGACAGTGTGAAGGAGCAGTTGGAGGAAGAGGCGAAGGAGAGCGGCAGCGAAGTCAAGAGCATCGGCATGATACTTTCCGACGATGGTTCTGTCAGTTATTTTGCAGAGCTTGAAAAGGCGGGTGCAAAGCAGAAAGAGCGCGTTGAAAATTCAAGGGAAAAGAAGGCAGAAGAGAAGAAAGCAGAGGAAAAAAAGGCGGAGAAGGAGAAGGCAAATGAGCGTTTACGGGGTGGTTATGAGAATACGCCTCGCCCGGACAAAAAGACGACACGGGTATCTGCGGGGAGTATAGAGGAACTCTTGGAGAAGATCCGCAAGGTAGACTGGAATGAAATTAAGCCGGAAGCGGCTCAGACGGGAAATAAATTCAACTATACAATTTAATGATAAAAGGAAAATTTTAAAAAGCTGCTGCAAATTTTGTTTGCGGCAGCTTTTTCTATTGCAATTGCGGGAAAAAAAGTTTATAATATGACCGCAAAGACAAAGGAAAGAAAAGGAATTTGTTTGATGAAAAAAAAGAAGCGATTGATTATAATGACAACAACGCGGATGATTATGCTGGGATTTTTCGTGGCAATCGCGCTTGGGACTTTTTTGCTTTCCCTGCCGATTGCGACAAGTCAGCACACAGCGACTCCGTTTGTGGATGCCCTTTTTACTGCAACCACATCCATTTGTGTAACTGGTCTTTCCACAGTTTCCATGGCAGAACATTGGAATTTGTTTGGACAGATCGTTATTTTGTTTTTAATTCAGTTTGGGGGGCTGGGAATTGTTACCTTTACTACGACTGTCCTTTTAACGCTTGGCAGACGAATTACCTTAAAGGAACGTCTGCTTATCCAGGATGCCTACAATTTGGACGAGTTGAAGGGGCTTGTGCGCATTACCATCCGCATTATTAAAGGGACGTTCTTTGTGGAGGGGATCGGTGCTTTGCTTTGCAGCTTTCGCTTTATTCCACAATATGGCTTTCTTAAAGGGATATGGTTTTCGATCTTTCATTCAGTATCTGCGTTCTGCAATGCAGGGATTGATTTGTTTGGAAATGAGAGCTTGGTTCCCTACCGCAGTGATGTGCTGATCAATCTGGTGACGATGACGCTGATTATTTTAGGGGGGATCGGCTTTCCGGTCTGGTGGGAATTTCTGCGCAATCTCAAAGAGATGCAGCGCAAGAAACGCAGGAACGAAAGAGTTTGTTTTCGGGGAAACCTCCACTTTAAGATTGCCGTTTCCGCGACAGCCTTTCTTATCATAAGCGGAACTCTTCTGACATTGATTTTGGAATATAATAATCCGAATTCTCTAGGTTCCCTGTCCTTTGGTGAAAAACTGCTGGCTTCCTTGTTTCAGTCCGTGACATTGCGCACGGCGGGATTTCAAACTATACCGCAGCAATGTTTTAGGGAGGGGACAAGTATGCTTTACCTTCTGTTTATGTTTATTGGCGGTTCCCCGTCCGGCACAGCGGGAGGAATCAAGACCGTCACTATGGTTTTAGTCCTGACAAGTGTTTTGGCAACAGTTTCCGGAAAGGGAAACACTCAGGTGATGCGCCGCAAAATCGCGCCTAAGGATGTACAGAAGGCATTTGCTGTTTTTGGCATTGGACTTGGTGTTATGTTTTTACTTGTAACAGCACTAATGGTTGTGGAGAATGCGGATTTTTTAGATTCGATCTACGAGATGGTATCCGCAACGGCAACGGTTGGTCTTTCCCGCAATTTCACCTCCTCGCTGTCGGTGGCGGGCAAATTCCTTGTGATCCTTGGAATGTATCTTGGCCGCATTGGTCCGATCACTATGGCGTTGGCAATCAACACAAAGCATGACAATAGCAAGACTACTTATCCGGCGGGAAAGATCTTGGTAGGTTAGGCGATGTTTAAAAATTGATGAATCTTATCAGCATTTTTGCTGCAAAAGGGAGGAAAGCAATGAGCAAAAAGGAATATATTGTGATCGGGCTTGGACAGTTTGGGACAAGTATTGCGCAGACTTTAATGCAGAATGACTGTGAAGTGCTGGCCTTAGATATCAACGAGAAGAGGACGCGGGTCATCGCGGACAGCGTGACCTGCGCGGTAACGGGGAACGTGATGGATACAGAATTGCTCGCGGGGCTTGGAATCCGCAATTTTGATGGCGCGATCATTGCGATCGGGGAGAATATGGAGGCGAGTATTATGGCGACCATGGTAGTAAATGAACTGGGCGTTCCCCATATTTTGGCAAAAGCGCAGAGTGAGCTGCACGCAAAAATTCTGCGCAAAGTCGGGGCGGATCGCGTGGTACTCCCGGAGTGTGAGATGGGAATTCGCTATGCCAACAATATGGTACACGGCAATTTCTTTGACGCGGTAGAGCTTTCGCCGGATATCAGCATGATGGAAATTCATGTGCGCCGCGAATGGGAAGGCAAGAGTTTAAGACAGCTAAATATGCGTGCAAAATATAAAATCAATGTAATTGGCATTAAGAGCGAAGAGGGATTTGATGTCAACCCGGATCCGGATGAACCACTAAGTGCGGGTGCGCAGCTTGTTTCAATCGGGCGAAATGAAGTATTAAATAAGTTGGCAGAAGGGCGTTTATAGCATAGAAAAAAAGAGGACAGGAAGAATATGCAAAAATTCTTCCTGCCTTCTTTGATATTATAGGAAATTGTGATTTTCTGAAGTACAAAAAGAAATATATGTTCCTCAAATGGAAACTTTTAAATTTTTTTAAAATTTGTAGGTTTGTCAAACATATGTTACACTGACCGTAAAAAATCCTTCAATACCT
>CAJUCG010000204.1 GCA_910585065.1 uncultured Lachnospiraceae bacterium
GGCTATTATTATGCTTGGTACGCGGACGAGGAGCAGCTTTATCACTTTATCCGCGCCAAGGAAGATACTTACCAGGAAATCGTGATCCCGGACTGGGATAAGACAGAAGAGCGCGACTACCGCATGATCCCCGGCAAGGTGGGAGTATTTGCAAATGGAAATATTGTGATGGCACATCAGGGCAAGGAATGTACCATTTACAACGGCGAGGATGGGAGCGTGTTAGATCGTTTCCGCTGCGGCTGGTATGAAAGTATGTGCGTGGGCGGGAATGATCTTTATATGCTTTCCCCTGACACAACAAATGTCACGCATTACGATGGGGAAAACCTGCGCGCACTCCCTCCGATCGAGGGAAACTTCCGGGCACTTCTGCGGATGGATGTACGCGGGGATGAGATTATTGCCAGCAGCCCGGAAGGAATTTTCCTCGCGAAAAAAAACGGCGGTAAATTTCAGAAAGTTTTGGATTCGGGAAAATTTTATTTCTCTAAGGAAAGCGGCAACCCACTGATTTTGCTGGCAGCGGGAGAAGCCTTTTATATCGCTTACGGGGAGAGTGGGTTGAGCTTAAAAAAATACGCACAGAGGAATCCGAACGATGAATTTTTAGGTGAACTGACTGTTTATTCGCTGGAAAATAGCGATCTAATCCTTAATATTGTATCACAATTTCAGACAAAGCACCCGGAGATGGATGTATTTTATGAAACTGGGGACGGCGCGGAAGGGAGTACAACGGCAGCGGATCGCATCCGCGCGTTAAACGCAAGAATTTTGGCGGGCGATGGACCGGACATCCTTGTTTTGGACGGGCTGCCTGCGGACTCTTACAAGGAAAAGGGAATTCTGGCGGATATGAGTGAGGCACTCGCTCCAGTAAAAGAGGAACTGCTTGGCAATATTCTCGCAATTTACGGGAAAGAGGGAATTTATATGCTTCCGTTCTGCATCCAGATCCCGATGTTTGGAGTTTGTGGATCGGCGGAGGAAGCATATGGTTCATTGACAGAACTTGCAGATTACTGGGAGAAAGGACAGGAGAGGGCTGCGGCTTTTGCCGCCCTGCCATATGCCTACCATCTCGCACTTATGTATTATAATTTCCAGCCAGAATTTGCCCTTCCGGGCGGCGGTGTAAAAAAAGAGGAAATCACAGAATTTTTGGAGAATGTAAAGCGCGTTTATGACGCGGCGCAGACATCGTCTGTAGGGTTTGACGAGGAATATGCTGACCAGATGTACGAGTTCTACGGACAGAAAGGAATAAAAGATTATTTTCGCGGTGTTAACATGGGTGAATTTGAATATAGAGATGGGAAAAGTAATTTTTTATTTTACAATATAGACGGAATTCATGGCTTATCCACTGCCCCATATATTATAAAGCAGCGGGATGGCAGACTGGTCTCGAACTCCTCCAAATTCTTCCCGAATGGAATTTTTGCAATCAATGCAAAAACAAAGAAAAAGGCATTAGCGGAATCGTTTATAAAAGAAATATTCTCCGCTGAAATACAGGACAAAGCTGCATTCTTTGAAGGCTTCCCGCTGAATGAGAAAGTACTTTCGGAGGATGAGAAGATAGATTATTCCTATATCACGAGTAGCAACGGCGATTTTACAGCGCACTGGTTTAATGCACAGGAGGCAAAGGAAATGATGGATGTGGTGCGCTCGGTAAGTACCCCAGTAGAGAAAAACCAGATGATTTTTGAGATCGTGATAGAAGAAGGATGCGCATTCCTTGCGGGCGAGAAGAGCCTTGACGCGGCAGCAGAGGGAATTGCCAACCGAGTGGGGATATATTATTTGGAACAGTAGTAAAATTTCTATACGCGTATGCCCGTACAGTACCCGGAAATAATTTTCTGGAAGTTTACGGACAGGAAATTATTTTCCTGGTTATTGGGTACTGGAAGGGCATACGCGGAACTAAAAATAAGAGGGAATTATGAAAAAAAATCATTTATCTATGGATGTGACGGCAGAGGAGGGGAGGAAAAAGCGGAAAAACAAACGTTTTCGCACAGAGCTTTTGTTTTTGGTTCCAAGCCTTATCGGGGTAGCAATATTTTATTTTATCCCATTCTGTGATGTGGTGTCGCGCTCTTTCCGACCGGAATTTGGGGAAGGTTTTGCGGGGATAGAGAATTATAAGGCAGTAATCGAAAATAAAGCGTTTCGGATCGCGGTGCAGAATACGCTGAAATTTGTAGCGATCTATATCCCTGTACTGCTTATCTTTTCTTTGTTTCTTGCGGTGATGCTTGACTTTTTAAGGGGAAAACAGGGGATCTATAAAAAGGTGTTTTTGCTGCCAATGGCCATCCCCGTTGCCTCACTTGTGCTAATCTGGAAAGTATTTTTTGACCGATATGGGTTGATCAATCGAATTTTAGCGATTTTTGGGGTGGTGGGATCAGATTATTTTCATACGGGATTAGCGTTTCTTGTACTGGGAATTACCTATTTGTGGAGGAATTTCGGGTATGATATGCTATTGTGGAAAACGGGGATCGATGCGATCGACGAGGAGCTTTATCAGGCAGCAGCATTGGACGGCGCGGGTTTTTTTAAGCAATTTCGGTATATCACGCTGCCGCAGTTAAAGGATATGGGATTTGTGATTGTGGTAATCTCCGTAATCAATTCATTTAAAGTATTCCGGGAAGCATATCTGATTGGTGGAGATTATCCAAATCAAAGTATTTATATGCTCCAGCACTTATTTAACAACTGGTTTGTGAGGCTGGAGTTGGGGAAATTAACCGCGGCAGCAGTAATGTTGGCACTTGTAGTATTTTTATTTATTGCGTCGGTGGAAAGAATTTTGGTACCAAAAGAAGTTTGAATATGCCAAAAAAACTATTTTCAGCGATTTTATAAATAATAAATTTAAGCAGAGAAGAGGGAAATGCAATGAAGAGAATGATCTTGAGAATGCTTGGTTTATTTTTCTGCGGCGGTCTTTTATTTGGCTGCGGAAGTACACAGGCAAACAGTAACAAGGACTTAACTCCATCTTTAGCAGGAAATGTCTTAGATAACCGCGATGGTACAGAAAATCCGTTGGGGGAAGATAATTTGGAAGATGGAGAAAAGACAGAGGAGAACACTTTGCCAGAGGGAAATATGGACGACAAAAAGGAAGGGGAGGACTCAGAGATTTCAGGGGATGAAGAGTCTTTGTCCGAGAAGATTACCGTGTCGCCAGAAGCAGAAAAAAATGTAATTCCTGACATGAAATTTGAGCCATTGGAAAATTATAAGGAGAGAAATATCCCCTCGGTATACTCATCAGAAGAAAATAAAGAAATGTGCTGCAATGTCCTTTTAAATACAAAAAATCAGATTGAATATTATACCTATGAGCGGGGGGAAGATGGCTGTCATTTTTGGAAATACACTTTGATTGAAAATGCGAAAGAGGATTCAAACTCCGCTTCTTGGGAGAGGGAAGCTCTTCTTTGGTGCGAGGGATTTGGAAAGGAAATTGGGGAGGGGAGTGACTGGGTCAAAGTATTTACCGGGGAGGACGGCAATGATTACGCATGGTATCTTGGAACGGATGGCAACGCCCATTTTGTAAAGCGGGTAAAAGATAGTGCGGAGGAATCACAGGGGGGAGATTCCTATGTGGAAATCACAGGACTTGATTGGATTTATTCCAATTTTGTTGAGCCGGCTGTGTTGGAAAACGGAAATATTGTTCTGGCGGATCTTGGGCGCAAATGCTCCATATACAGCGGGGAAGGTCAGCTTTTGGAGCGTTTTCAATGTGGGTTTTACCAGGGGCTTTGCACACGGGGAAATCAAATTTATATCGGAGATGCAACGGGAGCTTCCGTTCAGCACTATGATGCAAAAGAAAAAGAATTTGCGCCGTTAATTAAGTCAAATTTTGATACTACAATCCGAGTTGCTGTGCAGGATGATGATGTGTATGTCTGCAATATGAAAGGAATTTACCGTGCCAAGATGACTGGCGGAAATTTTCAAAAAGTGCTTGACGCGGGAACCTATCATTTTGCTAAGGAGAGCGGCACTCTGCTGAAATTTTTTGTGATTGGGGATGCATTTTATGTTGT
Source organism: uncultured Lachnospiraceae bacterium (assembly GCA_910585065.1). Classification (GTDB taxonomy): domain Bacteria; phylum Bacillota; class Clostridia; order Lachnospirales; family Lachnospiraceae; genus RGIG4057. The sequence goes on from CAJUCG010000204.1 coordinate 4,092, forward strand.
TTATGGGGAGGATGGAGTAAGTATCAAAAAATATTCTCCGGCAGGGGAGGGAGATGTAGTAACTAATTTTTTAACGCTCTACTCGTTAAGGAATAATGATGTTATTCTTGATATGATTTCAGAATATCAGAATATGTACCCAAATATAGAGATTATTTATGAAACCAAAGAGGGGGCGGAGGGCAGCATTACCACAGCCGATTGTATTCGGGCATTGAACGCGAGAATCCTTGCCGGGGATGGACCGGATATCCTCTTGATGGATGGGATGCCTATGGATTCCTACAAAAAGAAAGGAATTTTGGCGGATCTAAATCCGGTGCTTGGAAGCCTGAAAGAAGAGCTTACACCAAATATTGTTTCGGCCTACACCCAGGAAGATAAAATCTATATGCTTCCGGCGCGCTTTTCTGTTCCGTTTTTTCTTTCCTGTGATGATCCGGAGCGATATGCAACTTTAGATGCCCTGGTTGAATACTCCGAGGAAAATGAAGGTGTTATGTTACCAAATTTTAGTTATTCGGATTATTTTCAAATGTTGTACTACAATTATCCACCAAAACTTGTGACAGAAACAGGGGAGGTGAATCGGGAAGAGATTACAAAATTTTTGGAATTATTAAAAAGGATGTGTGAATCGGAGGGTGCGTTAGAATCAGCACACTGGCCTGCCACCTATCTAAAAGGACTTAATTCAAGCTCGGTGTTTGCAAAGGGACAAATTGACCTTGCATTTGTTAATCTGCTCGGCGGATTTTCGCTCGGCACTTATCCAAGTGCAATAGAAATGAGGGGTGGACAGATGGTGCCAAATGGGGATCTGTTTTTCCCGAATACGCTGTTTGCCATTAACAATTTATCCTCGAAACCAAAGCTTGCCGCTTCGTTTTTACAGTTTGCGTTTTCCTACGATATGCAGGAGCGATATGTGGGAAGTTCCGGTTTTCCTATTCATGAAAAGGCACTTGATGAGCTGGCAGAACTTGATATGTCGAACTATTGTCTATATGACGGCGAGATTACCTTGCAGGATGCGGGAAAAGAAGAAAATGCGAAAATGATTGAATATGTAAGGACGGTGCGCACTCCGTTTACTGTGGACGCAAGTATCTGGGATATTGTGTGGGAAGCTGCGGCAGGATATTTAAATGGAAAGTCGGGGATTTCCGAGAGTGTTGAGTCAATAGTAAATAGAATACAGATATATTTGTATGAACAGTAGGATTGAAATGGGGTTTTACATGAAAAAATTAGTCCACTCTGGTATGGTGATCCTGGTGCTTATTATTCTGGCACCAATCTATATTACAATTGTGCATTCTTTTATGGGAATGCGCGAGATTGAACTGGATATTGGAAGTATCCTTGGCGGGGGCGATAAAATGGCAGCAATTCCACTGCTGCCCTCGTACCCGACATTGAAAAATTACAGAGAACTTCTGCTCTATGCAGAGAGTTTTTACCGAATGTTTTGGAACTCTTTTCTTCAGGCAGTTCCAACGGTGGCAGGACAGATCCTGATTGCGGCTCCGGCGGCATTTGTAATGGCAAAATACCATTTTCGCGGGAAGCGGATATTATTTTGGATCTATCTGGCGGTAATGCTAATGCCGTTTCAGGTATTGATGGTTTCCGAATATCTGGTATTAAAAAATCTTTCTATTGTAAATACTCATCTTGCCATTATCCTTCCAGGAATTTTTGGGACATTTCCAGTATTTATTCTGATGAAAGTGTTTATGAATATTGAGGATGATGTGATGGAGGCGGCGCGGCTGGACGGTGCAGGAGCTTTGGTGCTTTTAGTAAAAATTGGAATGCCGATCGGCAAGGGAGGTATTGTGTCGGTGGCAGTGCTTGATTTCTTAGAATGTATTAACAGCATTGAAGCACCGCTTGTGTTTTTGCGGGATAAGGAACGCTGGCCACTCTCTTTGTTTTTCCCGGCGATCTCAATCTACAATGCGGGTGAAGTGTTTGCGGCATCGGTGATGATTATGATTCCGGCTGTACTTATTTTTTTCCTTGGGGATGAATATTTGGAAGCGGGCTTTAAAGCCTTTCAGGTAAAGGGGTGAGGAGAATGGAAAAGAAAAAAAGGATTGTCTATCTGCTCTTGGTTTCATTTTTGGTGTTGATGGTGATAATGACCTTTGTTTCAAGAGTGATGAATGAGTCCCATATCCCGGAGGTGGAAACCGTGTCACCTGCTTCGGGAAATTTAAAACTTTCCGCGCTTGGACGCGGGGTAGTCGAGTCCGGGCAGCTTTTGGATGCAAGGATTTCGGAGGGGGTATTTAC
>CAJUCG010000205.1 GCA_910585065.1 uncultured Lachnospiraceae bacterium
AAATTCCTGCGTAGCAGTGATGGAAGGTGGGAAACCGGTTGTTATTGCGAACACGGAAGGTTCAAGAACAACGCCGTCCGTTGTGGCTTTCACAAAGACGGGTGAGAGAATTGTCGGCGATTCGGCAAAACGTCAGGCAGTGACAAATTCTGACAAAACAATTTCTTCAATTAAGAGACATATGGGCACGGATTTCCGTGTGACCATCGACGACAAGAAATTCTCCCCTCAGGAAATTTCGGCGATGATTTTACAGAAATTAAAGGCGGATGCGGAAGGGTATCTCGGTGAGAAAGTTACAGAGGCGGTAATTACAGTGCCAGCATATTTCAATGATGCACAGAGGCAGGCAACTAAGGATGCGGGCAAAATTGCAGGTCTTGATGTAAAGCGTATTATCAATGAGCCGACGGCAGCAGCACTCGCCTACGGTCTCGACAATGAGCGCGAGCAGAAGATTATGGTATATGATCTTGGCGGCGGCACATTTGATGTTTCCATTATTGAGATTGGCGACGGTGTAATTGAGGTTTTGGCAACCGCAGGCGATAATCGTTTGGGCGGCGATGATTTTGATGATAAACTTACCAGATATTTTATTGAAGAATTTAGAAAGGCGGAGGGTGTTGACCTCTCGACCGACAAGATGGCACTTCAGAGACTGAAGGAAGCCGCAGAGAAGGCGAAAAAGGAACTCTCTTCCGCGACCACTACAAATGTAAACCTTCCGTTTATCACAGCGACATCCGAGGGACCAAAGCACTTTGATATGAATTTAACCAGAGCAAAATTCGATGAACTCACCCATGAGCTTGTGGAGCGCACGGCAGGACCAGTGCAGAACGCGCTGCGCGATGCAGGAATTTCCACCTCGGAGCTTGGCAAAGTGCTTTTAGTCGGTGGTTCGACCAGAATTCCGGCTGTACAGGACAAAGTAAAACAGCTTACTGGGCATGAGCCATCAAAGACCTTAAACCCGGATGAGTGCGTGGCGATCGGTGCATCCGTTCAGGGCGGAAAGCTTGCTGGCGATGCGGGTGCGGGCGATATTCTTTTGCTTGATGTTACTCCTCTCTCCCTCTCTATTGAGACGATGGGCGGCGTGGCAACTCGCTTAATTGAGCGCAATACCACGATCCCAACCAGAAAGAGCCAGGTATTCTCAACTGCTGCGGACAATCAGGAAGCAGTGGATATCAATGTTGTACAGGGCGAGCGTCAGTTTGCGCGCGACAACAAGAGCCTTGGACAATTCCGCTTAGACGGGATTCCGCCGGCAAGACGCGGTGTGCCGCAGATTGAGGTTACATTTGATATTGATGCAAATGGTATCGTTAATGTATCGGCAAAGGATCTTGGCACGGGCAGGGAGCAGCATATCACGATCACCGCAGGTTCGAATCTCTCGGATGCGGATATTGAGAAAGCGGTAAAAGAAGCGGCAGAGTACGAAGCGCAGGATAAGAAGCGCAAGGAAGCCGTTGAAGTGCGCAACGATGCGGACTCGATGGTATTCCAGACAGAAAAAGCACTCTCCGAGGTTGGCGACAAGCTTTCCGATTCTGATAAGTCGGAAGTACAGGCAAACCTAACACATCTAAAGGAGCTGATTGAAAAGACGAATCCGGAGGTGATGTCCGAGGGTGAAGTTGAGGATATCAGAGCGGCAAAGGAGAAGTTAATGACTTCTGCACAGGCACTTTTCCAGAAGATGTATGAGCAGACACAAGGTGCGGCGGGCACTGCGGGCGCGGGTTCGGATATGGGCGGTGCAGGCTTTAACGGCGCGCAGAATGCAGGACCATCTGACGATGTTGTGGACGGGGATTACCGCGAAGTTTAATTGAGATAACTATCACCCGGATGTGGGAGAAATTTCGCATCCGGGTTTTCATGATATTATCCGGACAGCATTAAAAACTGCTGTGGGGACGGGCAGAGACTTGTTTCCCAGGTTATGGTGCTGGAAAGAAATATGCAAAGCTAAAAATAAGGAGGGAAGATATGGCAGAGAGTAAGCGGGATTATTACGAGGTACTCGGTGTAAGTAAAGGTGCGTCGGATGATGAAATTAAAAAAGCATATCGGCAGTTGGCAAAAAAGTATCACCCGGATATGAATCCGGGAGATAAGGAGGCTGAAGCCAAGTTTAAGGAGGCATCGGAGGCATATGCCATCTTAAGCGATCCAGACAAAAAACGCCAGTACGATCAGTTTGGCCACGCTGCCTTTGAGCAGGGCGGCGGTGCGGGCGGTTTTGATTTTGATATGGGCGGTATGGGAGATATTTTTGGAGATATCTTTGGCGATCTGTTTGGAGGAGGAAGAAGTCGTCAGCGTTCGGGCAACGGACCAATGAAGGGTGCGAATCTGCGCACTGGCATCCGCATTACCTTTGAGGAGGCGGTATTTGGCACAGAGAAGGAACTGGAACTCAACCTGAAAGATCCTTGCGAGAAATGTCACGGCACGGGGGCGAAACCGGGGACATCAGCGGAAACTTGTAAGAAATGTAACGGCACTGGTCAGATAACTGTAACCCAGCAGTCCCTGTTCGGAATGGTGCGTCAGGTGCGCCCTTGTACGGAATGTAATGGTTCTGGCAAAGTGATCCGCGACAAATGTCCGGATTGCTATGGAAGTGGATACATTACAAAAAAGAAAAAAATACAAGTTTCTATTCCTGCGGGAATTGATGACGGGCAGAGCATCCGTATCCGCGATAAAGGTGAGCCGGGAGTCAATGGCGGCGAGAGAGGCGATCTCTTGGTAGAGGTAACTGTAAGCCAGCACCCGATCTTTCAGCGGGAGGGCTTTGATATTTATTCTTCTGCTCCGCTCCCGTTCACAACGGCGGCACTCGGTGGTGATGTGCGCATCTCAACAGTGGATGGCGATGTTCTTTACGAAGTAAAACCTGGCACACAGACGGATACGAAAGTGCGTCTGCGCGGCAAGGGTGTGCCGACTCTGCGCAACAAGCAGGTGCGCGGCGATCACTATGTCAATTTGATTGTACAGGTGCCGCAAAAACTGACCAATGAGCAGAAAGAGCTGATTAAGAAGCTTGATGAGTCCTTTAAGGGCAAGACCGACGGTGAGGATGCGCCAAAGGAAAAGAGAAAATCCTTCTTTAAAAAATAGGAGGCGGGAAACGTAAAATGAAGTGGAAAAAGCTTACCGTTGAAACAACAACGCAGGCGGTAGATTTTATTAGCGGGATGCTTGCGGAACTTGGAATTGAGGGAATTGAAATTGAGGACAATGTGCCGCTTTCCGAGGAGGATAGAAAGAAAATGTTTATTGATATTCTCCCGGAATTGCCGGAAGATGACGGCACAGCGTATATCAACTGCTATCTGGAACTTGATTGGGATCTGGAAGATATTACCGCGCGCATTCAGGCGGGGCTTGAGGAGATCCGCGCGTTTGCCAATGTGGGGACGGGGCGGATTTCCTTTGGTGAGACCGAGGATAAAGATTGGATGAACAACTGGAAGGAATTTTTCAAGCCGTTCCGCGTGGATGACTCCATTGTAATAAAACCGACATGGGAAAAACTGGAAGAATCGAAACCTGGTGATCTGATTGTAGAGATCGATCCTGGCACTGCATTTGGCACCGGCGCGCATGAAACCACAAAACTCTGTATTGGAAACTTGAAAAAATACCTAAAACAGGGGGACGCACTTCTTGATCTGGGCTGTGGTAGCGGGATACTTTCTATTATCGGTATGAAACTTGGTGCGGACTGTGCTATTGGCACCGATATCGACGGAAACGCTGTGGAAACCGCAAAGGAAAATGCTGCTGTCAACCAATTGCCTTTGCACTCCTCAAAAGTGGATGTGGAGCGTATTTCCGGCACGGTGGAATTTTTAACTGGAGATGTGATCGGGGATGAGGCATTTGCTCGTCGGGTAGGAGAGGATTGCTATAATGTGGTTGTGGCAAATATCCTTGCAGATATTATTATCCCGCTCTCTGCCACGGTAAAAAGGCATATGGTTCCCGGCGGGTATTTTATCAGTTCGGGGATTATTGAGACGAAAGCGGAGGAAGTAAAAGAAGCATTGTTAGCAAATGGCTTTGTGATCGTGGAGGAAAGCTGGATGAAAGATTGGGTATCCTTTGTTGCCCGCAAAAAATTTTAAGAGTGAAATTTCTAAGAGCGAAGCGAACCAAGTGCGGAGCCTTGACAGCACCTGTTAGAATTTCTGGGGACAAAGGGAACAGGAATTCTAACATGGATTTTTGGTGCTGGCAGGACGAATGCGGAACTAAAAATAAGAGGTGACAAAATGGAAAAAATTACAGAAAATATCTATTATGCCGGGGTACAGGCGGACGGCGGATTTTTATTTGAAAACCAGTATGAGGTGCCGAATGGCGTTACATATAATTCTTATGTTATCTTGGATGAGAAAATTGCGGTGCTTGACACGGCGGACAGTCGGGTTACAGAGCAGTGGCTTTCCAATATAAAGGAGATACTTTCAGGGAAAATGCCGGATTATCTGGTGGTATCCCATATGGAGCCAGATCATGCAGCAAATATTGGAAATTTATTGAAGGAATTTCCAAATATAACTATTGTGGCAAACCAGAAAACATTGGATATTCTCTCCTGTTATTTTGACATCGATTTATCTGTGCAAAGCCAGATAGTCAAGGAGGGGGATACGCTTTCTCTCGGTGCGCACACTCTCAAATTTTTTATGGCACCGATGGTACACTGGCCGGAAGTTATGGTCAGCTATGAACAGAAAGAAAAAATTCTTTTCTCAGCGGATGCATTCGGCAATTTTGGGAAAATAGATCAATGTTTTCTCGCTCCGGGACAGGAGGATGCATGGCAGGAAGATGCGGCGCGCTATTTCTTAAATATTGTAGGAAAATACGGAAAGCCCGTACAACAGCTTTTAAAAAAGGCACAGGGGCTTGATATTCAGATGATCTGCCCGCTGCACGGACCAATTTTAAAGGAAAATCTCGCATATTTCCTGGGAAAATACGATGCCTGGAGCAGCTATCGTGCAGACAAAGAAGGTGTTTTAGTACTTTCCGCATCCATCTACGGCAATACAGATGCAGCGGCAGCTTACCTTGCGCAGTGCATCCGCGAAAATGGAGTTTCAGCAAAACATATGACCCTTGCAGGAGCAGACTTATCTTATGCAGTGGCAGAGGCATTCCGCTATCAAACCGTAGTCTTTGCCTGCGCAACCTACGATGGCGGACTGTTCCCATGCATGGAAAATCTTTTATACCGCTTATCTTCTAAGAATTTCCAGAACAAAAAGGTTGCTCTGGTGGAAAATGGTTCGTGGGCATCGGTGGCAGCGGGGAAAATAAAGACAGAACTTGAAAAACTTGTCGGGATGGAATTTGTTGGACAAGTGACAATGAAAGGTGCGTTAAAAGAAGCCGACAAAGAAAAACTGAGAGAACTGGCAAAGGTAATCGCGGCATGACTGGTAGTGTGAGGGAGGCGTAAAGCGGACAGATAAGGCACTAGAAAAAGATTTTGCCTGATTGCGGGTGAGCGCGGAAAGGAAAATAGAGAAAGATGAAGGAACGACCGATCTTAAGAAATAAACTTTTTTTATATTTCACAGAATTCTTTGCAGGGATGAGTGTGATGGCAGTGGAGCTGGGGGCGAGCAGATTGTTGGCACCCTATTTTTCCTCTTCACAGATTGTCTGGACAATTGTAATTGGCACGATTATGATTGCGATGGCACTTGGCAATCTCTACGGCGGAAAGAGTGCCGACAAAGCCCCAAATCCTGATAAGCTTTATGCAAGGGTTCTGATTGCCGCTGCCTGGATCGCATTGATCCCCATGCTTGGAAAATACATTATCCTCGGAATATCCGCGCTGATGATTTTTACGGTAAACAGCAATTTCCTTGTCTGGGCAGCATTTGCTGCCTGTATGGTCATTTTTGTATTTCCGCTCTTTTTACTCGGCACAGTCACTCCCTCGCTGGCAAAATATACGGTGGATAAACTGGAAGATTCTGGGAAAGTGGTCGGCACTCTTGGCGCGGCGAATACAATCGGCAGCATTATCGGCACTTTTATGCCAACCTTTGTCACCATCCCGACCGTGGGGACTTCCATGACCTTCCTGATTTTTTCCGGGATTTTGATCTTCCTTGCACTCACTTATTTTATTAGCTGTAAAGCGGGGCGGGTGCGCTGTATTGTAGCTGTACTTTTATTTGTGATTGCCTGCATCTTTGGTTCTGCAAATAGTTTTGCATTTTGGGAGAAGGGCTTGACCTACGAGGGGGAATCGATTTACAATTATCTCCAGGTAAAGGAAAATGATCGCAGGGTAATTCTCTCAACCAATGTACTTTTTGGTGTGC
>CAJUCG010000206.1 GCA_910585065.1 uncultured Lachnospiraceae bacterium
GTCCTCCGATCACTGACATTAAAATACCGACCGGCAGTTCATACGGCGCGAAGATCAGCCGGGAAACGGTATCACAAAAGGCGACAAACCCCGCTCCAAAAAACGCGCTAAGCGGTAAAAATCTGCGGCTCTCATTTCCCGAAAATCTGCGGACAAAATGTGGGACAATCAATCCGACAAAACCGAGCAGTCCCGCGAAACTTACCGCTGCCCCGGAAAGCAGAGCGGTGAGGGCAAGAAAGATCAGCCGGTATTTTTTCACTGCCATTCCGAGGGAAAGCGCGGTTTCCTCCCCAAGTGCCACCACATCAAGTTCATTGCAGAGGGTAAATATCGCGGCGAGTGCAAACGAAATCAAGAGTATTGCCGGGAGGAGTCTCGCATAAGAAACTGCAGAAAATCCTCCCACGCGAAAATCAATACTGAGGGCACCGATCTCCGGATCAAGCACAGTGACTGACTCGGCAATTGCGTTCCAGATACTATTTAGTGCTACTCCGCCAAGAATTACGGTGGTCTTTGCCACATTTGTCCGATAAGAAAAAAGGAAGATAAGAAAAACAGTAATCAGACTTCCCAAAAATGCTGCGTAGGAGATTGCGAGACCGGAAAACGTCCCCGCTGCCAGGCAGAGCGTCACCCCAAGCCCTGCGCCCGCATTCACGCCGATGATCCCGGGGGAAGCCAACCGGTTGCCCAGCACCGTTTGCAGCACCGCACCGGAAACCGCAAGTGCAGCACCGGAAAAAAGTGCAGCCAGCGTGCGCGGAAGTCTCGCATAGAGAAGAATACTTCTCTCGATCCGCTCCCCCGCACCCAAAAAAAGGTGAATCACCTTAGCCGGCGAGAGATAAATCGTTCCGAGACAGAGACTCATCAGACCAACCAGCAGACAAAAAAGAATTCCCCCGCAAACAATCCAGAGAATTCGCGGTTTTTCACTCCGCATATAAGATGGTTTCCAACTCTTCATACGCTTCCGCCCAACGTGCATTTGGTTTTAAATTAAATAAATACTTATCCAGATAATATACTTCCCCATTTTTCACCGCCGTTAACTCCTTCCACAGCGGATTCTCTTCAAACATTTCCTCCACACCCTGCCTTGCCGCATCTAAATCATCCCCCACGGGAAGTACTAATATTTTATCCGGATCTTGCAGGGCAATGCTCTCAACACTTAAATTCTCAAGCAGATGCTCATCCGTATCCGCGATATTGGCACAGCCAAAACCCATAAGCATCTCACCTAGCACATTTCCCTCATTCCCCTTCGCGCGTATGCTTGCGGCGGAGGCGCGCATAAAAAGCACGCGTGGAGCTTTTTTGTCCTTGCAGCGTGCAAGTACATTTTCAATCTTTTCTTTCAGTTCTTCTCCATATTGTTCATAGCACTTTTCTTGCCCCGTGAGATCTGTGCAGATTTTCAGCACTCGCAAATAATCCTCAAAACAAGCCACATCAAAATATGCTACGGCAATCCCCGCGCCGGAAAGTGCTTCCTGCCATTCTAAGTGCTGTGTAGTATTTGTGCTTGCAAGTACTAGATCTGGATCAGCAGAAAGCAGCAGCTCAAGACTTAAGCTTTTTGTCCCGCCAAGGGAAACTACCTCATCGGACAAAGTCAGACCAAAATCTTCAAATGCATCGTCCGGCGCGGCGCAAAGTTCCCCTCCCGCAAGCACCCACATATCCGCATAACTTCCAAGCAGTGCTGCAACGCGCTTATGGGAAGATACTCTAACCTCACGCCCTAGATCATCGGTAAAAGTATAGATGTCTGCCGGGGGTACAGTGATGGAAGGGGTATCTTCTATGGGTTCCTTCTCTTTTCCACAGGCAGCAAAAAAACTGAACACTACCATCACAGAACAAAGTAAAATCCATTCTTTTTTTCGCAGTTTTCCAATAATTTCCATCTTCTCCTCGCTTATCAATAATTCAAAAATTTTGTCGCGTATTTTATAAAAAATTCTCCGGACGGGATCAAACTTTAACAAGTTGCCCCTCCCTTCACTTTCTTCTCAAGCACTGCGGACTTATCGATTGTTCCGCTCAATAATTTTTCCTGTACATACTCAAATCCAAGCCTGTTTACCGTATCTGCAAAACGCTCTCCTGTGATTCCCTCATCCCTAAAGAACAGGATGGCGCGCTCCACCGTATCTAAAACTTCTTCTTCGCTCGTAAAAAGTTTTGCAAGCGGACGACCGTTTGCGATCTTCTTTCCCCATCTTCCGCCAATATAGATCCTGCACCCTTCGATATATTCCTCCGTCACGCCGAACGGACATTTTGCCTTGCACCGCCCGCAGCCATTGCAGGCATCCACATCAAGGCGCAGCAGTTGATCCTCCACCTTCGCCACCTTCATCGGGCAGGATAATTCTACCTGACATTTTTTGCAGCCACGGCATTTAGAATAATCAAAGACCGGAACACGCTGTCCGATAATTCCAAGATCATTTAAATCCGGCTTTACACAATTATTTGGGCATCCCCCCACTGCAATTTTAAATTTATGCGGCAAGGTCACATGATGGTAGCCTTTATAAAAACGCTCGTGAATCTTTTCACTCAGCGCGAATGTATCGATCAGCCCGTACTGGCAGGTTGTTCCCTTGCAGGAAACTACCGGGCGCACAAGTGAATCCGTGCCGCCAGTTTCCAGATGATGTTCTGCCAAAAATGCAATGAGCGGATCAATATTTGCATATGGCACGCCCTGAATTTCCAGAGTCAGGCGGGTCGTCATCGTAAGTTCACCACTTCCAAATTTTTCTGCCGCCTCCGCAATCGCTCTCTGCTCTTCGTTGGTAATCTTTCCATTCCGCGTGATCACGCGCACATTGAACACATCGCCATACCGCTTATCCTGCAGACAGCCAAGTCCCTTGACGCGCTTAATTTCCTCCGGGGGAAGCTTACCCTTTGCAAAGGTCTTTTTGATTGGATTAAACGTCGCGCCGCCCTCCAAGACGCGCGTGTTCGTAAAGCCGAGTGCCTTCAGTTTATTTTGCGCCAGATACCCGCGCTTGCCCTTCACACAGACAAGCAGAATTTTCTCATTCTTTTCATGTTTTTCGGCAAAAACTTCCGGCTTTGCAAGATCAAGCCACTCCGCGCCAGGGATTGCAGGGGCGGGCTGCACATCAATCAATTTGTATTCTGCCGCCGCACCCGCTACGTACTCGGTCGGAGTGAATGTATCAAATCGTCCGCTAAGCTTGTTAACTAGAATACTGCACGCTGCCGCAAATGGATGAATCGCCGTTGAGAATGGCGGGGCATAGGCAAAATCCATCATAATAAAATCTTCCACTTTTCCGCCAAAAGAAATTCCTGCCACAGCAATGTCTGCCATCTTGTCCACCGCACCGCCGCCAATTACCTGCATTCCAAGAAGCCTATGCGTATCTGCATCCGCAATTAATTTTGTAATAAAAATATCGGAATCCGGATAGTAATGTGCCTTGTCATCCGCAATACACAGTACAGAGATAGCCGAAAATCCTGCTTCTTTTGCCTGCTCTTCTGTCAGCCCAGTACGTGCCGCATTTAAGTTTTTTGCAAGCTTTATCACGCCAGTGCCAAGGCAGCCCGGATATTTTGTCTCCTCTCCTCCAAGGCTCAATGCCAGTGCCCGCCCTGCAATATTTGCCGTAGAACCCATTGCTGACCACTGTTGTTTCTCGGTAATACGATTTTTTACTAGAGCGCAGTCCCCCACCGCATAAATATCTGGGAGATTCGTCCTCTGACACTCATCTGTCACAATGCAGCCGCGCTCCATCAAAAGTTCAATATCGGATAAAAATGTAGTTGCCGGACGAATTCCCGCGGAAAGGATCACCATCTCGGCTGGCAAATTCCCCGCACTCGTATCCACACCACTTACCCGATCGGCAGCAGTGACTTCTATTTCCTGATTATCGCGCGGTTTCGCACTGTTTTGCGGATTTGAACCTATAATCTTTACAAGTGCTGTCCCCGTAAAAATGCACATTCCCCCTGCCACAAGCCTTCTTTTAATATAATCCGCCATCTCCACATCAAAGATATTTGGCATTAACTGATTGGCCATATCCATTACCGTAACAGAAATTCCCTGTGCCATCAGATTTTCCGCAACCTCAAGACCGATAAATCCCCCTCCGACAACAACTGCCCGCTTTACATTCTGTTCTTTGGCATATGTTCGAATAGCGATTGCATCTTCCGGCGTGCGCACAGTAAACACACCGGAAAGATTTGTTCCCGGCACAGGGGGTACCATACTCTGCGCACCTACGGCAATCACAAGTTTGTCATAACTAACTTCTTTTTTCTCCTCCGTATCAGAAGAAATTACAGAAATCTTTTTTTCCGCTGGATTTACTGCTACTACCTCGCTGTCTGTATGTACAGCAGTCCCCGTTAATTTCATAAATTTTTCCGGAGTATTTACAATCAATTCGCTCTCCGATGCAATTGCCCCGCCGATATAGTACGGAAGTCCGCACCCGGCATAAGAAATATCTTTTCCACGAGTATAGATCACAATCTCATCCTGTGGATTTTCACGTTTCAGCTTTGCTGCTACCTTTGTCCCAGCAGCAACACCGCCGATAATGACAATCTTCATCTAAAATGCCCCCTTATTATATTGTATTTTGTCTTGTCGCTTTCAGACTGATTCTATTATACTGATTGAACAATCCCCTGTCAAGAATCCAGAATCTTTCTCTTTTATTATAAAACTTATTCTAATAAAACAAAAATTATCTAATAATAAAACAAAAGTTATCTGTTATAAAAATTAGATTTTCCTATGATTTATTTTCATAAAAAATTCTTTGCCGAAAAGAACAAATGTTCTGTCTACCATAAAAAAGAAAACTATCGTATAATAGATGAGGTAAAGAGCCGCATTGTGCAACTGCGGCTGTTGCACCTTTACACGCAACTGTTCATCGTAACCGCGCCGGAAGCAAGGCTGACGCGGCGAATGCCTCCCTATAATTTTTAGGAGATGAAAATCGACAATAAAAGTCCTTTCTTTCCTTAAAATGATTTGGGAGTAATGTTTTAAATCCACTACTACAAGCAGGGAGCATCTATATTTTATAGATGCTCCCTGCACTTTTTTATTCCCTGTGTATATCTACATTGCTAACCGCCGCCGCGGATACGGTCAAATAAAGTAATTGTAATTCCCACAATCAGTTGTGATTTTCTTTGTTCAACCGGTATTATAAACCGTACAGTAATGTTTTTCTCTAAACCCATCCATTTTTTTAACCCGCGTTTACCACCGCAGAGAGCTGCTGCATACCCTGCTGCATCTTTTCCATCGAGACCAAAATCTCCTGCACGCCGGACACCTGTTCCTGGGTGGATCCGCTGATCTGCGCTGTATTTTCAACGGAAACCCTTGAAACTTCCTCCACCTGATTCATCGCCTCAAGCAATTTCTCTTTGATATCTACAACGCCCACTAATTCCTCCTTCAAAAGATTTGTCGTTCCGATCACTTCCTCCGAGGAATGCAGAATATCATTAAAAATATGTATGGTATTTTCTAACTTTTCATTTGATTCATCTACAATCATATGGTTGGAATTCATCAGCTCAGTAATTCCATTTACCATGGATAAAATATCTTTTAAGATAGCATCAATCTTCTGCGTCGCTGCGGAGGATTCGTTTGACAGGGAATTGATCTCCTCTGCAACTACGGCAAAGCCCCTGCCCGCATCGCCCGCTCTCGCTGCCTCGATCGCTGCATTCAGAGCAAGGAGATTGGTCTGTTTTGCAATCTGCCCAATGCTCTCAATAATCTCGCCGATGGAACTTGATTTTTGTGCCAGCAAAGAAATCCCTTCCGTTGCCTTCTTTGTCGATTCAATGTTTTCATGAAATTTGCTGGAAAGCCCGGAGATTGCCTGGATTCCCTCCTCATTCTTCCCCTTGAGCTTCTTGATATTTTCTACGGTTTGCGCAACACGCTCCCCGGAATCCGCGATCGTGCGGTTTAGATCGTTAAAGATTAAAATGCTCTCCTCCACCTGTTTGATCTGGCTGTTCGCGCTGTCCTTGATCTCTTCCGTGGATGCGGCAATCCGCGCCGTACCCGCCTCAAATCTATTCAGGGAATGATAGATATTTTCGGAGGACTGCTGCAGCCCCTCAAAGGCTTCCCGGATATTTTTAAGCATTCCCTCCGCCTCGCGCTCCTTGGTCTCCACGTCCAAAAACAGTGCGCGTGCCCTAATAATAATCATGACGGATACTAAAAGGGCAAGGATATAGACCATCCAGACAAAAATCCAGATGGAAATGGTATACATTGCCAGATACGCTTCCTGGAATAAAAAC
>CAJUCG010000207.1 GCA_910585065.1 uncultured Lachnospiraceae bacterium
CTTACGGCTTGTGGATGATTGGATTTACGATTATTCCGCTGCTTATGATCCTCTATTATGGTCTGACCGGGCGCGACGGCGGATTTACCTTTGAAAATCTGAAATTGATTGCCACCGAGGAAAATTTAAAGGCGTTATGGCTTTCGATAAGACTATCGCTGCTCTCCACGCTGCTCTGTCTTATTATTGCCTACCCGCTCGCCATGATTTTACGGAACACGAAATTTAAAAACAGCCGTTTTATGGTGATGCTCTTTATTATGCCGATGTGGATGAATTCGCTGCTGCGCATTATTGCATGGCAGAATATTTTAGAGCGCAAGGGGGTTCTAAATACCCTCCTTGAATTTTTGCACCTTCCCGCGCTCAATATTATCAACTCGCCCGCAGCGATCGTGCTTGGTATGGTATATGATTTCCTCCCATTTATGATCCTGCCGCTGTACAACACACTTGTCAAGATTGATGAAAATGTAATTCACGCGGCGCATGATCTTGGAGCAAATAATTTTCATACCTTTACAAAAATTATTTTTCCGCTAAGTATTCCGGGGGTGATCTCAGGCATTACCATGGTCTTTGTGCCATCCCTAACCACCTTTGTAATCTCCGCTATTTTGGGGGGCAGCAAGGTATTGCTGATCGGAAATATTATTGAGCAGCAGTTCCAGAAATTAAATAACTGGCACTCCGGCTCAGGACTCTCGCTTGTGCTTATGGTATTTGTACTGATCAGCATGGCACTTGTCGGGAAATATGACAAGGGAGAAGGGAGTGCGAATGTATGGTAAACTTCCGACAGTTTTTGAGAAAATTTTATCTGGGGCTTATTATTTTGTTTTTGTACGCGCCGATCCTTGTATTGGTTGTCCTGTCGTTTAACCGCTCCAAATCCCGCTCTAAATGGGGTGGATTTACATTAAAATGGTATTCCTCCATGTTCGAGAACGAAACTATTATGTTAGCCTTAAGAGATACCTTGCTAATTGCCATTCTCTCCGCGTTTCTTGCAACGCTGCTTGGCACGGTTGCCGCAATCGCAATCAACCATATGCGCAAGGTTCCGCGCGCCATTATGCTTGGCATTACCAATATTCCAATGCTAAACGCGGAGATTGTCACCGGGATTTCGCTGATGCTGCTTTTTTTGGCACTCGATCTCAATCTGGGATTTTTTACTGTGCTGCTCTCCCATATTGCCTTTAATGTGCCATATGTGATTTTGAGCGTTATGCCAAAACTCGCCCAGACCAACCAAAGTACCTATGAGGCCGCATTGGATCTGGGGGCAACCCCGTTAAAAGCATTTTTTTTAGTGGTTTTTCCGGATATTTTTCCGGGTGTACTCTCCGGATTTTTGTTAGCGTTCACTCTCTCGCTCGATGATTTTATTATCACGCATTTTACGCGCGGCGCGACGGTCAACACGCTTTCCACGCTGATCTACTCGGAGACAAGAAAAGGTATCAAACCGGAGATGTACGCACTTTCCACCCTGCTTTTTGTCGGGGTGCTGCTTCTTCTTATTTTTGTCAACCGTCTGGGGAAAAACGAGAAGGAAGTAAAAAATTAAATCCCTAAAGGGATTTAAGAGCTGTTAAATATTAATCAATTTGGAGGTCTATATAATGAAAAATAAAAATTTGATTGCTAAATTAACCCACCCTGTCGGGCTGCTTCTTGCGGGAAGTCTTATTGTAACTAATACATTTACCCTGTCGGGCTGCGGGAGCGGCGATGACGAGATTCCGTTTACCCTGGAGGCAACTGGCAATTACAAGGCAGGGGACAACGGGGAAGTCTATGTTTACAACTGGGGAGAATATATTGATGAGCGCGTGATTGATATTTTCGAGAAAGACACAGGAATTAAAGTCTACTACAATTATTTTGAGGAAAACGAAGATATGTACCCGATCGTGGCAACAGGTGCCGCAAAATATGATGTTGTCTGTCCGTCGGACTATATGATTCAGAAAATGATCGGGGAAGATCTGCTGCTGCCGCTTAATTATGAGAATATTCCAAATATTTCCAATATCGATCCGGAATATCTAAAGAGTGCGGAAAATTTTGATCCGGGCAATCTCTACAGTGTGCCGTACTGCTGGGGTACCGTGGGCATCCTCTACAATAAGACGATGGTTGAGGAGCCGATCGATAGCTGGGGGGTATTGTTTGACGAGAAATATTCGCAGGAGATCTTAATGATCAACAGCGTGCGCGATGCGTTTATGATCGCTTTAACTTATCTTGGCTACAGCCAGAATACAACAAACGAGGCGGAGCTTGACGAGGCACTTGCCCTCCTACAAAAGCAGTATCCTCTCGTACAGGGGTATTTTGTTGATCAGGTGCGCGATAAGATGATTGGCGGTGAAGCCGCTATCGGCGTAATTTATTCCGGTGAGGCAATCTACACTCAGCGCGAAAATGAGGATCTGGTCTATGTGGTGCCAAAGGAAGGATCCAATGTTTGGATTGACGGCTGGGTTATCCCGAAAACTGCACAGAACAAGGAGAATGCGGAGGCATGGATCAATTTCTGCTGCCGCGCGGATGTTGCCCTGGCAAATTTTAATTATATCACCTACTCCACACCGAACAAGGCAGCGAGAGATCTGATTACAGATGAGGAGATCCGCAACAGCGAAATTGCCTTTCCAAACAGCGAGGTGTTAAACCGCTGCGAAACATTTTGCTACCTCGGCGAGGAGGCGGAAGCAATGTATTTAAACAAGTGGAATCAGAGAGGAAATCAGTAATTTTAATCTTCGATCAGCCGGGGCTGTTGCACAAGGAAAAATACAATATGTATTTTTCTCTGTGCAACAGCCCCTATAAGATCCCCAAAATTTTCATCACCGCATCTCTATGCTTCGTTTCCCCCTACCTTTGGAGTACTTACATAGTACTGCGCCTGTGCATTCCACAATTTATAGTACTTTCCTTCCTGTTCTAAAAGCAGCTTTTCATGGCTGCCCTGCTGAATAATTCTCCCCCCATCAAACACTACAACACTGTCACAGAAACGGCAGGAAGCCAGCCGGTGACTAATATAGATAGTGGTGTGTTCTCCGGAAAGCTCATTGAACTTATTGTAGACTTCATACTCCGACACTGGATCAAGCGCGGCGGTTGGCTCGTCAAGCACGATAAATGGCGCGTCCTTGTAGAGTGCCCTTGCCAGCGCGATCTTTTGTGCCTCTCCGCCGGAGATCTCTATCCCCTGCGCGGAATAATTCTTGTACAAATAAGTATCTGTCCCCTCAGGCATCGCGGAAAGCCGTTCCTCAAAACCTGCACGCTTTAAGCATTCCTCCGCCCGCGCCCTATCATACTCCTTTGCCGCCGCTACATTCTGTCCGACGGTAAAGGAAAAAAGAGTAAAATCCTGGAAGACTACGGAAAAGATAGAGAGATACTCATCATAATTATATTTTCGGATATCCACCCCATTAAGAAAGATCTCGCCCTCCGTCGGGTCATACAGTCTGCAGAGCAGCTTGATAAAAGTGGTTTTTCCGCTGCCGTTCTCCCCGACAATCGCAAGCTTCTTTCCCACCTTAAATTTTACATTGACATGGCGCAGCGCGTAGTTTTCTGTATTTGGATAGCGAAAGGAAACATCCCGAAATTCCACATCGTACTCATTATCCAGACGCTTTTCCACCGTAAGTGAACCCTGATACATCTTGTTTTGAATATCAAAATACGAAAAGAAACGCTTTAGATAACCATTGTTTGCAAATACCCGCTGCAATGTGCCGACCAGCCCCGAAACCGCATCCAGCAAAAGCATAATGCAGGAAATATATTTGGCGATGGAACCGACAGAAACATTTCCCGCCATAACCGCCATTATCAGTACTATATAGACTCCGAACCTTAACAGATGGCTAAACAGCACCGAGGGAAGAAAAAGCATCAAACATTTCTTGTCCTTTTTTATATAATCCCCATAAAATTCCATATCGGTTTTCAGATTATCTCCTGCTATCTTCTCCTCCATTCCATAGAGCCGGATATCCATCCCCATCTCATAATCGCCGACAATATCGCTATATCTTTCCCCTAATAGATTTAAGTTTACACATTGCTTCCAAAAATCCTGATTGATAGCCTCCTCCTTTGCGGTAGCATAAATTGAATAGAGTACAGCGGTCATAAGCCCCGCTACCAACGCCAGCTTTAGGAGGAGCGGCACAGAATTTAAGGTAAAAAAGGAAGCACTAAGGGAGAGTGAGGCAATTATGCTTGTGATATGTCTTACTAACATTCTTACACTGGTATACAGATAATATAAATTGTATCCCGTCTGACTTTCCATGCGGATTCGCTCAAGCAGCAGCGCGATCTCCCTGCTCTCGATCTTGGAATATTCCATTTCCATCTCTTTCTTCGAGTACATCCACTCCCGCTCACGATAAATATTTGTAGTTTTGATATTTTCCGCTACCCTACACAGGGTGAGCAAAAGATTTAACAGAAAAGTCAGTCCCACCGTCAGCACAATATACCAAAGAATCTCTTTCTTTTCCGCCCCCGTCCAGATCGCATCAATCAGTTTTGCGGAAAAATAAATAGGAATATATTGTATTACCGAAGCAAAGAATGCATTAAAAATTACACACAGTGCAAAGGAACGCTCTAAGCGAAAAAGCAAGCTTACCGCCCGGCAAAAAATCATGCGGTGTTCGCTCAGTTTCATTGTTTTTCCCCCTTTCCTTCTCCCCGATACCAACAGCTTTGCATCTCATAGAGTCTTGCATATTCACCGCCCGCCAAAACTAAGGAATCATGTGTTCCCTCCTCAAGAATACGCCCCTCACTCAAATACAAGATCCGATCACAAAACCGCGTGGAAGCCAGTCGGTGGGAAATAAACAGCGCGCTTTTTTTATCGGTCATCTTTCGATAATTTTCATAGATTTCACTTTCTGCAATTGGGTCAAGTGCCGCGGTCGGCTCGTCAAGCACAAGAATCGGGGCATCCTTATACAATGCCCTAGCCAACATTAATTTTTGCATTTCCCCTCCGGAAAGCTCGGTTCCATCCTGGTTTATCTGCTTGTCAAGTTTTGTATGGATTCCTTTGGGAAGGGAGGCAAGCTTTTTTGACAGTCCTGCCCGCTTTATACATTCTAGGACTCGCGCCAGATCCGTCTGCGCTTCCCCCTGCCCGGAAACAATCTCCGCCAACGAAAAAAACGTGGATTTCACTTGCTGAAAAACTGGGGCAATCAACTGATAATAGTCCTTTTTGTGAAACTGTTGAATTGGTACGCCACCGATAAAGATCTCCCCGGCAGCCGGATGATACAATCCGCATAAGAGCTTGACCAGTGTAGTTTTTCCCGCGCCGTTTAACCCGACAAGCGCGATCTTCTCCCCGCTTTTTATCGTCAGGCAAATATCGTGCAGTGTATCTTTCTCCTCCCCCTCATAGCGAAAGCTTACATGGTCAAATACAATTTCCGGCACGGTTTCTTTATTCACTGAGAAACTCTTGCTTCCATCCACATCCGGATATTCTAAGTATTCTCTCAGATCGCAAAGGCGAAGGCTGGTGTGGCGCATTTGGTTCCACTTATTTAAAATATTTCCTATCCATTCAGCAAACGAGGAGATGGCAGCAAAATAGAGAACAAACTGATCAACACTGATCTCCCCCGCCCAAGTCATGGAAATCAAAACCGCATACGCCGCGCTGTCACGCAAAAGGATCACCACCAGATCGGCAAGATGTGAGAGATATTCCCGAAAAATTCTCTTTTTGTCCCATGCCATATAGTCCTTGGAAAGTAACTGATACATTTGTTCCATCCAGCCCGCCATCCCATAGATTCGAATATCCTTCGCCACCGCAAAATCCGCCGTTTTCCCCTGCACATAATCCAGTTTTCGGTCAATCTCCATCCAATTTTTCCGGTTTACATACTCCCATTTTTGGTATGTTCTCACACAAAACCAGTTGACCGCCGGGGCGAGCGTTAAAAATACAAGCAGCCACGGGCTGACAAATGACACTACCGTGCCAAAAAGAAGATAACAAAGAATGCTCTCGGCAAAGCCCCAGGCGTGTTTTGTCATATCCCTTGTGGGCTGAACACCATCCCACATTTCCGTTGCCCGTTCTGCCCGCTCCCGCAGATCGCGCATCTCTTTTTTCTCATAAATCTGATAAAAGCATCCCATCGATTTTTTGTTTAATTCGTAGGCAATCTGGCAGAGGTACGGGGTTT
>CAJUCG010000208.1 GCA_910585065.1 uncultured Lachnospiraceae bacterium
TCAGTAAAGATGTCCTCCTCCTCTGTGTCCGCAGTATGGTTCAAAACCGCAAGTTCTGTCCCTGTTACATTTTCTTCTTTCCTCATATCTTCCATATTTTTCCACTCTCCTTTTCTCAAATCTGACTCTTAATCTTTTCTAAAAGATCCACACCGCCAAGAATAAAAATACTGTTTAATTTATCCAGCTCCACCTGAGCAACATTATTGATGGTGATTTTAATGTAGGTAATCTCTTTTGTAATAGAAGGCTGTCCCTTACCTCCCTTTTTCAATACCCCCGGCTTAATCGCAAGGGTTCTCCCTTTTATCGTAATCACGATCGGCTTCGAGTCCTTCGCCTGAGTCTGTGTATTAAATACCTCCATGGAGCCTCTAAGAATCACGGGGTTTGTACTTGCAGCAAAGGTAAAGAAATTATCATGTAGATTTTCAAATGGAATTTCTATTTTCATACTGCCAAAACTTCCGATTACTTCACTTTCAATTTCTCCTGCCATTCCCGCCACATTTAGCGTATCGGTCAGCGGTTCGAACGAAGGAATCGTGACCTCTGCCGACACCCCAATCAATCTTGTTTTTCCATCATATACATTGAAATTGTTTACCTTATCCGGCAATTCATAAATGTGCATTAGTTACCTCCTGACAGTGCTGCCTCTAAAATTGTTGGATCAAACTCAAACTCGTTTTGAATATCCTCCATTGGTGGATAGGTTGCGAGTCGTTCATGGAATTTAATATTTCCGCCAATAATCTGTGTAATTGGATTCTCTTCCCTGCTAAAGCTAATTTCCCCTCCAGCGATATCGTCATGCCCCTTTAGTCCGTTCAGTGTCAGATTTTCCGACAACACAACATCCTCAATCTGTCGGTAGTTGGTTTTGTTTGATACCTTAGAAAAAAAACTCCGCTTGAAATTATTCTCTATGTAGTCAAACATCATTACGGAAGTAACCCACCGATCCACAACGTCCGTTGAAACCGGATAAACCGATGTGTTATTTCCCCAGGCGAGAAAACCATCCACATTCACAGCAGAGATTACGCCATTGGCATTTAAATAATCGTTTGCTTCGTCCATGTCAAAGATAACCTCTGTTCCATCTTCCAACACAAGACCACTGATTTTTAATAGCTTATTATCACAGGAATCCGATGGAACTCCCCCATTCTCTGCTGCAATCTTTTGTAAAAGCGCAGAAAGCTGTGCGGAAAAATAATAGTGATACCCGTCCACATTAACCTTTGGCCACGCAGCAAACATCCGGCGATCGGAATATCCGTTTTTATTTTTCCATTCTTTTACTGCATCAATTGAGGCAGCACCCTCCGCCCCTGAATCAATATCCGAAATCACTTTGCATGAAAACAGACTGTAAATCAACTGTGCTTTTGCGGTCATTGCCGTATTTACTGCTGGAATATGAGAAAATCCCGGTGCGATAAGCGTTCCTGGAACAATCCCAAATTTAGGGTAAATATCTGCAATTACTTCCATCCCTTTTTTCAACCGAGTAGAAACATTATATCCACCAACAATATCCTGATAGGTTACACCCTCCGGATTCAGTTTTGTATAAGCGATTTTTACACCATTTGCCGCCTTTTTGACTCCTCCTTCGGTATATCCAATAATCGTTGTTCCATCGTCTGCGAACGAAGTAACATAATCGGTTCCCTCTTCTAATGTTTCCACAGCATCCCCATTCGCAACCGAAATCGAAATCTTATCATGTAATATCCCCTCTACGGGAATCAATGTCTTTTTGTTTGACACTTCAAAATCGGTTGCTGTTACTGCTGTGATATGGTTTTCATTGGAGGGATCAAGCACATTGATCATTACCAGTGGTGCAACGGCAAACACCTGAAACGATGCATATACGCTCTGCATAATCGTATAATGCTGAAAATCTTCGCTCCATCCCATTTTTGCAACTGCATCCGACTTGCTGTATGCAACCATTGGCACATTCGCCGCCCTATACGGATCTGCTGCCATATTTATAGGAGCTGTACCAATCACTACGGTCACATTCGCCGCGCTGGTAATCGGTGCCGTTAATCCTGTGGATTTTCTTGTGGTGGAAATTCCATGTTTGTAAATTGACATTTTATTTCACCCCTTTCAGATAATCCAGAACTTTGCAATAGGATACATTTTCTACGCTGCCTTGTTCGGAAAGTGCTTGTTTTGCCCCGGTAATCCGTTCAAGGGGGATAACCAAATTTTTTATCGCAGGGACACTTCCTGCAACTTCAGTAAACGATGCAGGAAGCCCATCAATAAATACTGTTCCCTCTTTCACTATCCCCGGAACACTTGGTCCAATATACATTTCCTGTTTCATATCCATTCCTCCTCCTCTGTGATAATAAATAGTTCACACTTTGCTTGAATTCCTCCCATAAAATAGGGGTAAGTATCTTCCTCCTGTAACATTGTTTTCACCGGATATTCAAGGCGAAATGCTCCCTTTATGATTCCTTTGCGGAAAAAGTGCTGCTTTAATCGTTCTAGGATTTGCAGTACATCCCGAAATCCCTGATTGTCCTTCTCTTTATCAATAATTCCAACCACAAAATAAATGTCTGCCAGTTCTTTTCCCTCATGTGCATTTTCAATATCTGAACTCTCATAGCATACACATACATAAGGATAAAGTTTTTCATCATTCTTCTCTTCTTTTAACGGAAGATTCTGTGTATAGATATTGATTGGGATCTCATTGCCCTTCGCGCTGCGCAGACAAAATCCCTTTAATGCCTCTCTGGATTCTTCTGCCAGCGCATCTAATAACTCGATTATGGTCAATCCTATTCCCTCCTTAGAATGTTTTCGATTTCTGCGTCAATGCGCTTCTTTAGCGTATTTTTTGCCTCTTCCTGAACTCGTCCCATAACCTCCGCATTTTTTAACATCTGAGGAACAGATGGACCAAAAAGCTGCTTGATTGGCATTGCGGCAGAAGACTTGCGCCGAAATACTCCCTTATGTCCCGATCCCATCACGGCAATAAATGCCTTGGGGTTTACATCAAGAGGTTTTCTCTCCTTCCCTTTTTTCACTGACACCTTATAAACATTAGGGGATACGTTTCCTCTGGAATAGTGAATTGGTCTGTTCGGACTGACTTTAAATTTTGATAACGCAATCGGGGAAGCTTTTGAAACCGCTGCGCCGGACAGGTTTGTTTTTGTTGCCCTGCTTGTTTTTATCGTCTTTTTTACTTCGGTTGAAGTAGTATAGTATCGCTGCACCGTTTCCTGCGCCATATTTTTTTTCACGTTGGTGACTGTTCGATTGATTGCGTTCGCAATTACTGAGGGGGCTTCGTTGCAAAGCACCCCCAGCCGCTTTTTCACTTCCTGAATATTATCTACCTCCACCTTCATCTCAATCAATGCGCATTCACCCCCAAAACAATCGCATACATTCCATCCGTTAGCTTAACATCGGTTATCATGTACATCTCTCCGTCAAAATCCATATACTGTTTTGGCACTGGTTCAAAATTTAACTCCGACTTTTGTACAAAAATCAACACGGAATTGGTAAACAGGCTGGCGGTTTCCACTTCTCTGTGGATGTACAGTTCTGCCAATTCTTCATTGTCTACAATTACCAGTGTTTCCGCTCCATTGATCCTATGGAGTTCTGCGAATTCCTCCGGATTAAAAAAAACACTCATATCTTCTGCTAATTGCTCTTTCAACCCCATCTCTACTCCATTTTCTCCTCGATATAGTTAAGCAAGGCATCGATCATATCATTTTTCAGCATATCCGAAGCAAGGGAAAGACCAATGGATTCTGCATAATCCACAAGTTCCTCTTTATTCATCTTTTTTAAGGCTGCTTCCTCTTTGTACCCGGCATCACCAATTTCTCCCTCTTCCTCCTCTTCCGCTTCCGGAAGGTAAATACCCAACTCCATGGGATTCTTTGCATTTTCCTCCGGCACTTCCAAAAGAAAATGATTCTTTTTTAAGAATGCCATATCCAGTGCAGAAAGTTTTTCTTCTATCACTTCCCCGGGTGCATAGTTTCTCGTTGCCGTTTGAATATTTACTCTTGCTTTCATCATCCTTTACTCCTCCTCTTGCTCCGCACTCTGCCCGTTTGGATAGATTACACACCAGCTTTGCACATCAAGCGGGCGAGGCAGCGGACGGGAGGTAAGGCGGAATGTCTTTACTTCCGACTTCTCATTGCAATAGATTTTGGGTACTTCCTTCGCCTCATAGGACTGAAATTTTTTATCCTCCATCTGTGTAATCAGACCAAACTCAATTGCTCCTTCCCCCTCCGAATGCGCCATAAGGCAAGCACCTGCCGGGATAATCCCTTCCTCTTTTCCCTCATCATTCAGGAAAAACTCATCGTAGGAATAGATCTCCATTCCCAACTCTGCAATCTTGCCGTAATACGTAAGCGCATCATCCACAATACGGGGCTTGATCTCCACATTTTGCATATGCCGGAGATCCATTGCGGACTTGATAAATGGATTGTTGATAAATATGTCAATCAGATCCGAAGCAAAAATCAATATATCCGGGGTTCTCCCGGTTTCTTTGATAATATTTCTCCGCCGTTCTCTTAAAAACGGGATTGGATTTACGGTTGATAAACTCCAATACCGATCCGATGTCAGCACAAAAATATTTTCAAATCCATAGTCAACCTGTACATCCACTCCGGCTTCCTCATCCACAACGTCAAGCTTGCCCCAAAAGAGAATTTGTCTGCACATCCATTCAATTCTTCGCTGAATGGATTCATCCAACTCTTTATAATCCATGGCAAGAAGCTCATCTTCTCGTTCGGACGGTGTGCGCTTACTGTAGATATTTTCACCCAAAGCCCGCTTTGAAATATCATCCACTGTCAGCACTCTTTCTGGCGCAAGGCGGGGTGTAGTAAATTCCTTTGTCTGAAATCCCTGTCTTGTGATTACTTTCCCGCCAATTCTAGGGGAAACGAACGGAGCCATAACGCGCTTTCCCTTCTTTACATCAAATTCCACCTTTTCGGTAAGATGCGTCCGCTCCACCGGAAAAAATTTCTCGGTAAGGAACTTCCGCACAGGCGGATTGATTTCAATTGCTTCAATCATTTCTCTTGTGGTATACTCTCCCATACTTACTCTCCCTTCTAATATTCCTGCACTGTGCGAAGAAAAATCCCCAATTTCCGCAATTCCGTTTCATGAGCAGCGATCTCTTTTCCCTCTGGAAGGAAAATCGCCGCACGGTTAAATGTACCCGAAACATAGGCGGTTGTTACCACATCGGAAAGCACCGCCGCCACATCATCCGTTAGGATGCAATCTGCCCCGATGGTTGCCGATGTTTTCGTTGCACTTTCCCCTTCCCCCACAGAGATTTCTTCCGTGGTATCTGTCTGCTTATATGTGCCATCCGCAGCTTGTCCCATCAACGTACCGCGCTTTAAAACGCCCTGCTCCTTTGCTACTTTGATTCCCTTTACCGTGATGGGGATTGCACTGTCCGCAATTAACTTGTCAGGAACAAATGTTCCCGTTGTCTGATACAGGTTTTCGCTCATCCTGTTTTTACCTCCGCTTTCTTTTAAATTTCTCTGCAAGATTTCTTACCTTAACTTCCTGTTCCTCGGCAGACTCTACGCTATCCGCAAATCCTGCATTTGCCGTAGGCATAATTTCGCTGGTTCCGGATTCGTTAATATCCTGTTTCATGTTGGATAATGTTGCTGCTGCCATAATTCCATTTGCCTTGAATGCTTCTAGCGCAAGGGCTTCTGCGGTGATTTTTCTCTCTCCATACTTAGCCTTCATCACCATGCCATCTGAAATCTGTCCGGCAATCTCATCAATTGCCTTTAGGCGTGCATTTTCGGCATTTGTCGCTTCCAATGCAGCGGACTCTTTGATTTGCTGCACAAGTGCAGGGTACTTTGCCGTTAATTCCTCGACAGTTGAAATTTTCTCTGATTCCTCCATCTTTGTTTCCTCCTTGATATTTTTTATTGCGATACTATTTAAAACACTGTCCGGTAATTCCCTGCCCGAAGTGGTGTTTTCTGATTCTTTGCTTGTCTTTCCAAGCATTTTTTTTGCCTTTTCAATGGTGTCCCGATCTAGCACCGTCGCCGCATTGTAATTCGCTGGTTTTTGCCCATTAAAAAAAGCCGATTTC
>CAJUCG010000209.1 GCA_910585065.1 uncultured Lachnospiraceae bacterium
ACTCGCAAAATATGCAGGAATTTTTTGTGCAGCGCGTCGCGCCGCTTGCCGAATTGCAGGAAATGTATGGATTTGACTGTATTTTGCCGCTAGATGAACAGTATGCGGTAGGATATGCAAATTCTGGTCTTGTCGGCAATATGACTTTGGGATTTCCTGCCGTCTATGGCTCCGTGCCAAAATGCTATGCGATTATGGAGGAGGCGGGAGAGGGTGGGGAGGCGGTATCAAGTGCCCCAGTGTTAGAGGCAATGGGGATCGCAAGGCTTAACCGGCTTCCCTATTTAGATCTGTCGGGACGGGGTGTGATGATTGGCTTTATTGATACGGGAATTGACTATACCCATCCAGTTTTTATCCGCTCCGACGGCACGAGCCGGATCGCTGCCATCTGGGATCAGACGGCAGAAGGGGGAAATTCGCCGCAGGGATTTGCGTTCGGGGCGGAGTATACGGAGGAGGAATTGACCCAGGCATTAAAGAGTGATGCGCCATTTGAAATTGTGCCGGAGAGGGATGAAAATGGGCATGGAACATTTGTGGCGGGGGTAGCAGCGGGAAATAACGATCGCGCAGCAAACTTTTCCGGTACAGCACCTTTTGCAGAGATTGTAATGGTAAAGTTAAGGCAGGCAAAAACTTATTTAAAAGAACTTTATCAGATCCCGCAGGATGCGGTTTGTTTTCAGGAAATAGATATCGCCTGGGGCGTGCAGTATCTGGTAGCAAAAGCTACTGCTGCCAGAATGCCATTAGTGCTTTGCATAACGCTTGGAACCAATTCAGGCGGACATTCCGGCAGGGGAGTTTTGGATAGTATGTTAAATTCCGTTGCGGACAGATATCGTATGTGTGTTGTGACTTCGACGGGCAATGAGTCCGGGTATGGTCTGCATTATCGCTCCGCTGGAACCGGATCTGAGTACGAGGAAGTGGAACTGCGGATCGGGGAGAGAGAGCAGGGATTTACTATGGAATTGTGGGCAGAGTCGTTAAACCAGTATTCTGTCTCGGTGATTTCTCCGACCGGTGAACTGATCCGACGTACTCCTGAGAGAAGAAACCATACACAGCATATGAATTTCCTGTTTGAGGACACAAAGATCTGTCTGAATTATTTTATGGCGGAAGGAAGAACAGGAAATCAGTTGATTCTGATGCGGGTGACTGATCCGACTTCTGGGATCTGGAGGTTTCAGGTATATGAGGATCGCGCATTTGGCGGAGGGTTTGATCTCTGGCTTCCCGTGCATAATTTCGTGACGGAGGACACATATTTTCTGCGATCCGATCCCTATGTGACCATCACCGATCCCGGCAATACCAGCGAGCCGATTACCATAGCGTCCTATCGGGCGCAGGACAATGCTGTCGCGCTGCATTCCGGGCGTGGATTTACTAGAGTTGGTGAGCGAAAGCCGGATGTGGCATCGCCGGGAGTGGATATTTATGGACCAGAGGCCTACGGCAGTTTTCAGACCAGAAGCGGCGGGGGTGTGGCAGCAGCACTTACAGCGGGGGGATGCGCGCTCTTTCTTGAGTGGGCGGTGGTGGATGGCAGACAGCCGCAGATCCGCACACAGGAGATCAAACGCCTGATGAAAGGCGGAGCGGAACGGGAAGGTCTAGTAACGGTTTCGCGGGAGATAGGCTATGGGTTTGTCAACTTTTTTGGGATGTTTGAGGAATTGCGGATGGTGGCGGGAAATTAGGAAGACGGGTATAAAATTCGTGCAAAGTTGAAAATTGAATCAGAATGAAATAGACGTTGAAAAAAGGATGATTTCGGTTTTTCGTATTAGGAGTGCGAGCCGAAGTCATCCTTTTCTTTTGGGCAAAACTAATGAATAATTCATGGTATTATGCACGAAAATTAGATATTTTCTATAACGGATATAAAATTTGTGAAATGGTGCAAAATCCGGATTTTGGCCTTGAAAATTATTGGAGGAAAAAGGTATTTTTATTGTAAAAGTCCCATTGAGGGGTTACAGTCGGAAAATTGTTGGATGGTTTAACCCATACAATTTATTGCGAAAATTATCTGTGATGACTTGTCTGGAAATTTATCCTGAGATTTTCTGAAAAGTTGGAGAGAAGGAGGATAATATGAGGAAGGAAAACAATTCTTTATTGCTGGCAGTACTGGCATTGTGTGTATCTTTAGGGTGCATTTTTTTGCCTCTGCCAGTACTCGCGTCGGGGGTTTTTGCGGGGAGCGGCTCTGCGGATTTTCCGTGGATTATTTCTGCCACGGAGGAAAGCGACGAGGTCAAAGCATGGTTAAAAGAGGATGGGGCGGGCGGTTATACCCTTTGTATTGAAGGCAAAGGGCGGATGACAGAGTCTTTTCGTGATGTAAAAATGCCATGGGAAGAAGTGAAACAGAAGATCCATGCGGTTGAGATTGGCGAGGGGATAACCAATGTGGGCGCGTATGCCTTTAATTTCTGCAGAAGTTTAACGCAGGTTTTGCTTCCGGAGGGTTTGGAAAAAATTGGAACTTATGCATTTCATTCCACCGGGATCAAACATTTAATTATTCCGGCAGGGGTAAATACCATTGGACGGATGATCGCAAATCCCTTTACCTATTATGAAGTCCTTGGCAATCCGAGTAATGTAGATGATCATGCCTTTTCCACTTCGCTAGTTTCGGTGCTGGACTCTGCCACGGCGGAGGCACTCAACGCAAAGACCTCTGTGCTTGCGCTGATTGTGCTTGATGGAGGAATTTACGCAGAGACGGACGAGGAACTTAATAATCTTTCTTATGGATTGATTGTGCCAAAGAAAGAGGGCTTCACCTTTGGCGGCTGGTATCAGAGTGCGGATTTTAGCGGACAGCCCGGCAAAGAGGATGAGAGGGGAAGAACGGCGGTAAATATCAATCATATTTATTATGCAAAATGGGAGAAAGCGGTGATAACTCCTACTCCGACACCAACCCCAACTCCAACTTTGGAAGTTACGCCAACGCAGGGGGTTACATCAACACCGACACCAGAAATTACCTCACCTGCACCGATAGAGCCTGAACCGATTGTTCCAAACCCGGTTCCCACTAGCGCAGTGCCAAGTCCGGAAATTACTCCTGTGCCAAAGCCGACAAAAATTCCAGAAATTTCTCCTGACCTGGGGATTCCTTTTATTAAAGATGAGTTTAACAAAAATGGATGGGATTTCATTAAGGAAGAAATAGAGGAAACGGGTGAGGGAAATACGGTAATGGTGGATATGAATGGGATTACCGAAGTAAATAGTACAGTGATTGATACAATGAAAGGCAGAGATATCACGGTTGTTTTCGAGATGGAAAACAATCTGATGTGGAGCATCAATGGAATGAGTATTACAAATAATACAGTAAAAGATATGGACTTGAAGGTGGAGATGGACACCGATCATATTCCGGATCATATAGTGGAAGAGGTAGCACATGGAGGGGACAGCACACAGCTAAGTCTTTCTCATAATGGAGAGTTTGGCTTTACAGCGGTGCTTTCCATAAATATGGGAAAAAATAATCGAGGGCGCGATGCCTCCTTGTACTATTACAATGCAGGAAAGAAAAAAATGGAACTACATGGCGAGGATCGTGTTGATTCCCAGGGATGGATAAAATTTTCCTTCACCCATGCTTCGGATTATGTGCTGGTATTAAGCGGGACGCAGCCGGAGGAACCTTCGGTTACGCCGATCCCGGAAATTGTCCAAAATCCGGAAATCACACCGGAAATTACTCCTGATGCAACACTGATACCAACGAATGCACCGACTCCGCAGTTAAGTGAAACGCCGAAACCAACCAAAATACCGGATAGTTCTGTAACACCAACAAAAAAGCCAGAGGATTCAAAGTCCACACCGGCACCAGCTCCTACAAAAGTGCAGGATACAGAAGCGACCGAACTGCCAGTTAGTTCAAACGAACCAACACCGGAACCTACGAAAACATCGGAGCTGACACCAACTTCGGATGTCGCACCAACAAAAGAGCCTTCCGATACCAAAGAGCCGGAAGCAACAAAAGAACCTTCTAATACCGAGAAATCAGAGGTGACAAAAGAACCGGAAACATCGACAGGGAAGCTGGAAGAACCAACACCGACATTAAGTGCAGAGACATCCAGCGCGTCGGAGGCGGAGGATGATGAGGGCTTTAATTGGACGGCACTGATCGCTATTATGGCGGCAGTAGGTGTGGCTGCTCTGGTGGCGATTGTATCAGTACGCCGCAAGTCCGGTGATAAAAAGTAGAAAAAAGGAGGGCGTTTATGAAGCGAAAAAATAAAAGATGGGCGAAATGTCTGACTGCGTCGGTTACAACGGCTGCGCTGGCGTTGCAGGGTGCGTATGTGCCAGAGCAAACTTGTAAGGCAGCAGCACAAACCAATGCAGAAAGCGCGGCAATTTTAGCAGATTCGGATAAGCTGGAATCAGTGATGACAAATTACGCGCCGCAGGTTATTGAATTTACCGATCCTTACAGCGGTTTTACTCATCCGGGTGTCGGGGTGACGAAAGAGTTGTTGGAAACTGCGCGCACTCAGGTACTTGCGGGTGCGGAGCCATGGAACAGCTATTTTAGAACCATGATTTTAAATACTTGGTTTTCAGATACTGATATGGGACCGGCAAGAAATGGCGGTGGATTTAACAACAGTCAGTTTATCAACGATGGCTGCCGTGCTTACGCTCAGGCATTGATGTATTTTATTACCGGGAATAATACATACCGCAGAAATGCGATGAGGATTATCCGGGCGTATGAGGATATTGATCCGGAGTCTTTGGCTTATTTTAATGATGCCTGTATCCATACGGGTATTCCAACTAACCGTATCTGTATTGCAGCAGAAATTTTAAGATACTCTACCTACGAGGTTACGGAGGGATATACGGATGCAGAACTGGCATGGACAGACGAGGATACAGAAAAGTTTATCTCAAATTTTTTAAGTCCTGAAGTGGAAGTATTTCAGTATAGTCCAGATCGATTTATGAACCAGCATCTTTATACTACCATCGGCGCGATGTCCGCCTATCTCTTTATGGACGATGCGGAGAGTTATGAGAAGGCGGTGGAGTGGTTTACGGTAAACCAAAATGGACGTGATCAGGGCTTTAACGGCTCAATTAAGCGGTTATTTCGCGAGATTACCACTGTGGATGAGGTCGGTCAGAAGGAGGGGAGCGGTACACCACTAGCCAGCCCTGTGATACAGCATGTGGAAATGGGGCGCGACCAGGCACATGGCTGTGGTGACTTAACAAATTCCGCAATCCTCTCCCGCCTAATGCAGAGCCAGGGGACAAAAGTAGATCCAAAGTATGGCACAGTATCCACTGATTCGAATGCAGTGGACTGCTTTACTTTCCTAAATGATCGTCTGGTAAATGCCGCGGATTTTTTCTTCAAGTATATGCTTGGCTATGATACCAAATGGGTTTCCGTGCCGTTTGCAATTGCCTCTGATGGAACAATCAAGGATGCTTATGCGGCATTTGCCGCCAGTTATCGCGGGCGTTACAGCACGATCAATTTCTGGGATTTTTATACTTATTACGCATATGAGCAGGGCATGACTCAGGAAGAGATTAAAGCGATGTACCCTTATTTTTTTGAGGGTTATACTAAGAAAATCTACACTGGCTGGGATAACAAGGATGGAGGAGGCGATTTCTGGGTATTTCTTCCAAAAGAGGCGGCAGGAGATACCTCGTTTATTCCAAAAACCGCACCACAAAATGTGATTCCGGTGGAGAACAGAGGAGCATTAGTGACAGTGAACAGCAATGCCAGCACAGAGACGGACGGGGATGGAACAACTTATTTCCATTTTGAAAAATACGGAGGGGAAAGCCGTGTGGCAATGAATAGTGCAGGGATTGGCAGCAATGAATTTTTGTTTCGCGTGCGCACGGATGGGATTGCGAAGTTAACGATGAGTGGGGGTCCCTATGGCACAATCTATATTCCGGATACAAAAGGGGAATGGACTTATGTCACGTACAGTAGAAAAGATGATGAAGGGATGGGTGATCTCTATTATTTTGCCATATCTGAAATAGAGGGAAGTTATGTGGATATCGATGGTATTTATACCAATCCGGAAGCTTCCGATCTGGATGCAGTGAAATTTCAAAGTGGCAGGGAAGAAATTACCCTGGC
>CAJUCG010000210.1 GCA_910585065.1 uncultured Lachnospiraceae bacterium
TTTTTCGCTCATTAAAAGATATCCATTGCCCTGCAAAATTTTTTTGATCCCCTCAAATACACAGTCGGAAATCACCTCCACAAGAATATCAATAATGGGCTTTGCCCAGATCCCCGCAATCGATGTACTCCCGATATGGCTGATCCGCACCAGCTTTTCTTTCGGCAGTATCTTCTCTAGTGCCGCCTCC
Source organism: uncultured Lachnospiraceae bacterium (assembly GCA_910585065.1). Taxonomy (GTDB): domain Bacteria; phylum Bacillota; class Clostridia; order Lachnospirales; family Lachnospiraceae; genus RGIG4057. Next base: position 191 of record CAJUCG010000210.1, read on the forward strand.
TCCTGATTGTACCATTCCTCCCAGCAATCCTTATGTCCGGTCAAAAAAATCGGAAACATCTGCCACAGTTCCTCTAGGCTCATCTCGGAAAGCTTTTTTTCCATCCGCGCTCCCTCCCCTCACGAAAATCCGGATTCACTCTTCTTTTGGTTTTGCAAAATTTTCCGGATCTTTTTTATCTTCCTTTGCAAATCCCATCGTCTCAAGTACCTGCAAACTCTTCATCTTTCGCCCGATATGTTTTTTTATGTACTCCTCCACCAGCGCGCCAAACTCAATAAGCACATTCTCTTTTAATGAAAACCGATAGATCTGTGCGCAGGAGGTGCCAATCACATACTGCATTGCATATAGACAGGCGGGGCTTACCGGAATCACTTTCCCGGCAAGCTGTTCTGCGCAGGAAGAACATACCATGCCATCCTTGTGCAGAGCAAAAAAGTTAAGTTCCTCCTCGCCCTTTTTTCCACAAAAAATACAGGAAGATACCTGCGGTGCTTCCCCCTCAATGCTGATTAGTTTCAATTCAAAAATCCGGCGCACCAAAGAGAGCGGGAATTTCCCGCTCTCAAGTGCCCTCAGCGACTGATACAAAAGTTTTAATAACTCGCGCTCGTCGTTTCCTTCCCTGGCAAAATAGTCGGCGCACTCGCAAAAATACATTCCGAGATAAACCTTTTCCAAATCCTCTTTTAGTCCCGGAAAATAATTGCTGATCTGCGCATTGGTCACAGTGTAAGAATCCCTTCCTGCATAGGCGATAAACTCCCCGTAGGAAAAGGGCTGGCTGCACGCAAGAAGGGAGCTGTTTGGTCTTCTCGCTCCCCTTGCAAACGCGCTGATCTTGCCGCGCTCCACCGTCAATATTGTCAATCGCTTATCGTATTCTCCCGCTGGCATAGCCGAAAGCACCATCCCATTCACAGTGAGCGTCCCAATCATCGCTTTCTCCCTCATCTTCCTCCTCGTATTCGTCCGAACACAAGTCAAACATCTCTTCCGGATCTGGCATCCCATATTCCTCCGGCATTCCGTAAGGCTCTCTAGCACACGCTGTGTAGTTAAGATAGTCTAGCACGCCGCCCGTCTGCTCAAATCTTCTCCAGTAATTTTCCTGCTTTCTCATTATCGCGCCTCCCTGTCTGCTTTTAATTTACACAGATAGGTTAACCTCATTGCAGGAATTTTAAACGATCTAAAAATTGGAATCCCTAAAGCCGAAATTTTTCAGCATCGCTTCACTCTCACGCCAATCTTTTCGAATCTTTACCCAGAGTTTCAAATTTACTTTTGTATCCAGCAGATTTTCCATTTCCATGCGCGCCTGCGTGCCAATCTTTTTTAACATTGCCCCCTGTTTTCCGATAATAATGCCCTTGTGGGACTCCCGCTCACAAACAATAGTCGCGTCAATATCGATAAGTTTCCCGCCTGTCCGCTCCCTCATCTGCTCGATACAGACGGCAATGCCGTGCGGAATTTCATCGGAGAGTAGGCGCAGTGCTTTCTCCCTGATAATTTCCGCCACAATCTGCCGCTCCGGCTGATCTGTCACCGTGTCCTCATCATAGTACATAGGTCCTTCTGGAAGATACTTAAAAATTACATCCACAAGTTTATTAGTATTCTTCGCCTTTAGTGCGGATACTGGCACGATATCCGCAAAATCTATAAGTTCTTTGTAGGCGGCAATAGATTTTAAAATCTCTTCTTTCTTTACTGTATCGATCTTGTTGATCACAAGCACAACTGGTGTTTTCTGCACATTGAGTTTTCCTGCAATTGCCTGTTCTCCCGCCCCGATATAGGTCGTCGGCTCCACCAGCCAGAGAATTACATCCACTTCTAGGAGCGTGCGCTCCGCCACATTCACCATATACTCGCCAAGCTTATTTTTTGCCCGGTGTAGTCCCGGTGTATCAAGGAAAATAATCTGTCCCCTCTCCTCAGTATATACCGTTTGAATGCGGTTGCGTGTTGTCTGCGGCTTGTCGGATGTGATCGCGATCTTCTGACCAATCAGCCGATTCATCAGCGTTGATTTTCCGACATTTGGCCGCCCAATTAAAGCGGCAAAACCAGAATAATAAATCTTGTCCATTCTCCCTCACATTAGATCAATGCTTCAACTTGATCAAAAAGCTCTTTTGCCTCTGCAATCTTCGCCTCGCCGCCGACTACGCACAGACAATCCTGCTCCATCACCGCCTTAAAAAGCGGCGCGTAGGCACGGATGTCCGCCGGGGTTGCTAAGATTCTCTGATCGCGCAGTTTTTGAACCTCCTCAAAGGTCACACCTGCCAGATAGAGATTGAATGAGCGGTTGCCAAGTGCCTTTGGAGTAAGCGGCGCGTCCAAGTCGCCGAAGGTGCCGATAATGAATTTTGTCATATCGCGCTCACTCGCATCAAAATCACGCAGATATTCCCATGCGTGATCAAAGACCTCGATCGTTTCTTTTAAATTCGGGTCGCGGTAGGAAACCAGCGTATAGCTCTTGTTGATATCGTTGAAATTGCACATACAGCCATACGCGCCGCCATGCACTCTCACTCTGTCCCAGAAATAATCCATCGACAAAATCTTGTTCATCACATTCATCGTGCCGTTTCCCTCTATGCCGGTCTTTTCGTAACTGCCGCATTTCGCCACGTACTGCACCTGTCCAGGGCAGGTAAATGCCTCCTTTTTCTTCTCGGGCGTGAAGCCGAAATTTGCGGTGCGGAAACGAAAATCCCCCGCTTTACTCTGCCCTGAAAGAAGATCTGCCACACTCTTTAATTCCGAGAATACCTTCTCGATCCCCGAAGCTTCCGCTGTGACATTAACCAAAAGATTTTCCTTCTTAAAGATAATTTCACTAATCTGCTTTAACTGCGCGACAATCTCCGCTGCCCTCTCGTCAAAATGATCTGCTAAGTCACAGAGAAAACGATAGTATGCGATCCCGTTCGTCTTATCGTAGAATATCGAGTTCTCATACTGGCAGGAAAGCGAACGGCGCACTGCTACACTGTGGGAGTTGTTGATTAACTCCGCCTGCTTTCTTGAGCGCAGCTCCATAATAATCTCTCTCAGGCGCACAGTATCCTCAAATTTCGTGTAATGGATCATCTCGTTAATTAACTCAAATGCCTTAGGAAGCTGGTCGTACATCGCTTTTGCGGAAAATGCATAGACCGGGCGGTAATAGGAGGTATCATTCTCCTTTAAATAGCTCTCTAAACTGGTGTAGAGCCCACCGGTCTCAATCTTCATCTCATTGTCAAATTCCTGATAACTGTAATGCTCCGAATCAATATAGCCGAGTACGGTGGTCAAAAGCCCCAGGTACGGCACCTGTTCTTTTGTCACCTCATGGACATCAAAAAGCATCTGCACATAGGCAATCCCATTGGTAAAAACTTCCTGGCAAAGCGCGTTTACACCATGTTCCCCGCGCTCTTTTGTAAGGATCGGAAGTGCCTCCTTCTTGATATCCTCGCGGGAAAGCAGAGGAAGCTTCTCAATTACCTCTTTGGAATCCGGTGTATCCTGGTAGAGTTTTAATCCCTCCTGCTTCTTCTTGATTGTAGCTAAATCTTCTTCGCCAAGTGTTGCCTTATATGCATTTAGCTTGTCCTTTAGTTCCTGCTCCACCCTGCCGGTAAGTCCAGCCTCCGGCTTCATAATAAAGACGGTAGAATGCTCCGGATTTAAGAGGTATTTGCGGATCAGATCTTCATAGTACCCAGTGCCGATCTCCTTTTTCAGCTCCGCGTACAGATCGTTGCAGTGCAGATACTCAAATGCCTTATTATCATCGTAAAGCCAGGTGGAGAACATCATCATATTCATCATCAATCCCTTAGGATAATACCCGTAATCCGCCTCGCGGTAGCGGAACTCTGCAATATTGATCTCCGCGCGCAGCGAGCGTTCCGGCACTCCTTCACTGGCAATTTTTTCCAATTCTCTCTGAATCACCTGCAGGAACTCTTCCTTTTTCTCCTCGTCCGTATCCTTTGCGATAATCGAGAAGAGCGGCTGCTGCAAATCATCATCAAAACTGCTCATAATATTTGGGGAAATTCCCGCTTTTACTAACGCCTGATAAAGTGGTCCAACTGGCGAGAGCAGCACACGCTTTAAAATGCCTATCGCAGTACATAATTTTGTATCGCAGCTATTGCCAATGGTCATATTATAGCTTAAATAGGTCTTTCCCTTTGTGTCCTCACCCTCTGCAATCGGGTAAGAAGTAACCACTTCCTTTTGTCCTAGTGGTTTTTGAATCGCAATTTCAGAATCTACTTCAATCGCGTCATAGTGTGAAAGATACTCTTCATCCAGCCAGGCAAGACGCTCCTTTACCTCCATATTGCCATACAGATAAATATAGCTGTTTACTGGATGATAAAATTTTCTGTGGAAATTAAGAAAATTCTCATAGGTCAGATCTGGAATATTCTTTGGATCGCCGCCGGACTCTACGCCGTAGGCATTATCCGGGTAGAGTGAGTGCATAATCCCCCTCCAAAGCACTTGATCCGGCGAGGAGAACGCCCCTTTCATCTCGTTGTACACAACGCCATTGATAGAGAGTTCACCGTCCTCTGCCACCTCGTAGTGCCATCCTTCCTGCATAAAGATCTCTTCATGATGATAGATATTTGGGTGGAACACCGCATCCATATAGACGGACATCAAATTCTTAAAATCCTGATCATTACAGCTTGCCACCGGATACATCGTGTGGTCAGGCGCAGTAAAGGCATTGAGGAAAGTATTTAATGAACCCTTGATCAATTCCACAAACGGATCTTTTAGCGGATATTTCTCTGAACCGTTTAACACGCTGTGTTCAATAATATGTGCCACACCGGTGCTGTCCTTGGGCGGCGTGCGAAATCCTACCGAGAACACCTTGTTCTCGTCGTCGTTTGCAAGTACACATACGCGCGCGCCGGATTTCTTATGGCGCAGCATCATGCCATGGCTGCGGCTATCCTTTAATTCCTCCTCGTACATCAGCTCATAGGCTGGTGTGATTATTTCCTTTGCTGTCATTCTTTTTCTACCTCTTTCTTTTCTACTATTTTTTAATAAAGAATCGATCTTTCCTATGATTCCCTTGTATAATGGTCAAGGCTTTTTACTGTCTCCATCACTTCGCCAAGCAGTTTCGTGGCATTGTCTGCCTCGCGGCTGTTCTGTTCGCTGATATTGGCAGCTGCCTGCGTGCTTGCCGTGATCTGCTCACTTGTCGCGGAGAGCTGGCTGATATTTTCGACGATCATATCGTTGGCTCTGGCAAGCCCGGTGATCTTATCGTCCACTTCCCCGACATTCTTTGTGAGCAAGGTAATATTGCTATTGATCTTGGTAAAGCTTGCCGAAGCCATATCAATACACTTGTTCTGCTCCTCGGTCGCCTTTACAGATTCGGCTACCGCCTCAGCAGCTGCCCTGGCATTTTCTACTAACTCTCCGATAATTTTGGCAATATCCGCAGTCGATGTCCTTGTCTGTTCGGAGAGCTGTCTTATCTGATCCGCCACAACCGCAAAGCCGCGCCCCGCTTCTCCCGCCCGCGCGCTCTCGATCGAGGCGTTCAGAGCGAGAAGATTTGTCTGGCTTGAAATACTGAAAATAATATCCGCAATATTCTGGACTTCCTTCATTTTTTCCTGGAGTTGTCCCATCGAATCGGACACGCTGACATTGCGCACATTGATCTGTTCTGCCTGCTCCCGCACCTGCCTCATCACGCCCGTACTCTCCTCCACCGTCCGGCCAGAATTTTCCGCCAGGTTCACCATATCTTTTGAGAGTTCCTGTGTTGCTCCGATCGCATCCTGAATCTGCTGTGTCATAATGGTCTGCTGCTGAATATTTTCTGCCGTCACCTGCGTGCCGGTTGCGATTTCATGCAGTGAATTGTACACGGCATTGGTCGAA
>CAJUCG010000211.1 GCA_910585065.1 uncultured Lachnospiraceae bacterium
GGTAAAGCTGAACCCAATGTTTGCGAATCCGTTAGATTATGTGATTGGCGAGGAGGGACTGACGGTTTCGCAGGGTGAGGAAGCACTGACTGTCGAGTGGAAGGAATTAAGAAAGGTCGTGGAGACAAAAAAAGATTTTTACGTTTACCTGTCATTGACGCGCGCCTATATTTTTCCAAAGGAAAATCTTGCAGGACTTGAAGAAGCGTTTCGGGCGGCAGTAAAATCACATACAAAGCCTGAGATCTGCAAATGTAAGTTTAAGGAATAAGCGAAACGGGGGCGCGGGAATGATATATGAGAGTGATAGTGCCATGAAAACGGCGCAGATTGCAATGGAGCTTGCAAAGATAGCAAGTCCGGGTATGGTGATTTGTCTTGACGGGGAACTAGGAGCTGGAAAAACGGTATTTACGCAAGGGTTTGCAAGGGGACTTGGCATTATGGATCCGGTGAGCAGCCCGACATTTACGATTCTTCAGGTATATGAGGAAGGGCGTTTGCCTCTCTATCATTTTGATGTGTACCGAATTTCTGATCCTGAGGAAATGGAAGAAATTGGATACGAGGATTACTTCTATGGACAGGGAGTATGCCTGATTGAGTGGTCAACGCTAATTGAGGAACTTTTGCCGGAGGGGGCAACGCGGGTTCGGTTAGAAAAGGAACTTGCGCGAGGATTTGATTTTCGGCGGATTGTGATTCAGGCGGGGAATGAAAATTTCGCATTAGAAGAGGAAAATGAGGAGTTTGCATATGAAAATATTGGCGATTGACAGTTCGGGGCTAGTAGCGTCGGCGGCACTTCTTATGGATGGCATACTGGTCGCGGAATATACTGTGGATTATAAAAAGACTCATTCGCAGACACTTTTGCCGATGGTAGATGAGATTTTGCGCATGACACAACAGGAGCTTATAGAAATTGACGCGATTGCGGTTTCGGAAGGTCCCGGTTCCTTTACGGGGCTGCGCATTGGAGCAGCCACGGCAAAGGGACTGGGGCTGGTGCTTAAAAAACCAATACTTGGTGTCCCGACGGTGGACGCGCTTGCGTATAATCTCTATGGAACGAAGCGGCGAATCTGCCCGCTGATGGATGCGAGGCGCGCGCAGGTATATACGGGAGTCTATACATTTGAGGAGGAAAATTTTATCACGCTTGTACCACAGAAGATAGCGGCTGTGGAGGAAATTTTGCAGGAGTTAAATGCGATGGGAGAGCCGGTGATTTTCCTTGGAGATGGTGTTCCCGTACATGAGTGCGCGATTGCGCAGACAATGAAAGTGCCATACTCGTTTGCCCCGGCACATTTGGCAAGACAGCGTGCGGGGGCACTCGGAGCATTGGCGACCCTCTATTACAAGGAGGGGCGCGGATGTACGGCGGGAGAGTTTGTGCCGGTATATCTAAGACCGTCTCAGGCGGAAAGAGAGCGCGAGGAGCGTCTAAAAGGAGCAGTATGATAGAGATTCGCAGGATGCAGGAGTGCGACTTAGACCAGGTTGCGGTGCTGGAAAAACTTATTTTCAGCGAGCCGTGGAGCCGGCGCGGGTTTGAGGAAACTTATCAGAAAAAAGAAAACTGTTATTTGGTGGCAGTGGAGGACGGGCAGATTTTGGCTTACTGCGGTCTGTGGGGGATCGCAGATGAGGGGGATATCTGCAATGTTGCGGTGCGAAAAGAGGCAAGGCGGCAGGGGCTTGCGGAGATGATGCTTAGAAGGTTATTGGCGGAGGGGGAAGTGATGGGAATTACCGCCTTTACTTTGGAAGTGCGCATCGAAAATGCGCCGGCGATCGCGCTCTACCACAAACTTGGTTTTAAAGATGCTGGAATTCGCCCTGGTTTTTATACAAAACCATGCGAAGACGCGCTGATTATGTGGAGAAGGTAAATATTTACCAACAATTTCCACTATGTTTCGACATAAAAATATGTTATGATATTCTTACCGGAGAATATTGCGGGCGGACATTCCTACAGGAAAAGGGCGGTTAAGGGCATGGATAAACTGGAAATAATAAAACTGCGGTGCAACAACTGCGGACGCGAATTAAAAACAGAAAATGGGGTTTTGGTGGAGGACGCTTTGGTTGCGAGCAAGGAATGGGGATATTTTTCCAGAAAAGATCTCCAGGTGCACAGTTTCGTTTTGTGCGAGGAATGCTGCGACCGGATTGCGGCAAGTTTTCAGATCCCAGTGACAGTAACAGAAAAACGCGAGGTCATGTAACCTTGCGTTTTTTTTGCATAGACTCGCAAATTTATTAAGTTGCAAACGGATTTGGAGTTTCCCTTGCGAAATGGGGAAGAATATGGTAAGATAGAAACAAAAAAGAAATGGACAGGAAAATATGTTAGATGTTTGCTTGTTGGGAACCAGCGGGATGATGCCACTGCCGGGACGATGGCTGACTGCGCTGATGACGCGCTTAAATGGCAGCAGTCTCCTGATTGACTGCGGGGAGGGTACACAGATTGCCATTCGGGAAAAGGGCTGGAGTTTCCATGATATTGATATTATCTGTTTTACCCATTATCACGGTGACCATATCAGCGGGCTGCCGGGATTGCTTTTGTCGATGGGCAATGCGGAGCGAAAAGAACCGCTGACACTGATTGGTCCGAAGGGATTGGAGCGCGTAGTTTCCTCCCTGCGTGTGATCGCACCGGAGCTGCCATTTGAATTAAAATTTATTGAATTGTCGGAGAATGTGCAGCAGTTAAAAGTGGGGGAATATTGTATTGAGGCTTTCCGGGTGAACCATAATATTATCTGCTATGGGTATACGCTCACCGTGCGGCGCAGCGGAAAATTTATGCCGGAAAAGGCGCGAAAAAATAAAGTTCCGAAAGAATTTTGGAGTCGTCTGCAAAAAGGCGCGGTGATTGAACAAGGGGATATAACATACACGCAGGATATGATTTTGGGTCCCGAACGCAGGGGAATCAAACTTACTTACTGTACGGATACAAGACCTGTTTTTATCATTGCAGAATCAGCTAGAGAAGCGGATCTATTTATCTGTGAGGGGATGTATGGGGAGAAGGGCAAGGAAGCAAAGGCATATGAACATAAGCATATGACATTTTACGAGGCGGCACAGCTGGCAAAGGAGGCAAATGTGCGGGAATTGTGGCTGACTCATTACAGTCCGTCCTTAACCCACCCAGAAGAGTTTATGAAGGAAACGCGCAAAATTTTTGAGAATGCTTTTCCGGGCAAGGATAAAAAGAGCGTGACGCTGGAATTTGAGAAAGACGAATAGGGGGCATACTGCTATGAAAAAGAAAAGTACAGTCATCACTATTATTGTGATGCTTTTGGTGGCAGCGGGAATCGTGGCAGGTTATTTTTTTATTTCCGCAAAGAAGAACAAAGAAAATTATGAGGGCGGAGAGCGCGCAGAGGTGGATACTTTGCTGGAGAAAAATCTGGAGAATAATTATCCGCTTACCTCCAGAGAAGTGGTAAAATTTTATAGTAGAATTTTAAAATGCTATTATAATGAAGCACTGACGGACGAGCAGGTGGGCGGACTTCTCGATCAGATGCGGGGACTTTTTGATGAGGAATTTTTGGCGGAGAATCCCCGCGACTCCCACCTGGAAGAACTAGAGGAGGAAATTGCGGATTTTGCGGCGCGCTCGTGTACGATTACCAGCTATCAGGTGCAGGACAACCGCAATGTTGTAACCTGGAAGGATGAGGAAAAGGAGTATGCGAGAGTGATTGCCTCGTACACACAATATCTGCAAAAAGATAGAAAGTACCTTAAAGTGTACGAGGAATTTATTTTGCGCAAGGACGATGCGGGGAAGTGGAAGATTCTCGGCTGGTATCTGACGGACGAAGATGCAATGAAATAGGATGAGGCATGATATGGAAAACAAAAAAGATATTTTAATTCTGGCAATTGAATCTTCCTGTGATGAGACGGCGGCGGCGGTGGTAAAAAATGGAAGGACTGTACTTTCCAATATTATTTCCTCCCAGATCGCGCTGCATACGCTCTATGGGGGAGTGGTGCCGGAGCTTGCGTCAAGGAAGCATATTGAGAAGATCAATCCGGTGATTGAGGAGGCACTAAGCGCGGCGGGTGTGGGACTTAGTGATATCGACGCGATCGGTGTGACTTATGGACCGGGATTAGTTGGGGCACTTTTGGTGGGTGTGGCAGAGGCGAAGGCAATTGCCTATGCAGCGAAAAAGCCCCTTGTTGGCGTGCATCATATTGAGGGGCATGTCTCGGCAAACTATATTGAAAATCCGGATTTGGAACCTCCTTTTTTGTGCCTGGTTGTCTCCGGCGGACATACGCATCTTGTGCTGGTGAAAGATTACGGGGTTTATGAAGTGATTGGACGCACACACGACGATGCGGCGGGGGAGGCTTACGATAAGGTCGCGCGCGCGATCGGGCTTGGATATCCCGGAGGACCAAAGGTGGATGCACTCGCAAAGGAGGGTAATCCGCACGCTATTTTCTTTCCGCGCGCCCATATTGAGGGGATGCCCTTTGATTTTAGTTTCAGCGGTCTGAAATCGGCAGTGCTGAATTATTTGAATTCCTGTCAGATGAAGGGGGAGGAATTTAACCGTGCAGATGTTGCTGCCTCCTTTCAGCAGGCGGTAGTGGATGTTTTGGTGGAGCGCGCCCAGGCAGCAGCGGACAAATTTCATATGAAGCAGGTGGCTTTAGCAGGTGGCGTGGCAGCAAATTCCTCGCTGCGTGCGGCAATGGAGGAAGCCTGTGCAAAGCGCGGACAAAAATTTTATCGTCCGTCCCCGATTTTTTGTACGGACAATGCGGCGATGATTGGCACCGCCGCATATTATGAATTTCAAAAAGGGGTTCGCAGCAATCTGGAATTGAATGCGGTGCCGAATTTAAAGATTGGGGAGCGCGGATGAGAAAAGTTTATGCGATTATTTTGGCGGCGGGGAATGGTCATCGTATGGGGGGAACAATTGCAAAGCAATATCAGATCCTTAAAAAAAAGCCCGTGATCTGCCACACATTAACTGCTTTTGAACAAAGTATAACCGATCGTGTTGTGTTAGTGGTTTCACCGGGGATGGAAGAGTATGTAAAAAAAGAGATTGTGGGCAAATACAATTTCAAAAAGGTGGAGGCCATTGTGTCGGGGGGTAAGGAGCGCAGTGATTCAGTATATGCAGGGATGCGTTATCTCCATGCGAATTTGTCAAAGAAAGAGCGGGAGGATGCGGTAGTTCTTGTACATGACGGTGCAAGACCCTTGGTCACGCCGGAATTGATTGCGAGAATGGTGAACGCGGTAAAAAAAGAAGCCTGTGCGATTCCAGCGGTGCCAGTAAAGGATACTATTAAGCGGGCAGGAAATGGTTTTGTAGAAGGAACACCTGATCGCAGTGAACTCTATTTAGTGCAGACCCCCCAGACCTTTCATTTTTTATTGTTGTGGGAAGCATTTGAAAAATATTATGCGGACAAAATAGTTCAAAAAGAAGTGAAAATAACGGATGACGCAATGCTTGTGGAATGTATGTTAAAGAAAAAAGTTGCAGTAGTTGAGGGGGACTATCATAATATCAAGCTGACAACACCGGAGGATATGTATATTGCGCGCGCATTTATGGTGGAGCAGCAAAAAAATTTTCAGAAAAATTATGTGCCAAAATTGAAAAAAACGCATCTGTACGCGCCAAAGCCGCGTTTTTTTGTACAGAATCCCCATAAGAGAGCTGGAAAACATAGATTCTACACTGAATAAAGTTGGAAATATATGGAAATAAAAAAATTAGAAGAAAATCCTTGACAAGCGTTTAAAGCTGTGGTATTATAAGCAAGCGTTGTTCGGAGAGTTGGCCGAGGGGTTTAAGGCGCTGGTCTTGAAAACCAGTGATTCCGAAAGGGTCCGTGGGTTCGAATCCCACATTCTCCGCTTGTTCATCAGAACAATGTGAATTTAATCGTTTTGGAACTGTGCCGATAGGCAGGCATAGTTATTGTATGGAGAAATACCCAAGCTGGCTGAAGGGGCTCCCCTGGAAAGGGAGTAGGTCGTTAATAGCGGCGCGAGGGTTCAAATCCCTCTTTCTCCGTTCTTTTTTCAGGATTTTACGGCG
>CAJUCG010000212.1 GCA_910585065.1 uncultured Lachnospiraceae bacterium
ACGCTAAAAACTTGGTGATTATAATTTGGTTACGTTTGTTGCCTGTGGTCCCTTCGCTCCCTGAACGACATCGAACTCTACCTGCTGTCCCTCGTCAAGAGACTTAAAGCCCTCCATGTTCAGCCCGGAGTAATGTACGAATACATCGTTACCTTCCTCGTCAGAGATGAACCCGAATCCCTTCTGGTTGTTAAACCACTTCACTGTACCTTTCATGTGTGTTTCCTCCAAAAAATATTTCTTGATTGCAGCTCTCTGCTGCAATATCATTATAATACCATCTTTTCCTGCCATTGTCAAACATTTTTTTATACTTTCTTAATATATTTGTAAATTTTAAAAAAATAGCATAAACGCAAGCATTCTTGCGGCGAACCCTCTCCTCTTACTCTTCCTCCGGCGAAAGTGCAATCGAAAGTTCTTTTAACTGCCCCTCGTCCACCACATTTGGTGCTTCGGTCATCAGACAGGAGGCATCCTTTACCTTCGGGAATGCAATCACATCGCGGATGGAATCTTCCCCTGCCATCAGCATCACAAGGCGGTCGAGCCCGTAAGCTAATCCCGCGTGCGGCGGAACTCCATACTTAAAGGCATTTAAAAGGAAACCAAAACGCTCATAAGCGTCCTCCAGGGTAAATCCCAACGCTTTAAACATCTGTTCCTGCACATCACTCTGGAAAATTCTTACCGAACCTCCGCCAATCTCCGTGCCGTTTAACACAATATCATATGCCTTTGCGCGCACCTTTTCCGGCTGGCTTGTAAGCATATCAAGATCCTCCTCCATCGGCATCGTAAACGGATGATGCATTGCTACAAAGCGTCCCTCCTCCTCGGAGTATTCAAAGAGCGGGAACTGTGTAACCCAGAGGAAGTTATACTTATCTTTGTTAAGCAAATCCAAATTTCTTGCAATTTCAAGACGGAGGTTGCCAAGCACATCGTATACTACCTTGTTCTTATCCGCAGCAAAGAAAAGCAGATCGCCCGGCTTTGCCTCCATTGCAGAGATCAATGCCTGCACTTCCCCCTCGCTAAGAAATTTGGTAAAGGAAGATTTCACTGAGCCATCCTGTGCGATCGCAAGGTAGGCGAGCCCCTTTGCACCGAATTCTTTTGCGTAATCCACAAGCGCGTCGATCTTCTTTCTCGGCATCTGCCCCTGTCCGCTCGCGTTAATTCCCCGCACCGAGCCCCCCGCGGCGATCGCTGAGGTAAAGACAGAAAAACCGCAGTTTTTTACGACTTCGCTCACATCCTTTAACTCCATGCCAAAGCGTGTGTCCGGCTTGTCCGACCCGAATCGATCCATTGCTTCCTGCCAGGTTAGGCGCGGGATTGGAAGCGAAAGAGAAATTCCTAAAACCTCGCTAAAAAGCTTCTGCAACAACCTCTCGTTCACCTCAATCACATCGTCCACATCGACAAAGGAAAGTTCCATATCAATCTGCGTAAATTCCGGCTGGCGATCCGCGCGCAAATCCTCATCGCGAAAACATCTTGCAAGCTGGAAATATCGGTCGTATCCGGAACACATCAAAAGCTGTTTAAAAAGCTGCGGCGACTGAGGCAGGGCATAAAAATTTCCCGGATGCACACGGCTTGGCACAAGATAGTCCCTCGCGCCTTCCGGCGTGGACTTGCAAAGCATCGGTGTTTCAATCTCAAGAAAGCCCTCATCAGAGAGAAACTGGCGCGTTATTGTGGCTACTCTACTGCGCAGCATTAGATTGCGCTGCAAATCAGGTCTTCGCAGATCCAAATACCGATATTTTAAACGCAGTTCCTCCTTGGTCTTAGAATTTTCCTCAATTGGGAACGGCGGTGTTTGCGCCTCCGATAAAATGCGCATTTCCTTTGCGCGGATCTCGATCTTTCCGGTCGCAAGGTTGTCATTTACTGCGCCGGAACGCGCTTCCACGCGTCCAACTACCGCAATGACAAACTCGCTGCGCAATTTGTATGCCTTTTCAAAGCCTTGTGTGCCGATGTCACTCTCCTCAAAAATAATTTGCAGAATCCCGGAGCGATCCCGCAAATCGACAAAGATAATCCCTCCCTTATTTCTGCTTTTTTGTACCCATCCCATCACTGTTACCGTCTCGCCGATCTGTGCGGTTGTTACCTCCGTACAGCGATGTGTCCGGTGCAGTCCCTTCATTGACTCTGCCATCTTTCTTTCTCCTTATTTTTAGTTCCGTATCTGTCTTTCTGGTGCCATCCACTTTAGAAAGGATTTTTTACTCGCTTTGCTCCCGCAAAATCCTTTCTTGCACCATTCAGACAGATACTGATTTTTAGTTCCGTATCTGTCTTTCTGGTGCCATCACCTTAGAAAGGATTTTTTACTCGCTTTGCTCCCGCAAAATCCTTTCTCGCACCCTCCAGACAGATACTGATTTTTAGTTCCGTATCTGTCTTTCTGGTGCCAACCAGATACATACTGATTTTTAGTTCTGCTTAAAGAATTCTACAAGTTTGTCAAGGGGGAGTTCAGTTTGCTCGCCCGTCCCCATATTTTTGACGAAGGCTTTCCCGCTTGCCAGTTCGTCCGCACCCAAAATTACTGTGTTTTTCGCCCCGATTTTATTGGCGTATTTCATCTGCGCTTTTACGCTGCGGTCAAGATAATCCGTCTCTGTCACAATACCCGCCTCCCGCAGGGAGCTTACCAGCGCGAAGGCCTGTGCCCTCGCTTCTTTTCCCAGAATCCCAACATAGAGTTCCACCGGTTTTGGCGGGGGAAGCTCTGTTTTCTCTCTTTCCATAAAATATAGGACGCGCTCGATTCCTATACCAAATCCGACCGATGGAATATCCTGCTTTTCATCAATCTCATGCACCAGTCCATCGTAACGCCCGCCGCCGCAGAGCGTAAAGCCCTCTGAGTTTACAAACTCAAATACTGTCTTTGTATAGTAATCGAGTCCTCTGACAATCCCGGTATCAATCTCATATGGGATCGAGAGTGCAGTTAAAAGCTGCTGCAATTCCTCAAAATGCGTGCGGCACTCCTCGTCCAGATACTCGATCGTGCGCGGCGCATCCTTTACAATTGCCTTGCACTCTGGCACTTTGCAGTCAATCACGCGCAGCGGATTCTTCTTCATGCGCTCACGGCAGGTCTCACACAGACCATCCTCATGCTGATACAGATACGCAAGCAGTGCCTCATTATAGGTCTTGCGGCAATTTTTGCAGCCAATGCTGTTGATGTGGAGCTTCGCGTCCTTTAGTCCAAGCTCTCGAATAAACTGAGTCAGAAGCGTAATCAGCTCCACCTCCGCTAACGCTCCCCCAGCACCGATAAACTCCACGCCGAACTGGTGATGCTGGCGCAGTCGTCCGCTCTCCGGCTTTTCATAGCGAAATGCCGGCGTAATATAAAAGAGTTTAGTTGGCTGTGCGTCCGCATACATACTGTTCTCCAGATATGCGCGAATGGCACCCGCCGTTCCCTCTGGCTTTAGCGTTACACTGCGATCGCCCTTGTCCACAAAAGAATACATTTCCTTTTGCACCACATCGGTCGTCTCGCCCACGCCCCGCTGAAACAGCACCGTATGTTCAAATACCGGAGTGATAATCTCTTTCATATTATAAGCCGCACAGATTTCCCTTGCCTTCTTTTCGATCAGTGTCCGCTTATTCATCTGCTCGCCGTACCAATCCTGTGTTCCTTTTGGTTTCTGTGTAATCATGCTATACCTCACTTATATCTTTATATGTCAATCCCTTCCGCCCTCTCTAAAATCCCACAAGGCGATATGAGTCCGGCACTCTAAACTCCCATTTTTTGCGATCCTTTTCCAGCAGCGCGATCTGACTGCGCAGCTCTTCAGTGCCCAAACATCTCTCCGTGGTATCCTCCTCCCTGCCGCGCCTTTTAATCTGCGCGTTCACACTGTTGGCAAAACGCCAGATCTCCTCTATCTCATCCGAGTGTACAATGCTTAAAAATGCCAGAAACATACGCATATCAAAATGCCGCGCCTCATCAATCATCATCTCCACCGCCGTCTCACTGTCAAATGCCTCGCGGTACGGACGCTTGGAGATCAGTGCCGCATACACATCGCAAATGCGCAAAATCCTCGCTGCAGGCGGTATCTTCTCGCCGCGCAGATTATCCGGATATCCCGTCCCATCATAATTTTCGTGATGGTAGAACACCGCCTGCAATAACAGATCCGAAAACCCGCCAAAAACCTTTAATTTCTCATAGCCAAGCTTGGGATGCATACGGACATATTTCATCTCTTCAACTTGCAGAACTGCATCGTCACGACCATACAAAAATTTTCCAATCTGGAGTTTGCCGATATCGTGCAGCATCCCTGCATCCATAATCTCTTCGCAAAATGCATCACCGCAGCCAAGCTCAATGGCGAGAAGTTCCGCCAGATTTCCCACTAAAATCCCGTGGTTAATTGCGTCGAACATATCGTTGCCCATCGCGTTTTCCGTCCCGAACACAGACCATAAACGTTCATCTAAATCCTGCTGCATTATGCCGCACCCTCTCTTCCAATTTTTTACAGTTCATTTCGATGCCCACGCAAAAAATTTTCCTTCCGCGCAATCATCTCGTCAATTCTCTCAATGTAGTCTTTTAGACTTTTTACATTCTCCACCCGCACCATCCGGTTGCCCGCAGGCATAATATACTTTGTTGTCGCCCCTGCGCCAAGTGCCAAAATAGTCTGGCGTTCTTCCATAATTAAAATATTGTAAAGCCCCTCTTTTCCAGGTCTTGCATATCCGACATTTTCCAAGTTTTCCGTCATATTTTTCTGTCGATACAAATAGTAGGGATGATAATTATTTGCCTGTGCAAACTCGCGGGAGAAACGCAGCATTTCCTGTACGCCGGTTGCTTTTAATCCCTCGTATTCCTCCCGGTTTGTATTTAGGCGTGCCGCCCTCTTTACTGCCAATGTATGTACCGTCAGATTGTCCGGTGAAAGTTTTTCAATCCGGGCAAGCGTTTCTGCCACATCCCTTGGCGTTTCGTTCGCAAGTCCCAATATTATATCCATATTGATATGATCAAACCCTAGTTCCCTTGCCATAAAAAACGCTTCCTCTATCTGTTCTACCGTATGCCTCCGACCGATCAGATCCAACGTTTTCTGATTCATTGTCTGGGGATTTATGGAAATTCTTTGAATGCCATGCGCACGAATCACGGAGAGTTTCGCCTTTGTAATACTGTCCGGTCGCCCCGCCTCCACCGTGATCTCCCTCACATTGGACAGATCAAGATTTTCCTCCATACAAGTAAAGAGTCGGTCAAGCTGACTAGCCGAAAGGGTGGTCGGAGTGCCGCCTCCCACATAGATAGTCTGAAGCTTTTTTCCGGGAATTTTTCCCGCCCCGCCAACATAGCGGATCTCCTTAAACAGCGCGTCTAAATAGTCCTCCATCTGCGCGCCGTAGACCGCTGCCGGATACGAAGTAAAAGAACAGTAATAGCAGGTACTCGGACAGAATGGAATGCCGAGATATATACTGTATCCAGCACGGTAATCCATCTCTTTTAATATTTTATTTTCCGTCCCTGCCACTGACAGACTCATGGCAATTTTCTCGTCAGCACAAAAATATTCCTCCCGCATAAAGCGGGAAATCTCACTCTCCGGCACCCCCGCTTCCATCTGCTCCAAAACCTGTTTGGTCGGACGGACACCGGTTAAAATTCCCCATGGCAGACTCACGCCGCTCACGCGCTCTAAAATCCGGTAGAGCGGGCGCATCAGCGCGTTCCGGTATTTCCGGCGGATGGCATTTTTTTTGAGGACATCATCCCGAAAGAGCATTTGATGCTCATCAGAATCATCAATCCGATGAAATTCATCAAAGATCCAGTCCTCCCCATGCCAAACCGCAAAATAACCGCCGGACTCCATCAAATAAAACGCATAGTCCGGGAAAAATTCTTCCTGTTCGCGCGCCCCTTTTGGAAAAGAACGCTCCAAAAATGCCGTCCACTCAGCAATATCGCAGAGATTATCCCCTATTTCCTCTTTTCTGACCGTGAAATCACAATCAGGATAAAATGCCTTGATTAGCGGTCTTAAATCCTGCTCAAAATCCACGCCCCATATTA
>CAJUCG010000213.1 GCA_910585065.1 uncultured Lachnospiraceae bacterium
AAAGTGTTGCAGAAGAAAGCGGATGCGAAAGGCGATCTTCCGGTGATAGAGATAAAAAATGTAAAAAAGGTTTACCGGATGGGGAGTGAACGCATTTGTGCGGTGGATGATGTAAGCTTTGAGATTAATAAAGGCGAGTTCTGCTGTCTGCTTGGGACATCTGGTTCTGGTAAGTCCACGCTGCTCAATTTGATGGCGGGGATCGAGAAAGCCTCAGGCGGGCAGATATTGATTAAAGGCAGGGATGTGCGCAAGATGTCGGAAAAACAGCTTGCGAAATTCCGGCAGAAATATTTGGGCTTTGTCTTTCAGTCGTATAATTTGTTAAATTCCATGACGGCACTTGAAAATGTGGAGTTCCCGCTAGTTTTTAAGCGGGTGCCCGGACGCAAACGCCGCAAGATGGCGAAGGATATGCTAATTAAGGTTGGTCTTGGCGGGCGCATCAACCATCGTCCAAAACAGATGAGTGGTGGTCAGCAGCAGCGCGTTGGCATTGCGAGGGCATTTGTGGCAAAACCGGAAATTGTGTTTGCCGATGAGCCGACCGGGAATTTGGATACCAGGACGACGATGGAAGTAATGAAGTTAATCAAGCAGATTGCAAGGGATAACCGCCAGACGATCGTTATGGTTACCCATGATCCGCGCCTTGCGGATTTTGCGGATAAGATTATCCGGATTCTCGACGGGAAAATTCAGAGTGTCGATCTGGTGGAACATCCGATCAATGAATTCGGGGATGCCGCTGAGCAGACGGCGGCGACGGATGAAGCGAATTCCGGCGATGCACAAAAGGAAACCCCGCCAGAAAGATTAGCAGAGACAACAGTCTCGGAAGTGGAAAAGGCAGTATCGTCAGTTTTAGAAGATTCTGAAAATGAATCGGTCAAACAGGGACATGGGCAGAGGAAAACAAAGGAGAAAAAGCAGGAGAAAATGCCTGCGCAGGAAAATAAAAAGAAGGAGGCAGGGCAGAAATGAGGAGAGGTATGAAAAGAAAAAGATTTTTAGCATTGCTTTTAGTTCTGGCAATGGGAATTGCCTGCTTTTCAGGCAGGATAGTAGCAAAGGCAGAGGATGAGATTATAAAGCCGGTGGCTGGTACTTCTACGAATTATACAATGGCGGCGGGAGAGACAAAGCATATTATCATTCCGGTAAGCTTAACCAGTTGGGAGTATACCATCGACACAACAAGTATTATTGCAATGGTAGAATCAAGCGATGATGTTTTTGAAATGACGGAGGCGACACTTACCAGGGAGAATGTTCCAGTGGGCGAGCCAGTCGGTTTGAACAGTTACCAGACAACCAATATTGAATTTGATATCAAGCTGAAAGACACCGCGAAAATCGGTGTGCATGAGGGAAAAGTTAAGTTTACTTTTACCGGGGTAAAGTATTCGGAATTCTCTACTGATCCAATTAAAGCTGCAGAGATTCCATTTACGATTCGCGTCAACCGTGAGAAATCTCCGGCGCAGGTTATTGTGGATAATTTCAAATACGATGAGAAATCTGCGGCGATCGGTTCAAATTTTGACTTGAACTTTGATGTGAAAAATGAAGGAGAGATCGCAGCACTCAATACATATATGTCAGTTGATTATGGAAGTACAGGGATTGTGCCGAATTATACTGTTGAGAGTATAAAGATTGGGGATCTGGCAGAGAAGGCAAGCCGCCATCAGAATTTGCCAGTACGTGTACTGCCGACAGCAGAAGCAGGGATGAAGTCGATCACAATACATTATGAGTACAAAGATGCGGACGGACAGACTGCTTACACTGCGGATCGTACAGTTTATGTCAATATTATCGCCGTTAGTACCGCCGCTTCGGATGATGCGAAACTGACCGCGCAGTCCGTAAAACTTAACGATGAAGTTGAGGTAGATAACCCTTATAATGTAGTGCTTTCAATCGAAAATATCGGCAAGGAAACCGCGAAAAATATTATCGCGAAGATCGCCGACGAGGGCGGTGTGGGTGCGACGACGGGAATTTTGCCAAATTATGCGACAGTGGGCGTTGAGAGTAAAAATTTAAAGGCGGGTGAGAAGACTGAGATTACACTTCCGCTATCTGTTACAAAATCAGCTTCAGCTGGTTTACATGAGCTTAGTGTACAGGTAAGTTATGAGGACAGCAAGGGCAATACGGTGACGACGGTTACAAAGGTCTATTTGACTGTTCATGTCCCAGAAAAACAGGAAGTAAAGAATGATGTGGCTATCAGTCAGATGACACAGAGTCCGGCAGCTCCAATGCCGGGTGATGTTCTGACAATAGACTTTGTCGTGACTAACAACGGCAGCAATGATATCAAGAATCTGGAAATTGTGGGCGATGGATTGTCAAGTGCCAGCTTTGAGCCATTGACTGCGGATGCAAGACATATTGTTGGCGATCTGGCGGTAGGGCAATCCCAGCAGGTAACAATGCAGTTTAGACTTGGCAACGGTATTCCGGAGGGGATGAATGAGTTAAAGCTTGCGATTTCCTATGCGGATGCGGAGGGCGCGATTCAGAAAGAATCGAAGACGGTTTACATCTTAAATGTCACCAAAGTGACCGAGGAGCAGTTAAAGAATAATGTTGAGATTACCAATATTTCCCAGAGTCCGGCAAGTCCTGTGGTAGGAGAGACTGTAACCGTAAACTTTACCGTGGAAAACAAAGGAACGAAGGGGATCACCGATATGAAATTCTCTGGCACGGATCTTGGCAGCAGCGGATTTGAGCCGATCTCCTCAGAGGTTTACAAGAGAGTAGGTTCCATTGAGGCAGGTGCCTCGAAAAAGGTTTCCATGACATTCAAACTTGGCGACAGCATTCACGAGGGCTTTAATACCTTAAAACTTGAGTATTCCTATAAGGATGCGGATGACAAGCCACAGACGGAGCAGACAGCAGTCTACATCTTAAATGTGCAGAACAAGAATTCCTCCATCAACAGCCGTCCAAAGCTGATTGTGGATTCTTTTACCTTGAGTGAGGAAGAGCTTAGGGCGGGTTCCACCTTTGATTTTACCTTTAGATTGCTCAACACTCATGCAAGCAAGGCAGCAAAGAACATTATCGTGACAGTGGTGCAGGCAAATGATGTTTTCTCCGCGACAAAGGGCAGCAACAGCTTCCATATCAATGCGATAAATCCAGGGGAGACAGCGGAGAATACCATCAATTTAAAAGTAAAGTCGGATACAGCTACGGGGTCTTATGATCTGACAATCAAAGTGGAATATGAGTACGATGATATGGCACAGGCCGATGCGGAGAAAGGCGGCGTGCAGGAAGATCTTCCGGTTAAACTCCAAGCGGTGGAAAATTCTCGTCCAGCATTACAAAACCTCGCACTTGGCTACGGCTGGGATAGCCCGACAGTAAACCAGCCTACCACGCTGATGTTCGATTTTTACAATATGGGACGTTCCTCATTAAATAATGTTTACATTACAATGGAGAGCGATTACCTTCAGTTTGAGACGGGAACGTCCTCGATTATCGGGACGGTTTCGGCGGGCAGCAGCAATTATCAGGAAATCTCGGTTCTGCCGATTATGGAAGGGCAGGCAACGGGAAAACTGATTGTACATTTTGAGGACAGCAACGGCGACGAAGTTACAAAAGAGTTTGAGATTCCGCAGACCTATATCCAGGCAGAGCAAAGTATGGACTGGGGTGGTGGTTTCGATCCTGGCGACTTTAGCAATCCGGCAAGCGGTGATGATGTGGTGGAGGCGAAAAAGCCTCTGATGCCAACATGGGCTTATGCAGCTTGCCTTGCTGGTGCATTGCTTATCGGAATGCTTTTTACTAGAGCGATGATGATCAAGGTTTATAAAAAGAAACATTTCGGCGATGAAGTATAAGAATGGAACCGGGCAGCAGTCTGCCGGCGGATACGATAAGATTTTGCAGTGGGAAGTGGGAAGGGATTTTATAGGCGGGGCAGCAAGATGCCCCGCGCCAAAGAAAATAAATTTATGTGGCGCAAATTGAAAGGAAACGGGGTGTATTTATGATACAGGGAATAATCGGCTTGCCGGGCGGCAGCAGGGTGCTTGTGGACAGTGTCATGATTGGCAGTGACGATGTTATGGTTGGCGGCGATACATTTACAAGCATCGGGAATATGGATGGGATGGATAGCGGTGATATGGGAACAGAAACGGGTGTGAAAGATCCAATTCTTTCCAGTATCCCATTTGTCGCGGGTACTATCGGCGGATCGCTTGTCGTCGGCATTGTACTCGGAATCCTTCTTGGCAAGAAGAGAATCAAAAAAGGATTTGATTATGAAAATTAGTGATTTAATCAAGATGGGGCTGCGAAATCTTGGAAGACGCAAGGCGCGAACTGCCCTGACCGTAATCGGCGTGGTTATCGGCACAATCTCCATTATGCTGATGGTCGCGATCGGACAGGGCTTAAATTACAATTTTGAGCAGCAGATCATGGAGAACGGGAGTATGACGATCATCACAATCTACACAAACTCCTGGGCACCGGACGGGGACGGCAATTATCAGCAGTACAAACAGAAACTTGATGATGGGCTGGTAAAGCAAATCCGGGAGATCAAGCATGTGCGCGCGGTCTCCCCAGTGATTGAAAAGAGTTTGCAGCTAATGTGTGGAAAGTACTATACCTGGGGGCAGATGAGGATTATGGACTGCTCCACCTGGGAAGAGTTTGGGTTCCCTGAACTTGAGAGCGGCTTATACCCGACACCGGAAAATAATGAAGTGATTGTGTACGGCTTTAACTCGCTGCAGGATTTTTCTTATTACCAGGGGAGGACACGCAAGACCAAGGAGATCGATCTCTCAAAAGATCGCATTTCCTTTAAATTTGATGATTACTGGGAAGAAAATCAGGGATCGGGCAAGAAGCAGTTTAATTATGTGATACGCCAGTACGGAAAGATTGCGGAGTGCGATGACTGGCAGTATTCCTATTACTGCTATATGGATCTGGATTTTTATAAGAAACTCTACAAAGAGTACGCCTATACACTAAGTGCGGCAAACCGCAAAAAGGCATTAAAAGCGATTGAGGAGTACAACAGCATCCAGATCAATGTGGACAGCATGAAGAATGTGACAAAGGTGCAGGAGGAGATTGAGGCATTGGGCTACCGCACCGAGAGCGATATGCAGTACATACAGCCAATGCTTGACACTTCTGCAATGCTACAGAAAGTTTTTTTGGCGATCGGCGCGGTAGCGTTTGTGGTAGCGGCAATCAACATAGCAAATACCATGATCATGTCCATCTATGAGCGCACCAAGGAGATCGGTATTATGAAGGTGCTTGGCTGTTATATCCGCGATATCAAAAAACTCTTCCTCTTTGAGGCGGGGATTATTGGATTTATCGGCGGCGTGATGGGCGTGGGACTAAGTTATCTGTTTGCGCATCTGCTCAACAAATACGGCGGCAAATTCTTAGGGTCATTAACCTCGCTGATTGGCGGCAGTGCGCAGGAGGGGGCAGCCTACTGTATGATTCCGTTTTGGCTGCCGTTTGTAGCACTTGTCGTGGCAATTTTAGTCGGCGTATTTTCCGGGTATCTCCCGGCAAGGCGCGCGACAAAGATCAGCGCGATCGAAGCGATGAAGAGCGAAGGATAAATAAAAGATGGATACCGAGATAAGGAAAGAAAAGAAAAGCGATTTTACACCGATCGCCCATATCCATAATGCATTTGTTACAAAATTTGGAATTCCCAGACAAAGTGGAATTGTGGATGAGGTTATCTCACGGGTGGAATTTGAGAAGGAGTACCAAGATCCCAATGCATTTCGCGGGATTTTGGGATACTCCCATCTCTGGCTTTTGTGGGAGTTTTCGGAGCATAGAGGAAAGCCCTGGTCACCTACAGTAAAACCGCCAAGGCTTGGGGGAAATACGCGCGTCGGCGTGTTTGCGACGCGCTCCCCGTTTCGTCCGAACCCGATTGGACTTTCCTGTGTGCGCCTTTTAAATCTTGTTTTTGAGAAGGAGAATTGTCCGGTGCTTTTGGTGGCGGGGGCGGATCTGATGGACGGGACTCCGATCTACGATAT
>CAJUCG010000214.1 GCA_910585065.1 uncultured Lachnospiraceae bacterium
ATCTGTCGATATTATACCATATCGTTCCGATATGGTGCCTCCGGCGGATGCGCACAGTTCACAAAAGCAATTGTCCTCCCGTTGGTCGGACGTGAACTGGCGCAGGTATAATATCTGTCGATATTATACCATATAGAAAAAATTCATGCAATAAAAGAAATTCTTACGATTTTTTATTGTAGAATAAAGGACAGTTTTGCTTTTTTAAAAGGAATTTAAGTATTAGAACGGAAATAAAAAACAAGGATGTTGACAATATATAAATCTCCAGATAAAATAGATAAAGTACGTATAGTTACAAAAAAATTAATTAAGGAGACATTAAAGATGGGTGACAAACAGCGAAATTATATTGCAATTCCAGCATTTTTAAAGGTGGAGAGCGGTGCGCTTGCAAAAATTGGGGGCTATCTTAAAAGCCATCAGCTGAACAAGGTGGTGATTTATTTTGGCAACGGTCTGATCGATATGTTTGGCAGCACTGTGATGGAGTCCTTGCGGGCAGCAGAAGTTGAGGTATTGGAATACCGGGAGATCGACACAGTGCGCTTAGAGGATATTAACGAGTTGGCATTTAGTCTGCCAAATAAAACTCAGGTCGTCATCGGACTTGGCGGCGGAAAAGTGATTGATGCGGCAAAATATGTAGGATTTTTACAAAAAATTCCATTTATCAGCGTTCCGACTTCCTCGTCAAGTGATGGTTTTTCAAGTGCCAGCGCGTCCTTGTTGGTCAATGGCAGACGGCATTCTGTCCCTGCCCGGATCGCCTATGGGATTGTGGTGGACTCAGAAGTGATAAAAAGTGCGCCAATACGTTTCCTGTATTCCGGGATCGGTGACATGATCTCCAAGATCACTGCATTATATGACTGGCTGTTTGAGGAAGCACACGGCGCGTCCAAGGTGGATGATTTCGCGATGATGATTGCAAAAAAAGCAGTCAACAGTTTTGTGCGCACTCCGTTTTCTGATATCAAAGAAAATCTGTTTTTAAAAGAACTGATGGACTCACTTGCAATGAGCGGCATTGCCAATGAAATTGCGGGCAGCAGCGCACCGACCAGCGGCAGTGAACATCTGATCTCCCATGCGCTTGACAAAATATTAGAAAATCCGCAGCTGCACGGTGTGCAGGTGGGAATTGCAACTTATCTGATGAGTATTGTGCAGGATCACCGCTATCAAAGAGTGCATACAGTCTTGTCGGAAACGGGATTTTTTGATTATGTGGAAACATTAAATCTTGATGTGGAAGATTATATTATGGCAATTGATATGGCACCGTCCATCAAGCCATTCCGGTATACCTATCTGCATGAAGAAGGGTATCGGGAGAGGGCAAAGGAAGTTTTAAAAACAGATGAGACGCTTCGGAGGATCTTTCATATCTAGTAGCCGTAACATAAGCGAGAAATTATCATGGCTTTGTATAGGGATTGATGGTGGATTTAGCTGATTATGCGATTACCTCAAACAGAGAGAGCGGTTATGGTAGATACGATATTATGTTAAAACCAAAGGAAGGCAAAAATTTGCCGGCAATTATTATTGAATTTAAGGTACATGATTCAAATGATGGTAAAGATTTAGCTGCGACGGTTTTGACCACATTAAAACAGATTGAGGAAAGGAAGTATGCGGCTTCCCTAATTACTGAAGGAGTTTCAAAGAAAAATATCAGGGAGTATGGTTTTGCCTTTTAGGGGAAGACTGTTTTAATCGGCGATAATCGACAAAAGGTTGATTCTATAATAAAATCAGCAGAAAACGCGATGTAAAAGAGGAGGATAATGCAAAGTAGATAGATTTATTTTGAGGGAGGCTGCAGCCTCCCCTTTCTTTTGGCAGGCGAAAGTTTAGCATGGTATTTGCTGATTCTGACTATGCAAGTTAATCATGGAAATTTCCTGTTCTGACTATGCAAATTAATCATGGCAACCACCTGACTTTGCATCTCCTCCACAACATCTACTTGAACTCTGCCCATCTGTTTTTCTAACTGTACAAGATCATTTTCTGGAAATATCTGTTTAATAAAATGATTTGTTTCGGGGGAAGCTCCTAATAGTGCAATGGCAAGAGAGTCCATGTCAAATTCTTTTAATGCCTCCCGTATTTCCTCACCGGGAACAGTTCTGATTTGCTCAAATTCCGAGACGTACTCAGGGATAAGCTTTGGCTCTAAGATTTCGTTTATTGTAATTTTGTATAATTTGGAAATTTTTAGCAAAATATCCAGATCGGGAATGGTAGTTCCTGTTTCCCATTTAGAAACAGCCTGTCGGGAAACCCCACAGTATTCTGCTAAATTTTCCTGAGTATAATGATGGCTTTTCCGAAGAAATTGTAAGTATTTAGAGATCAAAATAGTATTCATAAGAAATTCCTCCTTTATTGCTATTATAAGATGTATTTGGGATGAAGTAAAGAATCTATTGGGTGCGATAAAGCAAATGGGGGTTGCTGATAGTCTTTCCTATTTAACTGTGGATAGGAAAGCGGGGATGGAAGAGTAGACAATAGGGATAGATTTTAATAAAATATATACTATTTTTGAAAAACATTATCTTATATTCCGCAAACGACATAGACACTCTTCGCTAAGTATGTTAATATACAACATATAAAGCATAAGATGGTATCTGATTTTGGGGGAAATATTTACATAATGGGTAAATTTGGAAAAATAGTTGATATATTGATTGCTATAGCATCATTATATAGAATAAATTAGGGAAAGGAGAGTTTTAATGAATAAGCGTTTTCTAATTTTGACAATTTTATTATGTGGTTTAATTTTTTCCGCCTGTGGAAAGGGGAATGAGAATAATAACAATGAAAATATAGACCTGGAAGAATATGGAAAAGAAGACAACAGTATTTTAAATGGAAATCAACAGGAAGATCCGGAAACCGCTCCAGCCGAAGCAATTACATATTATGAAACTGAGACTGTCAATCTGATCTGCCCGGGAGAAAACGGGGCAATCTATATTTATAGCCGGAAAGGGAAAAAGATTTGCGAGTATAATGCGGAGGGGGAATGTGTAAAAGAATATCCGTTAAAGGAGAAGGATATTTATTCCATTTCTTATCTAAATGGAATTCTTTACTATATTAACTCCGGTCAGTTATATACGATGGATTTAGAAACTGGTACATCCGAGGCAATCTATACCTTTGACGGGGACAGATTCTTTTTTGGGCGAATGGTTGCGCTGGAAGATTCTCTTTATATTCTTCGAAAAGAACAATATAAAGAGGAATGGGCGGATGTGCGTTTTGAGGATGAAGATGGATATACCTATGAGGGGGAGGAATTGCTCTGTTTTCATTTATCTACTGGAGAGATGGAAGCGTTGGATATTTCAAATATCAAACAGATCAATAAAAAGAGTAACGGAGAATTGTTAATTTATGCCTATGATGAAGAGGGAGGATTTTATTTTACTGTTTATCATACAGACGGGACTTTAGAGGAAAAGCGATACACGGGGATAAAGTTTGGAACAGTAAATGATATTGCTTACGATGAAGATTTTGATCGAATCGTTTGTAATGATTTTACGGGGATATTTCTGACCAAACTGGATGATCTTTCTGGTAAGGCATATGCCTATGAAAATATATCTATTGGCTATAATACCTTAACTTGTGTAGAGGGTTTTACCTATGATCTTTTTACCATAGAAAGAAAAGATTTTCTTGTTCGTCTACAAAATCGTTTACTTGTACGGGATACGCCGACATTAAAAGGATATACTCTGAATAGTTTTTATAACCCTAAGCGTTATGGTTATCCTATTGATTGTGAAAAAGTTACAGAAGAGGAAATGGCTATGGCATTACTTGCAGGGGATTCAGATTACGATTTTTTAATTTTAGACTCCGACTGGCAAATTGCCCGAAATATTCAAAGGTTGGGGGCATATTATCCACTGAATTCTCTAAATGGACTGAATGCGCTTTTGGAAGATAGCCATTCATATGTGAGGGAAGCGGCAACAGTAAAAAACGGCGATCTTTGGATGTTGCCGTTAAATGTAGAATGTCCTATTTTGTTTTATAATGAAAATCTGATTAAGGAATATGGAATTACTCTTGAACATCTTTCCACATATACCGAGTTGATTGAGAGGACGATAAAATTGCCAAATGACGGTTCGATATTATATTCTCTTCTTTATTATCTTATGACATCAGATATTACAAATCAATATCTTGGAAATTATGCCATTGAAAATAATCGGGCAGATTTTCACAAAGATATATTTCGAACCTATTTAGATATTATGCGTAAATTTGACGAGAAGGAAGATCGGGGAGATATTTTGTTCAATACTCGATCTCTTTATCCTTATACAACTATGGATAAAGAATATTATACCAATATGCTATTTGCTATGGAAAGAAGTACAATAGCAGATGGAGGACCAGGTTTTCGCTATGATAAATATGAATTTATTCATGCCCTTCCCGCACCAAGCTTGTTAGAGAAAGAAAAATTTAAAAATCAGGCAATGGTAAGGCTGATTGTGATAAATCCAAATTCAGAAAAATTAAAATCGGTTCTTGAATATATGAATGAAGTATGTGAAGGGATTCGAAAAGATGAATATTCGCTTATGCTTAAAACAAATGATTTTAGTGATAAACCTCTCTGGCAGGAAATGCAGGCAATTCTTGCGGATGCAGAAATATATTTTAAGTATCCATATGAAATCATTGTAGATGAAATGAACGCTTACCGGAAAAAAGGGCAATCTTACGAGGATACGATAAATGAGATGGAGCGCAAGATGAATATGTATTTAAATGAATAAGTATTTGAAAAGATTTGAATTTTCATGTAATTGGGCAGAAGTTTACATAACTGTTGTCCAGATAATAAAAACTTAGAGGAAAGTAGAGAATAAGATCTATTATATAAAGAATAATTATCTTTGTTGTTGTTCAAATAATATATACTACTATTTTACAGGATTATTTTAAATAGATTACTGACAGCTATGAATTGGAAGCATATTATATAGTAAATGATTATATGTATATTGTTTATTCTGTATATGGTAATGGAATTGAATATGAAGAAATGATTGCATTGAATCTTACTATAGATGATACACTTCTAAAATAAAAAGGTTTTATATGTTTTTTTATTATTTTCTGTTTAGTAATAATAAAATTTAATATACAGATTATAATTTAACAAGAAATAATAAATGAAAAGCAAAATATGATAAGATTTTTAGAAAAAATAGTTTATAATAAGATATAGTTACATAAGGTATTGTGATAAATAATTGATATATATTTGGCATATTTATGTCATATATATAAGCAGTAATTGCGAAAATTAAATATGAATATTGTTATAGCAGATATAATTTGTGTAAGTAGGTATCAAAAAATTATATGTTTGGGGGATTTTTAATCTATCCCTCAAACATATAGTTTGAAAAAGGATAAAATAGATTTATTAAAACAGAATATAAATTGGAATATTACTTAATAAAAAATATCCCGATAGAATTATAAAAGCAGAATCCGTTAAAAGGAGGAATTTTTTCATTGAAAAAACATTTCTTGATGCTCACCGTATTAACACTTGGCATAGTTTTTTTTGCCTGCGGAAAGGAAAAACCGGAAAACACAGAGAATCCAGATTTTTCCAATGATTTACAGGAAACGGGAAAAGATGGGTTAGAAGATAGCGAAAACTGGTCAGAGCCGGATAACGAGGAATTATCAAAGGCAGTATTATATTATGAAAATGAAGCCGTTGATTTGCTCTGTTATGGGGAGGATGGAATAATCTATACATATAACCGACAGGAGAAAAAACTTTGTGCATATGATAAAGAAGGAAAATTTGTGAAAGAATACCCGATGGAGGGTGAAGGAGTTCTTTCACTCTGTTGTCATAATCAAAAATTTTATTACATTGACGGAAAATATTTATACTCTATGGATCTGATATCTAAAGAGCCAAAATTACTCTATACCTTTGATGGGGATACTTTTGCATTTGGTCGGATGGTTGGAATAAAGGATACT
>CAJUCG010000215.1 GCA_910585065.1 uncultured Lachnospiraceae bacterium
GTGCTTCTTTTAAGAGCGAGTTCGGTGCGGTAACTACCACTACAGCTATGGCAAATAGTATCCGCTATTTTGGGGTTAAGCTGCCGGAGGGGGCAAGTGTGGACGAAGTCACGGGCTCGGTTAGCTGGACACCGCGAACTGCGGGTCAGTATATATTTTATATTGCGGCAGAAGCGGGGGAAAATGTGGTGCAAAAGCGGGTCAATATTACCGTCAGCTCTACCCGCGCCGAGGCAGTGGAAAATGCAATTCACAGCTATGATGCAAATGAAATTTATACCAGTGCCAGCTTGAGAGCATTTCAGAAAGTGCTTGATGAAGCGAGAACGATGGCGGGGGATGCGGCGGTTGGCGATGAGGAATTTACTGCCAAGCTAAACGAGTTAAGCACGGCGGTAGCAGGGCTTGAACTGGTATCGCCTCTGCTTAAAAATGATCCGCTGACCGATGGCACTTCCCTGGATTTTAGCAAGATGAATGTGGGCAGCCGCTCAACTTTTGATTCGCCTGCGCCTTGGCTGGATGCAGAGCCCGGTACTTTTGTAGGATATTGGTTAGTTGAGGATAAGGGCTGTATTATGGATTTTGGCACGGACTATAAGATTTCCGTCAATAAATTTGGGTTCCAGGCTCGCGCTGGGTTCTCTGACCGTTTAGCGGGTGTGCAGGTCTTTGGATCTAACGATCGTACAAATTGGGAGCGGCTTACCGTAAAAGAAGCAGCTTACCAACAGGGCTATCAGACGGTGGATGTGGCAGAAGAGTATCATAACAGTCAGTACCGTTATTTGATGTTGAAAAAAACACATGAGTATGCGGATGTTTTGTCCGGATCAGTACAAAATTTATTGGAGTTTGGGGAACTGCGCATTTGGGGAACAAGAGTTGAAACTGGAAATTTAATTGAAAGTATTTCCATGTCCTGCGACGCAGTAGAAAATGGGCGGATCAAGATGGGAGATACGGTTACGTTGACCATTCAGGGCAGAGATGTTTTGCGCGATTTAAGCGTTAATATCCATGGTGTGGATGCAATAATTGAAGAAGGTGCAGACAATGTTTATACTGCAACGGCAGTGATGAATTCTGCTGACTGTAAAACTGGTCAGATTAGGTTTACATTAAACTATACAAAAGAAGATGGAACGCAAGGTGAAGCATTCTACAACACAACGGATGGCACATCACTGTTTTTGGTAAATTCTGACCGCTTTGTCAACACGGGGATGCTGGCGGCTAAATTAAGTGCGAGCAGCGGATCATGGGATGGCAAATTAACGCCTGAGCAGTGTGCAGCATTATTATTTGATAGGAATGTAACTACATTCGGCGATCTGAAAAACCAATTTGGCGATTACTATGTAGTCGATTTTGGCGAGGGTGTGACGGTGTCTCTCACGGATGTTATGATGATGCCGAGACCGGATCATCCAGCTAGAATGAATGGCACGGTGATCTATGGCTCCAATGATGTAGAACATGAGGCTTACAGTGAGAAGGAATGGACGGCATTAACCCCGGCGATTTTTGGTGCGGCGGCGAATACTTGGTCGCATATTGCAGTGTCTGCGCTGTTAAGCAAAGAATCCTATCGATTCTTTAAGATCCTTGGCGCGGAGAATGGGGATATTTCCGAGGTGGAATTCTACGGAACCTACCATGCGGCAGTCGATAGGATTGCAGGGCAGATCACGGAGTTAGCAGTGCAGGAGGCAGCGCAAAGCACCCTGATATATCCGGCAGTTCCAGCGGGATTCACCCTTTCTGTTGCATCAAGTGACAATGAGGCGGTGATTGGCAAAGATGGAAATGTGTGTGCGGAAGTGGAGGATACCATTGTCACACTGAAGCTTCTTGTGACAGCGGCAAATGGAGAAACTGCGGAAACTGGTGAGATTGCAGTGACAGTAAAGGGACTGAACAGTTTGATTACTGGAATTCCGGTACCAGCAAAAGGTGCAGCAGCACTCATTATGCCAAAAGTGCCAGAAGGATTCAAAGTAAGCGTAATTGCATCAAGTGATGTGCAGATTGTAGCTTTAGGCGATGGCAAGATTGCGATGCCAGAGCGGGATAGCCTGGTAAAGGTCAAATTAAAGTTGGTGCGTGAGAGCGATAATGTATCTGTAGAGTCAGAAGAGTATACAGTATTGATTTACGGGCAGACGGAATCCGGGAAACTGGATGTGATGACATTAGCTGAGAAAATGGAGGCAAGCAGCGGCTCGTGGGATAAGAAATTGAACGCCGTAGAGTGTGCGCAGCAGTTGTTTGATGGAAGAACGGATACATTTGGCGATTTGGCATCGGGGAATACGTACACTGTTGATTTTGGTGAGGGTGTTGAA
Organism: uncultured Lachnospiraceae bacterium; assembly: GCA_910585065.1. Taxonomy (GTDB): domain Bacteria; phylum Bacillota; class Clostridia; order Lachnospirales; family Lachnospiraceae; genus RGIG4057. Next base: position 2,349 of record CAJUCG010000215.1, read on the forward strand.
GTAATGCCAACAAAATTTAGTTTCCATCCTCGTGTCGGGGGAAGAAATAATACAGAATATGTGCCAAGAATGAATGGAGCTTATGTCCAAGGTTCTGTCGATGGAAATAATTGGGTAAATCTTACAGCACCGTTGGAAGGAGTATCAGAGATTAAATACTATGAAGTTCTGGCAGAGCAATTTGTAAATTGTGGAAGTTTCCGGTATTTTAGAATTACTGGCGCGAGTAGCGGCAATATTGCGGAGGTGGAAGTTTATGGTACAGTGAACAAAATTGAGATACCAGAAGTACCCGCAGAGGAAATTGATGTTAGGGGCTTGGCGGCAAGTATGACAGCAAGTGTTGGTTCTTGGGATGGAAAAGTGAGTGCAGAAGAAAGCGCGCGGTTGTTATTTGATGGTCAGGAAAGTACTTTTGGAGATCTTGCAGGAAATGGTAGCTATACGATTGACTTTGGAGAAGGGGCTACAATAACTGCTACAAAATTTGCGGTGTACCCAAGAGATGGAAATTATAGTGGAAAACCAGTTGGGGAGTATATTGACCGCTTGAATGGAGTTAAGTTCCAGGGCTCTAATGATGGTGAGAATTGGACAGATCTTACCAATGAATTATCTGGCTTCGCCAAAGGAGAAGCAAGTGCAGTTAAGTGGCATGAGTTGGTGGTAACTGGACAAGATAAATATCGTTATATTCAGATCACAGGCGGGCAGGGCGGAAATATCGCTGAGGTCAAGATGTATGGCACGGTTAATAAAGAAGAAATACCAGAAGAAGCAATTGATGTGAAGAACCTCGCGGCAAGTATGACGGCAAGTGTTGGTTCCTGGGATGGAAAGGTGAGTGCAGAAGAAAGTGCGCGGTTGTTGTTTGATGGTCAGGAAAGTACCTTTGGAGATCTTGCGGGAAATGGTAGCTATACGATTGACTTTGGAGAAGGGGCTACAATAACTGCTACAAAATTTGCGGTGTACCCAAGAGATGGAAATTATAGTGGAAAACCAGTTGGGGAGTATATTGACCGCTTGAATGGAGTTAAGTTCCAGGGCTCTAATGATGGTGAGAATTGGACAGATCTTACCAATGAATTATCTGGCTTCGCCAAAGGAGAAGCAAGTGCAGTTAAGTGGCATGAGTTGGTGGTAACTGGACAAGATAAATATCGTTACATTCAAATCACTGGCGGGCAGGGTGGAAATATCGCCGAGGTCAAGATGTATGGTACAGTTAATACAACCGAATCCACTGCACTTACAACACCTCCTGATATAGCAGATCCAAGCGAGGAAGCAGGTGATTCTATAGCACCGGATGAGCCAGCTACAGATAATCCAGCAATTTCAGACGAACCAAATGCGGGTGATCCAACTATGCCAAATGAACCATCGGAAGAAACACCGTCCGATCCGGATAACATGGATAATGTAGCAGATGATAATACTACTCCTGATACTCCAAATGTTGAGGATTCCGATAATCCAACAAATCCGGATACAGAGATTTTAGAAGATCCATCTAATTCAGATAAGGGAACAGAAGATAATATTCAGTCATCTGAACCAGATAATCCAACATTAACACCGGACGATGAAACAGGGGATAATATACAAGATGATACACTTCCATCCGAGCCAGATACAGAAAATTCTGCGGATTCGGACGGAAATGCAGATGACAGCAACTTAGAACCCGTAAATCCGGAAGCACCGAACACACCGAATGATGAAACTTCAGAGAATACTGACAATGAATTAGATAATCCTGCTGCCGCACTCCCAAGTGGATCTGACGGAAAAACAGAGGAAGAAGAGAGTGGGGAAAACAAAACTTCGGATGAGATCTCAAATGAGTTAAATAAAGAAAATCTAATGGAAGAAAAGGGTACAGCAAACGAAGAGGAAAGTACAACGAAAGATAATTAAAAATAAATAATTAAAAATAAGACTGTTGCAGCTTCTGATAAATAAGTTATTGCTGTAGCAGTCTTATTTATATTTACCCCAAATCTTTTTAGCAAACCTTCCCTTTTTTCCTCATCTTCCCCCAAATCAAAACCAACAATAGAATTGCCAGCACTGGCAGTAAAATATTTTTATATCTTGTATACCAACTTGTTACTACTGGCCAGTTATCCTGTAAAAAATACCCAAGTCCGCACAGCAGGGCATTCCAGAAAAAAATCCCGACAAAGGAATATCCGAGATAGGTCAGAATCGGCAGGCGCAATGCTCCGGCGACAAACCCCAAGTATGTGCGGCAGAGCGGGATAAAGCGTCCAAGCAGGACGATCTGTGCCCCCTTTTTTTGGAAATATGTATAAGAAGTTTCTAGTCCGTGGCGAGTTCCTGGAAAACGTTTCATAATTTTCTCAAGCAGCGGGTTTCCGCCGAGTCTTCCAATCCCATAACAGAGCGTGGTGCCAACTAGACCAGCGACAGCGGAGAGCAATACTAAAAGAGGATAAAAAATGCCCTGTCTTGCTGCGAGCGCGCCACAAAACGGCAGGACGATTTCAGAGGAAACCGGAAAACAGGCATATTCAAGCAAGATAAAAAGCAGCATGGCAGGCATTCCATAGGTGTTGAGAAAAGAAAAGAACCAGTTCATAAAGTCCTTATCTGTGCTATCAAAGAATTGCAGAATTCTTTTTTATTTATAGCTTTATGATAGCGCGAAAATTTTCTTACGATAAAGTATGAGAGATTGGATAAAAATATTCCTGAAAAACAGTGCAAAAAGGGTTAATGAAGAACCAGTGCAAAAAGATTTTAAAGAAAAAGCAAAAATAAAATTTAAATTTTTTTGAAATTGATGAAAGGATTTCCAATGTCGAAACGTATTGTATATAGAAGAACTTAAAATTATCACTCTGCCCTTGGCAGATTGCCCTAGATGGGCAAAGAAAGAGAGGAATTTAGACATGAAAAAGAAAAAAGTAGTTCTGGCACTGGCACTTGCGGCGGCACTTGCAGCTGGCACCTCATCCATGGATGTGTGGGCACATGGCGGACATCACAGAACTAGAACTACGTATGAACTCTGCGATGTGGAGGATTGCCATACCGTTGGGCTGCACAGGCACGATGGCACTTATTACTGCGGACATTTCATCGGGGACGGGCATGATTATCATGAGGAATGTACCGTGGAAGGCTGCCTGTATGTAGGGGAGCATGAGCATGACGGGGTGATTTGTCTGCCTTGTGCAGAAAACTACACATCAACTACCACGAGCTGCCATTCTTCCCGCAGAAGAGGACATTGCCATTAAATGGACGCTGGCAGTAGGACTGCCAAAGGCGCACCATGAGAGGAAAGAGAAGGCTTGAGAAAAATATGAGAACGGAGGAAGAAGCAGATCGAGCCGTCAATCTTTATGCGGATTTGGTTCGGCGCATATGTTTTGTACATCTGAAAAAACAAGAAGATGTGGAGGATGCATTTCAGGAAGTATTCTTAAAATACATCCTCCATGAAGAAATTTTTGAGAGCCATGCCCACGAAAAGGCATGGCTTATTCGGGTTACAATCAATGTTTGTAAGGATATGCTGCGCAATCCGTTTTGCAGGCGGGTTTCCTCATTTGAAGATATTGATTATGAACCGTTTTACATACAAAAGGAAGAGGGCGAACTGCTTGGCTGCATTTTGGAAATGCCGCAGAAGTATCAGGATG
>CAJUCG010000216.1 GCA_910585065.1 uncultured Lachnospiraceae bacterium
ATAATCTTATGAAAAGCGGCAGCCCTTTTCATAAAAGGAAGCTGCCGCTTAATCTTCTTTACTCATGTGTTGTATGATGGTACGATTTTAATTGTAATTGTTACTACTGACAAAATTCTAAACTAAGCATAAATTGCAATTGGAATAACAATCATAGCTGGTCCCTTGATTTTAGTTATAAGTTCTGGAAGATTAAATTGTTTCATATCTTCACTTTTAAATCCAACAAAAAAATCATCTAATAATTCATCTGTTAAAATTGATAGTGTTGTTTTTCGTAACAAATCAATACTTTCTGTATCATCTTTACATATCGCGATTACTTTTCCCAACACTTTAAATTTTCCGCCAAGTATTTCCGAAATATTATCATTAGCTAAATATTGTTCCTGTGCTGAAAGCACAATTGTTCCAGTTGAACCAGATAATATAAAATCAACCGTTCCGCTATGCTTTAATTCAGCAGAAAAGTCTTTAATTTGTTTAAGTATTAGACTTTCTTTTTTCTTCTGCATAGAAGCATTTTTCTTATTTCCCAGCTCTGGTTCATCAGAAAAAATATCAACCATCCGAAACATATCAACAATTTTATCCATATAATCAATCAAAGGGTTTTTTTGCAATTCACCCTCTAATTCAATAAAATTGCCGATTTTCACATTTGAAATATTAGATGAAGTATCCAAAAGTTTTTCATCTTCCAATGTAGTTCTAAACTTTGATAATAAAGAGACATTAGTATGTACTTTTTCTTTTGAAATATTTTCATTTTCTCCAACATTTCCTGTATGCGATATATCACCTTTTAAGTCAATCTTTAATAGTTTATTTAATAATGAAGTAGAAGCATTAACACTTCCTATCTGCTCAGAAGTACTTTCTTTCTGTTCCGAAGAATTAACTTGACTGACCATTGAAAATCCATCTTCGATAATAGCTAGCATATCTAAGACTATTTTTTCGTTTATATATACTGGAACCATCAATTGTGTATGCGATAATTTTGTTTTCATTTTCAATTCTCCTTCTCAAACCAAATAACAAACATATCAACGTTTATTATTTTAACAAAATTCCAGGTAAAATACTATATCTTGCCAAAATTTATTTTGATAGGAAATTTATCATATCAAAGCTCAATCCGAAAATGGTGTAGTAGTGGTGTAGTAAGCACCTCATAGAGCCGTATAATCATTGATTTTATGGGCTTTTCCGGGATTCTTCAAGATACTGATGTGGCAGACGAAAAGTATCTTAATCATAATATAAATTCCTCCTAGTTCGCGTTGGTTTGCCTATGTTTGGCACGTTTTGCGAGATTTATTTTTTCAAAGAAAACTGTTAAAAAAATCACAGAATAAGCAAAACGGGGCAAAATGTGGCAAGTTGAAGCCGTCAATCGTAGTAAAAATGTAGTAAGAATTGAGGGTTTTTACTACTGCGGAATCCCATTAGCAAGCATTCCATATTCTTCATCACTCATAATTTTTTCTCTATAAATTGCTTCATTGGGTATGTTCCAGTTAAGGGTACAGTTTCGATTTAAGCTATCCTGATTTTATCGCCTGTTCGTTTATTGATCCGATATTCCATGCCATCCTCCTATTAAATACTCCGCCCAAACTCCCGCAGCTCCTTCAGCTTTTCCTCCGACTTATTTTCCCTGCCATATGCTGAGAAGATACCCATATCCTCCAGCTTCAGATAGTTCAGAAAAGAATTATAATAATGACTCATAATCTGATCTCCTTTTTTATTCTGATTTTTCAAGCGAAAATGTTACTGTAACATCCCCATCCCCCAAAGCTGCCAGTAAGTCCTCTTTCGTGGCATTCTGGATTTTTCCCAGATGGGTAAAATTCCAAGAATTTGTGTCATAATAAATCGTGATACTCGTACCGAGGTAAAGAATCACATCTCCAGGTTCTGTTGTAATCTGCTCATCATTCCTCGGCAGCGTATCCCCTATTTCGCCTATCTTCTCAAAACTGCCGTAGTCATGCATATCAACTGTAAGCGGTTCTTCGGCAAGCAGATTCTTAAAGGCTTCGGCACTGGAATTATCCGAAAAGGCGGCTGTAAAGACCGTTTCCCCCGCCGTAATATAAAACTGGTTCTGATCCACTTTTTCTTCCTCCTGCAGGTTGTTTTGTTGTTTGTCCCCATTTGGAGATTTATCTGTTTTCAAAGTTAAATCCTCTATGGAAGATGCACTTTGTATCTCTTCCGATTCCCTTTCTCCGATTGTTTCAGAGGTCTGTCCATCAATAGGATTCTGTGTCGAACAAGCGACAAGTCTGGGCAGAAGGAATATAACAAGCAGCAATATGAAAACTTTTTGTTTCACGTTCTACCCCTCCCTGATCAATAATCTAATCCATATGACCATCCCCCCTTCCTTTATGCTATTGCCCTGCCAGGCTTTGATTGCCCACAGCAAACTGGCATATTTCCCTCCGTCTGGCCACAGATGAAAATTTCACCCTTTGAATTTTCATCATCACGAATGATCTCGCCCACAGAAGGCACATAGATTTTGCCGGAAAGCGGGTTCTTAATGCTGTCAACCGGCGTAGTGATACACGCCTCCACCTCAGACTTTTCAAAACACAAATCTGTGTCAATCATCTCACAGTTGATGAGTTTTAAATTTTTGCAATAGCATAGAGGCTGGGTCCCAATGATCTTACAATTTTCTAATGTCAACCCCTCCGAATACCATGCAAGGTATTCCCCCTTGACTGTGCTGTTTTTGACAGTGATATTTTCACCATGCCAGAATGCATCTTTGGTATCAAAGGCGCAGTTTTCAAAAACCGCATTTTTGATATACTGGAAGGAATACTTGCCCTTGAAAGTGACTCCTCGGAATGTGAGATTTTCAGAACGCATCATAAAGTATTCGCTGACCGCAGTGCTATCTTCCATACGGATGCCCCGCACCGACCAGCCAAACTCCGGTGAAATAATATCACAGTCCCGGATAACCACATCACTGCATTCCCGGAGAGCCTTAATCCCATGCATCTTCGTATCCGCAATCTCAATATGGTCGGAATACCAAAGGGATGCACGGCAAAGTTCCGTCATTTCAGAACCTGAAATTTTAAGCCCATGGTCATGCCAGAACGGATAGCGGAGATTAAAAAAGCAGTTTTCAGCCGCAATATCGGAACATTCCTTAAAGGCACTTTCCCCATCTGCCGGGCCGTCAAAAGAACAGCTTTTCACCAATACGCCTTTGCTCCCATAGAGAGCCCTTTCCATGTCAAAAGTCTGATTTTCAATGATTTTCATTACCAATTACCTCCTAAATTTTTTAATATTTCATCGTGCCTATTTCTTTCTGTTTTTAATCTGGTATACCAGATAGTCCAGACAATCAATCTGTTTTTCTTCCTCATGTACCCTGTTTAAGATACTCTCTCTGTGTTCCTCCAGCAAACTTAACTGATCCTTCCAATCGCCCTTGTCAAAATATCCCATAAAGCACCGGATTGTATCCAGGCTACATCCCGCATCCCTTAAATTCTGAACCACTGCCTCTTTCGAATCATACCCTATTGTCTGTTCCGGTCTCATTTCCCTCATCCCTTTTATTCTGCTCATTCACCATCACTGATCACAACAATTTTATTTCCCCACCCTTCCAGTACGGGGTTGTTCTGGACAGCCTCCAAAAATTCCTCCGAATAATCAAAATATCCCACCGGAGTATATTCAGCAGCAACCTCTGCATCCTGATAAAAAAGGATGATACGGTTCGGTTCAGAATAATATACCATCCCGGCACTTTCCTCCGTGATACTCTCCGGGGCAGAGGGGATTTCATAGCGGCTCGGAATATCATAATACTGCATGACCTCCCAATTATCATAATCATCGTAATGGTAAATCGGCAGCCGCCAGTCACTGGTTCCCACATATTTCGCAATTGCCGCCGCAGTATCATTATCATAAAGATGCATGGTAAAGGCTTCCCCCCTGTCCCCGAACTGGACAACCAGATCTGCCGCCTGGGAGTCATTCACTTCCGGCTCATCCGACTCATCACTTTCTGTCTGCATAACAGGCTCCTGCGTTCCTTCCACATAAGAATTTTCTTCCCTGGCTGCACCACTGGATTCGGAAGAATTGCTACATCCAGCCAATAACATTCCTACGGCAAGAACCGTACCAAATATCACCAAAACATTTTTTCTCATCATGTGTCCTCCACTCTTCTTTGCTTTCGGAAAAGACATTCTTACTTTTCCTTTAATTTCATTATATTCTTTTTCGCAAAAATAGCAAATACTTATATTTAATTGATTTCAATAGAAAAAGACTATTCATTTATAGAAACGCACCATTGCATACTTGAAGAACCTGACCTTTTACATGATGTCCCATTTTACTCGCCAGATACAGACAGGCATACGCTTGATCTATCGGATCGCATTCCGGTCCCGGAAAATAGACATAATGCCCGCTGTACTCCAGCATTTTTGCACCTCCGGGCTGTTCCCCCGCTTTATTTGCAAGATGAGCCGGCGTTACTGTAGCTCCGGGAGCAACAGCATTGCAGCGGATATTTGTATCAATCAGCCGCATTGCAACATTTTTAGTCAGTGTGTTTAATGCTCCTTAGCAAGGGCAGCCGGTCTTTTGCTTTTTCCACCCCCATCTGGCAAAGAAGTTCATCCGCCCTTTGCTCTACTTCTTTTGCTTTCCGGTCAGTGCCTAAGTATCCTGCCACTACAACATTTTCATACAGTGTCAGATTACTGACCAAATGTGTCTGCTGAAACACAAAGCCAAATTCATGGGTACGTAAGTCCGACATCTGCTTTTCCTTAAACCTGCTGATCTCCCTGCCTTTATACCAGATTTCTCCTCCGGTAATTTCATCCATACCACTAAGGGCATATAAAAGCGTGGATTTCCCCGCGCTGGAGGAACCCATGATAACAGTGAAATCCCCCGCGTAAATATCCAGTGTAATATGGTTTAAAACCATCCCCCTTGTATTTCCCTGGAATTCCCTGCAGATATCCTTCCCTGCGAGCAGCACCTCTCTCATACAGCCACCTCCCCCGCCAGAATAAGCGGTTTTTTCCCCGTACTCCTGTCCGGCATGATCTCATCTACAAAACGGACATAAAACTGCACATGGGTCAGTCTTTTCTCCGCCAAAATGCCTTTCATTTTTTCCAATACTTCAAGACGCACAGTTTTCTTTCTGTTAAAGTCCGTTACTTCAGCCAGCATTTCAAAAGCGGTCTTATCAATCTGACGGAACTGGTAATCCTTCAGCCCTTCCACACAAAAACCCTCCACAGCCAACGGATGCAGAAAGTCCCTGCCGCCTTTTCCATCCTCAAACCAGAGAATGTCCTCATCACGCCCCAAAAGAATTTCTGCTCTCGTAAACGGACTTCCCGCAAGAGGTTCCTTTAAAGCAAGGTGGTCGGAAATCCGATAGCGGATCAGCGGCTGCGCAAAATTATAAAGAGAAGTCAGATACATGGCACCGTTTTCCACTTCAATCAGGTTCAGGTCGTCAAATAAAACCATGCCTTCCTCATGCCCTGTTTCCACACCAAGAGCTAGTGATTCACTTGCCCCATAGAAATTCACCACCTGCGCCCGGAAAACTTTTTCCAGAAAGCGGCGCAGACCCAAGGTAAGAGGCTCCCCGCAGGAAATCACCCGCTTTACCTCCACCTGCACTTTTCCCTGCTCCACCAGTTCCCCTAAAATCTTGATTGCCGAAGAATACCCAATGATGATATCCGACCGGAAAGCAGATGTAATTTCTACCCATTCCTCCAGCGGGGTATTGATATCCAGATATTTCTGGCTCGCCCCAACTCCCCGGATACCATCCCCGACAGCCATCGCTCCCCCATACCGCCCATCCGTAGCTGCGATATAAAGAATTTTTGGCCTGCCAATCA
>CAJUCG010000217.1 GCA_910585065.1 uncultured Lachnospiraceae bacterium
AGAGTGCCCTGCAAGTTTGATGCCGGTGTTTAAGCTGCAGGAAGCTTAAGGCGGACAGCTGCCCTTAGGCAGCGAGTGCTAAATTGTCTTCAGCGTTTAATTTTAATTCCGAGTTTTAACGTGGTCCCGGACCACGGATGGCTTCCGCAACTTCAAAACCCCCGTCGAAACCAGTACAAGCCCGGTTTAGTGCTGAAAGCAGAAATTGCCTCTTACTATAGTATATGCGCATTTTTAGGATTTGTCAAATATTTTTTGAAAAAATTATGACGGCGGCGGAAACCAGCTGGATAAATTGAAATTTTAAAATCACAAATTTGCCTCTTGACAAATCACTTTTTTCGAAATATACTAATTCTCGTCAAGAAAATTCTTGGTAGCGGGAGTTTTGTTGAATTTGGGGATATAGCTCAGCTGGGAGAGCGATACGTTCGCAACGTATAGGCCGTGGGTTCGAGTCCCATTATCTCCATGAAAAGAAAAAAGCCGCAAACCGGAGGTTTTTTAGTGAACTCAAAGGTTTGCGGCTATTCTATTCCATTATATTTTTAGTATAGATAATGTTGTTTTAGCTTTGTTAAATTAAAATCTTGTCATGAATCTTGTCATGGGATTATGAGAGGATTGCGCTCCGAAGTTTCTCTGCTGCTTCGCGTTTAGCCTGCTCCTCCTTATCTAACATGGAGTGCCGGTACACTGACTTCATGACGTGATCCGTTTCCCATCCGCCCATCTTCAAGATGTCGGCTTCAGGGATGTTTAGCGCACTCATTTTGGATGCAAAGTAATGCCGCAGCTTATGAAGGGGGAAGCGTGGTATCCCAAGCGCGTCTTCGGAGGCTTTCAAAAAGCGTGTGATAGAATTGGGGTAGCCTTTGTAAATATATCCCTTTTCCTTGATTTTGTCAGCAATTTCCATTGGTATCACAATTTCCCTTGTACTGGCTGTGGTCTTGGTTGTTTTTATTTTCCATGCCCCATCCTCTCTCAGAACCTTCGCCTTGTTTACCCTGATGATATCCCCGTCCAAGTCGTTCATCGTAAGCGCGCAGATTTCTGAACGGCGCAACCCGTAACAAGCCAGCACAAGGGGGATCTCATATTCTGTCCCTTTTGCACGTTCCAATATCCGCCTTACATCTTCATCGGAAGGGATATACGGCTCATTTTTGATTTTTTGCGGCAAAGTGGTAGAAATTTTTAGATTCGGGCAAAATGTTCCCAAAACAGCCGAAATAAAGCCGTGGTAGTTGCGCACAGTTTTGGGACTATGCCCTTTTGCCAGCTGATTGATCTTCATACTATCATCCTCCTTAAAAATGGGTATAAAAATAACAGCTAGCGAAAAAAACGCTTGCAAGCTGCCCCTGAAGATGATACAATATGCTTGAGCCATATGATATCATTTCAGGGTATCTATTTTAAAGCCGTTCGGTGCGCCAACACCGGGCGGTTTTTGCTATTAGGATTATATCAAGTATTCTATAACATAAAAGACCCCGTATTTCTACGAGGTCTTAAATGAATGCTGCCCGTAAAGGGCTGTGTCTTCTATGCTGCCGGTAAACGGCAATGTTTTAACACACTCATTATATACCTCAGTGTATGCAAAAGTCAATAGAAAAATACATCACTTTGTAAATTTTTTGATTATTTCGTAGTCAATTTTATCAAGGCTTTCTTCAGATAAGGTAATCCCGGAAAGCATATCTTTATTTTTTTTAGGATCATAAATACGTATTTTGCTTATGGTTGTAATTTGGTTTACCAAGGCAATACTTCCACGTTTCATTTTTGAAATTTCGAAGTTCATTTTTTCAAGAAGGTCAAGTTGGTTGTTAATTATTTTTTGTTTATTTTCAATCTCATCTACATATGCTTGTGATACATTGTCGGCTTCTTTAAATTGTTTTAATTCCTCTTGGAGTCGTTGATGTTCTTCTTTGGTGCTATGAAATGTATCAATGAATTTTGTACTAAATTTTATAAATAGTTCATTTCCTAGTAAGATTTCTCCACTTCTCAAATTGGATAAATCTCTTTCCTGTTTAATAGATGTTAATGGAACAATAGTAATTACGGGATTATGTATGGAATTATCCTTTTCCACTATTACAGCATAATGCAATCCTCCCTCTTCACTCCCAATATTGTAACCAAGATGTACCTTAATTATTTCCCCGCGTTTATATCTCTTCAAACTGGAAGGAGAGAAGCGGTTTTCAAAATCAAGGAATGTTGTCCAATCGCTAATCCAGTAACTTAATTTATCAGCTTTTGCATTTATTTTCTTATCTGGATTCTTAATCAGCTTTTCCAAATAGGTATTAAGTGCTTTTAAAGCATTATTCTTATGGCAGATTAAATTTTCTTGTGTTTGGTTCTTAGCCATTTTAATTGCTTATTTCCTCGCTTCCCTTAGATTTTTATTAAAACATTGTGTCACATCGCACAACGATTTAATCATTGTTTCCATTTATCAACATAAATTAGGTTTCCCTCCCTTTTTATGCTTCTTTGTCTTTAGCGCGTAGATGCTTTCCGAGTAGGTAATCCGCTTGATCTGCAAGACTCTCTCTTCCCATATCGTCCATCTCATTATAACAATGGATGATCTTTTGCAATCTCTTGTCCGGTTCGGTAGGAGATGCAAATAGTTTTTGATTATTTATCGGTTGTTCTGACAGTACTTCTGAAACCGATATTCCATAAATTTGACATAGTTTGATCAATATGTCGCTTTCCACCTTAGTTTTTCCACGTTCATAGTTGCTAATAGCTTGATAAGTCATTCCTAATATATCAGCAACTTCTTTCTGTGTTTTATGTGCTAATATTCTAGCTTGTTTTAATCTTTCGGAGATATCTCCCTCTCCCCCACATTTTATTTGACCTTTTGGTTTTTCTTCTATTAAATCAGAACGGTTAATTTTAAAATATTGAGCCAAAATTTCTATTTTATCCATGCGGGGCAATCTCGTTCCATTACACCATGTAGAAACAGCGGACTTATCAAACCCCAGATCATTTATTAAGTCGGTTTGCGTTTTCTTATTCAATTCCATATAATAATTTAAATTTTTGGAAAAGATTTTTTTGTAGATATCTTCCGGCATTTTAGCACCTCCTGCTAGTATACTATAACAAAAAGTAGAAAAAAGCAATACCAAAAATAAAAAAAATTCAAAAAAAGTATTGATATTCTATAAAAAGTAGAGTATAGTAAAGGGCAGAAAGGGGGTGAAGTGATTGGCAGAGTTTCAGATTAGCCTCGCAGCAGCAAGAGTAAATGCAAAAATGACCCAAGAAGATAGCGCAAAAGCTATGAGAGTAAGCAAGACAACAATAGTAAATTGGGAGAAAGGAAAAGTTATCCCAAGAGTTCCAGAAATCGAAATGATGTCTAGGATTTACGGAATTCCGCAAGACTATATTTTTTTACCTTGCTATTCTACAAAAAGTAGAGAAAAGAACGTTAGTTAGGAGATGGGAAAATGGACGAGAAATTCTTAAAATTTGCAATCCGGTTGGAAGAGTCAAGCCAGCGAAGAGCAAAAGAGAAGAGGAAAAAGATATTGAGAATTGCCGCCTTTGCCTTTCCGATAATAATTTTAATATCCGGAATCATCCTGCTTGCAGTATGTATTTTATTTTAGTACGGAATAAAATACTCGCAAATCAATGTAATGAAACAAATAAGCAATGTCAGGAAAGAAATCATTAAGGAAACTATAGAAGTAATATTTGCTTTACGTGCGGATTTTCTCGCACTGTCCGCATACATCTCGTTTAGGAATTTATATCCCTCTATTGTCAAACCGTTAGAAAATTCAATGTGGGGCATTCCGTCAGCAGTTTTAAAATGATCAATACAATTTATGTATCCAGATTCTGCACAAAGATATATAAATTCCAAGATTTCTTCTTTTGAATATTTTTTTACTGTGATCTCGTTTATAGGGGTTTTTGCTTCAATCTGTTTTAGCACATTGATTGCAAACTTTGAAAACCTTTCATAAGGATTTTTACGACTTTTCATAAAAAATTCTCCTTTCCATATGGGGAGATTGTAACACCAAAAGATAAGTAATGCAAGCAAGAAGTTGTTAGGGTAGAGAGAAGAATGTTAGTTATGATATTGTCAATATCCCTTTACACTTTTTCTTCACGAAATCTTTAAGCTGCCTGCCCCATTGACTCATAATACTGTTTCTTTTTGTGCATTGGAGGCAGACCGCCATTAGCTGAGCATATCCTCCGATTGTTCCAATAGATAATAAAGTATCTCCATATCAGGGTTTTAAGTTCCTCGATTGTCATTTTTTTTGTATCATATCTGCCATACAGCAGTTCCTCCTTCATCCTTGCCCACATGGCTTCACAACGTGCATGATCATGACATCTTCCACCATCGCTGTTCATACTCTGCACGATCCCGCAGTGCTTTAACTCTGCCCTGTAGGATGCGCTTGTATACTGGCTTCCACGGTCACTGTGGATAATTGCGCCGCTGATAGACGGGAATGCTTTAAAGGCATTCTCTATTGTGGATATACACAATTCTGCTCTCATGTTATCTGCCATCGCAAGCCCCAGAACTCCCAGATCATAACAGTCAAAGATGGCGGAAACATAGAGTTTTCCATCCCCAGCAGGAATTTCGGTGATGTCCGTCACACATTTTTCCAGCGGTCTTTCCGCGGTGAAATCCCGCTTTAAAAGGTTCTCCGATTTTCTAGCATTCCTGTCTGCCTTTGTAATACCATTTGGTTTACGGTTTGGTCTGTGGTTTAATCCGATTTCTTCCATGATCCTGTAAACCGTTCTTTCACCGGGAATATCTTCATCAGGATATTTCAGCTTTAACGCCTGATACATCCGGCAGCGACCGTAAGTGTCATTGCACTCATCCTCTGCCTTGATAGTGCGTATTTTTTCAGCGAGACCTTCGTATTTCCACGGATCGTCCCGATGTTTTAGATACCAATAAAAGCCCTGCCTTGTCACATCAAGCACATCACAATAAAACGCAATTCTCCCTTTGACAGTGCCGCCATCTGTCTTTCTATCAATAAACCTCATTCTCAGGTTTTTGCTGACTTCCGACGGCTCGCTGCGAAAAAAGCACTTGCTTCCGCTAAGAATTCATTTTCCTCTTTTAAACGGGCAATTTCTTTGGTCTGTTCTCTGGTTTGCTGTCTAAGCTGCGGCACCTCTTGCGTGAGACTCAGTACCGCATCTGGCATCTGGTTTCCTGATCCCAAATCCAGCCTGGCATCTTTAGCACGCTTATTCCATCCGTACAGCGTATCAATGTTGACTCCCAGTTCCTTTGCTGCTTTGCTAAACCCAATCTCTCTGCCAAGCTTTACTGCCTGAATTTTGAACTCCTTGTCATAAACTTTCTTCTGTGCCATTTCCTAACCTCCATTTTCACTTCTTTTTTTATATATCCGTGAAGTGGAAGTGTCAAGTATTATGATACAACATCATGGCACAGATAACTATTTTACTATCCGTGCCATTTTTTTATTATTCTACTTAAATCCATTTATTTAATTCATCGCTGCTGCATTTTCCAACAAAACATTCAACATAATTAAAGTATTCGGGAACCAATGCAAAAGCGGTTATTCTAAAATGACCCTCGACAATAACAAAATGTTTAAAATCAATTCCGTCCCGAATCGTCTGCGCAGAGATCAAAGGCGAATGGTTCCCTTTGATAATTCATTCCAGTAACTATAATTGATATATCGGATATTTTTTTCTAGGGGTTATCATAATTTATCTGCTATATCATATTGTTCCAATATGTTCCCTCCAAGGATGCGCACAGTTCACAAAGATAATTGTCCTTCCGCTGGTCGGATGTTTTTCTGCTGTAACATCAACAAAAAATATCATATGATTGACTTTTTCCTGTC
>CAJUCG010000218.1 GCA_910585065.1 uncultured Lachnospiraceae bacterium
GTCTGACAAAATAAGCGGGACAGGTATAAAGATAGCTGCAAATGTTTAGAATCAGGCTGAGGTTAGCAAGTAATCTCAGCCTATTTTTCGGTAACGTGTTTTTACAATTCTCCGACCGAGATAAAATGCGTACCATGGAGCCAAGTTAGAATCTATCAGAGAGAAAGGTTGAATATGGAGGCTAAAAGTAGATGAAATCATCGGGAATCGGCGGGCAGGCGGTGCTTGAGGGTGTGATGATAAAAAATAAAGATCATTACGCAGTTGCCGTCAGGAAACCGGACAATCAGATTGAAGTAAAGACAGATGAATTTCACAGCATAACAGAGCGTGTGGGGCTGTTTCGGCTTCCGTTTTTCCGGGGGATGGCGGTTTTTATTGAATCGCTGCTTTTAGGAGTGCGCACGCTGAGTGACTCCTCAAGTTTTTACGAGGAGGGGGAAAAGAAGGATACGAACCAAAAAAGCAGTTCAAAAGCGGGAGAAACCATGACGGATATCGGGGTGATCGCGCTTTTTGTGCTGATGGCGATCGCAGTATTTATTTTGGTTCCACTTCTGTTTTCAAATCTTCTTGGTCATCTGGTGCATTCAGAGACTCTTGAACTTGTGCTGGAGGGAATTCTTCGCGTAATAATGTTTATTGCATACGTGGTGCTAATTTCAAGGCTTGAGGATGTTAAACGTATTTTTATGTATCATGGTGCTGAGCATAAATGTATTAACTGTGTTGAGAGTGGTCAGGAATTGACCGTTGCAAATGTAAGGCGGCAGGGACGCTGTCACAGGCAGTGCGGTATGGGATTTCTTCTTCTTGTCATGCTGATAAGCTTTGTGCTTTTTATGTTTATCCGCGTTGATACTGCCTGGCTGCGCTATGTGCTGCGGATTGTGCTAATTCCGTTGATCGCGGGGATCTCCTATGAGTTTGTCCGGCTGGCGGGAAATAGCGAGAGCAAATTGGCGGCTGTGTTAAATAAACCCTGTCTTCTTTTGCAGGGACTAACTACAAGAGAGCCGGATGATTCTATGATTGAGGTGGCGATCGCAGCACTTAGTGCTGTCTTTGACTGGGAAGCTTACCAAGAGGAGAGTGGAATTGCAAAGCGCAGATCGGTGAAGAAAAAAATAGAAGATAGTAGGGAGATGGATCAAAACATTGCTGCAGCGGTGCCAAAAGCTGCGGAAGAAGATGATGAATTTCTGCGTGCCCTCGATCACTATTTTGTCTATGACGGTGCAAAGAATGCGACAGCAGGCGGGAGAAACCCTGCAAAAAATTTGGAGAAGACTGCAGAGAGAAAAGAAGTGCCGCACACCCCGGGAAAAATCCCGGTAAGAATAGAGGGAAATGCCGCTTTGTTTGGAGAAAAAATACCGGATTGGCTCCAGCGCGCACCGCGTTCTAATGGAAAAACGCCGGGAAAGATTGGTGGGGAAACAAAGATATCAGGAAGAAGCACATCAAAGATAGATGCGGACAAAGCGAAGACGAATGAAAAGACAATGGGAAGGAGTGCGTTAACAACTGGAAATAGCGCGGAAAGAGCGCGAACCAAACCAGGAAAAGAGGATGGGCGCAGAGAATGACCATAGGGGAAGTCTTAAAATTTTCGGAAGAACAATTTAAAAAGGCAGGAATCGCAGAGGCGGCACTGGATGCAAAATATCTTCTGATGGAGACCGCCTCCCTTTCTTCCACCGCACTTTTTTTTGGCGCGCAGGAAGAATTGGGGGAGGAAATACTTGCAGCTTACCAGATAGCACTAGAGCGGCGGGTAGCACGCGAACCACTGCAATATATTATGGGGACACAAGAATTTATGGGCTTATCTTTTCTGGTGTCCCCTGCGGTCTTAATTCCAAGACAGGATACGGAACTGCTGGTGGAAGCAGCATTGCCTTACTGTCACGGCGCGCGTACCCTTGATCTGTGTACAGGATCGGGCTGTATTTTATTGAGCCTGGAAAAGTTTGGCTGTGTAAGAGAGGCAGTGGGGACGGACTTATCAAGAGAAGCACTTGCAGTTGCACAATTAAATGCGAACCGTCTCAACCTTCACGCACAGTTTATACAGAGTGATCTGTGGGAAAAGGTGCCCGGAAATTTTGATGTGATTATATCCAATCCGCCTTATATCCCCACCGGGGAAATTGGGGGGTTAATGCCGGAAGTGCGCGATTTTGAACCGCATATGGCATTAGATGGCGGTGCGGACGGACTATATTTTTATCGAAAAATTGCAGCGGGCGCAGGGACGCGTCTTAATTTGGGCGGAAGAATTTTTCTGGAAATTGGTTATAATCAGGCAGAGGATGTAGCGCGTCTGCTTGATTATAACGGTTTTAGAGAAATTATCATAAAAAAGGATTATGCCGGACTTGACCGTGTGGTATGTGCGCAGTGGACGGGAAAAGCAGCATTTATCGGCTGAGTGAACAAATTTGATGAAATAGGAATTTTTGGAAATTAAATTGATCTTTGATCTCTTGAAAGGGGGAGAATTTTATGGAGATGTTTGATAAACTGGAGGATACAGAGCGGCGTTTTGAGGAATTGCAGGCAGAGCTTAGCGAACCGACAGTGACAAATGATACCGTGCGTTTTCGAAAATTGATGAAGGAGCAAAATGATCTTAGTGAAGTCGTTAATGTATACCGCGAATATAAACAGGCAAAGCAAAATATTGAGGACAGCTTGACCATGCTTGATACAGAGAGCGATGAGGAACTGCGCGAGTTAGCAAAGGAAGAGCTGGCACAGGGAAAACTTGATGTAGAACGCCTAGAACAGCAGTTAAAAATCCTCCTTCTTCCAAAAGATCCAAATGACGAAAAAAATGTGATTGTGGAGATTCGCGCGGGTGCGGGCGGCGATGAGGCGGCACTCTTTGCAGCGGAGCTGTTTCGGATGTATCAGAAATACGCAGAGACACAGCGTTGGAAAGTTGATATGATGAATTTGAATGAGAGCGGGATTGGAGGCTGCAAGGAAGTTATTTTTATGATCGAGGGAAATGGTGCTTACTCCAAGCTAAAGTATGAGAGCGGCGTTCACCGTGTACAGCGCATTCCGGTCACGGAGTCCGGCGGGCGTATCCATACTTCGACTGCGACAGTGGCGATTATGCCGGAGGCGGAAGAGGTGGATGTGCAGCTTGACTTAAATGATTGTCGATTTGATGTGTTTAGATCGTCCGGAAATGGCGGACAATGCGTTAATACAACGGATTCTGCGGTGCGTTTAACCCATATTCCAACGGGGATTGTGATCTCGTGCCAGGATGAGAAATCGCAGTTAAAAAACAGGGACAAGGCACTTAAGGTTCTGCGTTCAAGGCTTTATGAGATGGAACTTGAAAAGGCTCATGACGCGGAGGCAGCAGCGAGAAAATCCCAGGTCGGCACTGGCGATCGCTCTGAAAAAATTCGCACCTACAATTTTCCGCAGGGGAGACTGACAGATCATCGAATTGGACTGACAATCTATAAGCTTGAGAAAGTGATGGACGGTGATATTGAGGAGATTATCGATGCGTGTATCGCCGCCGATCAGGCGATACGCCTGAGCAACTTAGATGAGAATGGCTGAAACCCTTGATTTTACTGGGTTTCCGGTGTTCAGACTTTAAATGAAGATTTTAAAAATTGGGAAAAAAACGGTTTATTTCGGTTCGGGATAAACCGTTTTTGCTTTAGCAGCAGTCTATCGCTAGTTTTCGCGCCTTAAAATTGGCTTATCGACAGTTTTCGAGCCTGTAGATATTTGGAAAAAATTGTAAGACTGAATGATAAGCTGTTGTGTTCATCTTTTTTGTGGAATAAGTCCTTGATTTGCCAGAAAGCTCCTTTTGGGGTAGCCAGATTAGGTTGTTTTTGGTACAATGGAACAAAAGGTCGAAAGGAGAAGTAAGGGAATTTTAACGGGCGGCAAGAAGCCGTTAGGTTTGGGGGGATTGAAACTACAATAAATAATTTTTCAGGCTGTCATAGGGGGTATTCTGATGAGGATAAGGCAGGTGTTGTCTGTGGTAGACGACAGGGTCTTGTAAGGTCTTTGTTGATAATAATTAGCTAAAAATGACTTTACATTCTTAGACAGGAGAGGTAAGATACCATCATCACATAAGGGAGGATGATGGTATGCCAGAAGAGGAAAAAATCCGAAAGGTAATCGAAAAATATTTGGGGTATCTTATTAGCAGTGATGCGGATGTTGCGCAGACTGAAAAGGGGGTATGGTTTTTTCTTATCCATGATGCGGATGCCGAAAGTTACTACCGCTTCTTCCGGTTTAAGACCGCCGAGGAATTGGAACAGTGCATTGTTGAGACCATGGCGGATGACCTGAACTGCCTGTTTGAGGTTTCCGTGGAGGCTGGCTGTACGGTAATGTGCGGGAAGGATGTAGGGGGTGGGCTGGATGGGGTATCCTGCGCCGGATATATTGGGGCACTGACCCAGTTGGGGGAGAACTGTGCAGTACTGAATCAGATATGCCAGAAAGCGATACCAAAGCTGAAAGTAATATTGGGAAGCCTGCCGGGGGTATCTGCAGATTAGTTTCCGGCAGGTGGGGGGAGAGGCAAGGAGGCTGCCGCACAAAGTGAAGGACTACAAAATATATGGGATTTTGATTCCCAAGGTATCTGTATTTTGTGTATTTACTTTGTAAGGCAGCTTCCTTGCTTTTCTATAGGAGATCATCAGAAAAATTTTCCCATAGAACCTGATTCTTAAAGCAATAGTTGCGGTTGCTGATGATAAGTTCTGTCACGGTATCTTCAAGGTGGATTTTATGGAAATAAAGCCCTTTCCCCAAAAAATGTTCGCCCAGTTTCATCTTCATGATATGTTCTGCCACCTCTTTCCTGTCCGGTGCGGTAGATTTCGGTGCGCTGCTCCGGCAGAAGTAGAGGAAGGGGTAGTTTGCCGCCGTAAGGTACTTTGCAACTTTGGTATGGAATTTTTTATAATCATACCCAGGAACCCCACAGGTGTTCTCTGTCCCAATGTAAGGCACGTCTAAAAGGACGAGTTTCTTCTGCCTCGGAACAGTGTTCTCAAGATATGTCAGGCAGTCCTCCTGTGTGATGCGGGCATGGTTTTTAAGCAGTTTCCAATGTGCAGGGATGAAATTTGCAAGACGCTTTAAGATGGTCTGTTCGGTATCAATGCGCTGTTTGTCAAGGCATTGCAGCAGGAAAGTTTGTGCGGCAACTGCAACATCACAGGCAACTTTGTGGTAATTTTTCCGCTTCTCCTTAAAGTCATTCGTAATCTGTCTGATTTCCCTTAAGAGTTTTTTTCTTTCTTCAGGCTTTTTGATAATGTCAAAGTCGGTTTTAAGTATTTCCTTGATCAGTTTAAATGGATGTCGGAGGAGTACATTCAAAAAATTTGTACGGAGTGGGTTCAGGTCATTCAGCACTACCCCCGCCCATTGGTCACCAGAAAGACCGAAAAATAAAGCCCCAGTGCCGCAGCACGCATCGATTAACTCCGTTTCCCCTGTTGGGAGGGACATATTTTTAACGGCTTCTGCGACCGATTCCTGCATCGTAATATTTTTATAGCCAACGATTGTATAGACTGGTTTTATGTGGGACAGGAGGTCACCAATCTCCGCTGTAATGAAAGATGCAAGGGCAGTATTGATGGTATCACTGGAATTGCGCCCGCCCTGTTTTTTCAGTTCCGTTAGTATTCCGTTGTAAACTGCATAAGTTTTTGTGGAGTAAGCCCCTAGCTCATCGGGATGGTTCAATGCAGAATAGACAGCATCTTTCTGGTTTTTTTGGTTAAGGGCGAGGAGCATGACGGCGAGGAGGAAGTC
>CAJUCG010000219.1 GCA_910585065.1 uncultured Lachnospiraceae bacterium
GGCGAATGCGTCGGGCGACGCGCCGGATATTGCAACCGGATTGAACTACGCGCAGCCATATGAGCTTGCGATCCGCGGAGCTTTAAAGGATCTGACTGAGTTTAGCGATTTCGCGGAGGTTGCAGGGCGGTATAATGAGGCACTTTTTGTTCCGGCAACAATCGGTGAGGGGATCTATGCGATCCCGGAGACAATGAATTTCTGGGTGCTGTTTTACCGCAGTGATGTCCTGTCGAAACTTGGGCTTACCGTGCCGGATACGATCGAGGATGTAAAAGGGATGCTCACTGACCTTCAGATGAGAGGACTTAATTTCTATTATCCGACGGCGGGCATGACTGGTATGCGCAATTTCCACGGTACTACCCCACTTTTGTTCCAGTATGGTGCAAGTTTGTATGATACCTACGCTGGCGATACCGCGATCAATAGTGAGGCTGCGGTGGCTGGGTTTACGGAGTTAGCAGAGCTTTTTACCATCTATAATATGCCGGTGGATGTCCCGAATTTTTATCAGCATTTCCGCAACGGGGATATTCCGATAGGGATCGCAGATTTTGGCACATACAATCTGATTTTAAATGCCGCGCCGGAGATTGCAAGTTCCTGGGAAATTTCTGTGGTGCCGGGTGTACGCCAGGAGGATGGCACAGTTGCGCGCTATAGTTCCGCAGGAGCAGAAAGTACAATTATGTTTGAGTCCAACGATAAGCGCGAGACGATGGCATGGGAGTTTATGAAGTGGTGGTCCTCCGCGGATATCCAGGAAAAATTCGGCGAGACCTTACAGATTTCCTATGGCAGTGAGTATCTGTGGAACACAGCGAACAAGGAGGCATTCTCCAATCTTCCTTGGAGAAGCCAGGATAAGACCGTGGTTCTTGCACAGAATGAATGGATCCAGGAAGCACCGCGTATTCCGGGTACCTATATGTTAGAGCGTGAGTTATCAAACGCGTTTGTTGCGGCAGCAGTTGAGGGCGATGATATTCGCAGTGCCTTAGACGGTGCAGTAAAGCGCATCAACCGTGAGACCGAGCGCAAACTTGAAGAGTTTGGGTATATGGAGGACGGCAAGGTAGTGAAGGAGTATATCGTGCCGACCATTGAGCGGGTACGTGAGATTATAGGAAAGTAAGGGAGGGCAAAATGGCTGACAAATCAACAAAGCGCAAAAAGAACAGTATTGCGCGCCACGAAAATGGGAATAAATCAGCATACGGATTTATGGCGCCCTATCTGGTTTTATTTTCCGTATTTATTATCATTCCGATTATTATTGCGATCGGGCTGTCGTTCACAAGTTTTGATACGATTCAGGCACCAACTTTTAAAGGGTTTCTGAATTATATCAACCTGATTACGCAGGATGAGATCTTTATGCAGTACGTCCTGCCAAATACTATTAAATACGCGCTGTTAGTGGGTCCGGGCGGTTATATCTTAGCCTTTTTGGTCGCGTGGGCACTCTCGCAGTTAACCAGTGTTCCGAGAACGATTTTAGCGATTATCTTCTACTCGCCAAGTATGACTGGTGCAGTGGCGATGGCGGTTGTGTGGAAGATTCTCTTTTCCGGCGATCAGATGGGTCTAATCAACAACTGGCTGATGAATTTGGGTGTGATTGACGAGCCGATTATCTGGCTGACAAGTGCAAGTTTCCTGCTTCCGATCATGATTATTGTAGCTCTCTGGTCAAGTATGGGCGTGGGTTTCCTTGCGATGCTTGCTGGTATCCTAAATGCCGACGAGGAACTTTACGAGGCGGCTGCCATCGACGGCGTGAAGAACCGTTTTCAGGAGATGATTTACATAACTATTCCAACCATGAAGCCACAGATGCTCTTTGGTGCGGTTATGGCGATTGTAAACGCGTTCCAGAACGGCGTGATCGGCGTGCAGCTCTCCGGTGCGAACCCGACTCCGGGTTATGCAGGACAGCTTATTGTAAACCATATCGAGGATTACGGTTTTATCCGTTATGAGATGGGTTATGCAGCAGCAGTTTCTGTAATACTTTTGTTGATGGTTATGGTATTCTCGAAAGTATTTGGCAAACTTTTCAGTGAGGATTAGAAAGGAGGAGAAAAATGGCTGGATATCGCGGAAGTAATATCAACCCAAAGAAATTTGAGCGCGGGCAGATCAAGCTCTACTGTGTGCTTATCCCGCTTGCGGTTGTGATGGCAATCCCGATCGTATATATTTTCTGTCATGCATTTAAACCGATGGATGAGCTGTTTGCCTTCCCTCCAAAGATTTTTGTTTCGAAGCCGACTTGGAATAATTTCCGGGCTCTTTTTAGAGCCTCCCAGTCCTCCGGTATCCCGATGAGCCGTTATGTCTTCAACAGTCTTATCGTAACGCTCACGGTGGTACTCGCATCAATTATCTTTTCAACGATGGCGGCGTTCGCGCTTTCCAAGTTGAAGTTTAAGGGAAAGTATACGATTATGGAGATCAACAATGCGGCTCTTATGTTTGTGGGGGTAGCCGTACAGATTCCAAGATACTTAGTGATTGACACGCTTAGCATAAAGGACAATTATCTGGCACATATCCTGCCGCTTCTTGCAATGCCAGTCGGGTTGTTTTTAGTAAAGCAGTTTATCGACCAGGTGCCGGATGCACTGATCGAGGCAGCCTATATTGATGGCGCGAAGGATTTGACCATCTATATTAAGATTATCCTGCCTCTAGTAAAGCCGGCGATTGCAACCACCGCGATCTTAGCATTCCAGGCGGTGTGGACGAATATAGAGACCTCGAACCTCTATATCAATGACGAGTCGATGAAGACGCTGCCATTTTACTTAAACACCTTGGCGAACGCGAACAATAATGTGGCTGGGCAGGGGTTGCAGGCGGCTGCGGTGCTGATTCAGTTTTTACCGAACCTGCTGATGTTTATTGTCCTGCGCAAGAGCTTCATGAACACAATGGCAAATTCGGGTATCAAATAAAGGGGGATGGCACAATGAAAAAACTGGGCAGAATTTTGCTTGCGGCACTTTTGGTCTGTGCCTGCATCTCCCCGGTCATCTTACAGGCAGCAACGCCTTACAAGACCTACACAATGGATGGCTATGGATATGTAATGGAAACACAGACGGCCTACACGCCGTATGAAACGCTCGAAAAGATCGGCGAAGAAGCATTCTCATCTCCGGTGGATATGTGCATCGCATCGGATGGGTTAATGTATATCGCGGATTCGGGGCTAAAAAAGATTATCGTGGCGACGACGGAGGGTGAGTTTGTCCGCTATATTGGTGAGGGGCAGTTAACTCAACCAACTGGTGTGTATGTCAGCGATAACAAGCGGATCTATGTGGCGGATAAGGGAGCCAAACAAGTTGTAGTTTTTGACTATGACGGCGCAGTGATCGCTACATATGGCAAACCAGATTCTCCAATTTACGGTGCAGAAAATGATTTCAAGCCGATGAAGATAGTGGCAAATGAGACGGGGACGCTCTACTTGATCTGCGAGGGAAATACGAACGGTATCGTTCAGATTAGCCCTGCGGACGGGGGGACATTCCTTGGGTATTTTGGCACGAACTATACAAGTCTTTCTCTGGTGGATTTGATGCGCCGCATCATTCTCTCGGACGCGCAGAGGGCAAAGCTTCTTAGCAATATCCCTTCCACACCGACAAACCTGTCAATTGACGAGAAGGGTTTGATTTACACGGTAACGCAGGGCGATGATATTTCAAGCTTGAAGAAATTAAATATCGCTGGCAATAACCTGATTGTACCGGACGCTTATGATGAGCAGTGCGCAGCGGTAACTACCGGCAATTACAAAAATATCTATGTTGCGTCGAGTAACGGTTATGTTTACGAGTATAATTCCGAGGGCGAACTGCTCTTTGTATTCGGAGGACGCGACGACGGACGTTTGCGTGTTGGTCTTTGCAGCAAGGTCGAGGCGATTGCAGTGGATATGAGAAACCGCATCTATCTGCTTGACTCCGATAAAAAGCAGATTAATATCTATGAACCAACAGAATTTACCAATCTCTTGCATGAAGCATTAGTGCTTTATTCCAACGGCCGCTATGAGGAGAGTATGGAACCTCTAACTCAGGTTCTGTCAATGAATACTTTGTTTGACTATGCGAACAAGGCGATGGGGCGCGCGTACTTACAAATTGAGGATTATGACAATGCATTAAAATACGCGAAGCTTTCCAAGGACTTAGATGGTTATTCAGATGCATTTTGGGAAGTGCGCAACCTCTGGTTGAAGAATAATCTCGTAACCGCGTTTCTCATTGTCCTTGCGATTGTGATTGTGATCAAAGTCATAAAGCTGTTGCAGAAGAAGAAGGGCATATTTAATCCGGTGACGGAAGCCTGGGGAAAAATGAAGGAAAAGAAACTGATAGGTCAGCTTCGCTACAGTACTTATTTTATGAAGCATCCGATGGACGGAAGCTATGGCGTAAGGCGCGAGGGGAAATCCTCATGGATAGCATCCGGCATTATCCTTGCTGTATTTATCCTAATTTCCATTATTTACAAGTATTACTGCGGATTCCTGTTTAAGACGGTTCGCGAGGGAGAATATGATCTGGTAATGGATATCGGGATGGTTTTACTGGCTTTCTTCGCGCTGACCATCTGCAATTACTTAGTCGTTACGATAAAAGATGGCGAGGGCAGCTTTAAGAATCTTGTAAGTGCCTATGCGTACAGCTTAACGCCTTATATTATCCTGATGCCGTTCATCATTATCGTGAGCAATCTGATTACGTACAATGAGTACTTTATCATTCAGTTTGCTACCTTGTGTATCTATGCGTGGGTGGTAATTCTCCTGTTCCTCGCAATCAAGGAAGTTAATAACTACTCAGTAAAGGAAACAGTTGTTGTAATTTTGCTTACTGCATTTACTCTGCTGATCGCAGCACTGATTATCTTTATCGTATATATGCTGTGTTCGCAGGTATTCGACTTCGTGGGAACGGTAGCGAGAGAGGTGGTGAACCGGTTTGAGTGAGTTTTTTCAGAAACATAAAAAATTGATCTGCATCCTGGTTCCGGTTCTGATTATCGTCATTATTGTGATTGTGGCGATGTTTTCCGGCAAGGATGCGCCTGGAGCCATCCGCGAAGCAAGCATCAATAAGCGGAATGCAACGAAAGTGACAGGTGTGGCAGTAAGTGATAAAGGTGTCGATACAAACAAGGAGTTGAACGGACACTACTTGGTAGCGGCAAACGATGGGTATGAACTTTATTTAAAGAAGGAAAATCTCTCGATTATCGTAAAGGATGTTGTGACCGGCTCTATTATGGAATCGACAGTACTTGACGAGGATGATTCGGTCAATGCAGCCTGGGCGGGATTTTTGAAGTCCGGTGTCAATGTGGAGATGCAGATTTCCAATACCACGCAGCAGAGAAAAGTTGATCTGCTTGCCTCCGGCGCGCAGATTGATGTAAAGCTGATTCCGGGCGGATTTACTGCTT
>CAJUCG010000220.1 GCA_910585065.1 uncultured Lachnospiraceae bacterium
CCTTGGGATGGATGTGGTAAAAAAACAGCTTCAGATGCTGCGCTTTCGAAATACCTTCCCGGCATTTGGGTTTGATGCGCATCTGTCCGTTTCCAGTAATAAAGAGCAGATGAATTTTTTGTGGGAGAAGGGCGGGTATTTGGCAGAATTAAAATTGGATTTTGAAAAATGCGGCTTTCTAATGGAGGGACGGAAGGAGAACGGGGAAAGAATCTTTTCCATGGAAGAACTTGGGGAGTGTTAAAATGCTTTTTTGATCTTCCCTAAAAATAAGAGGGCGAAAAGGGGATAGGGGAATTGGAAAACGCAAAAACAGAATTTCAGATCGGTGAGCTTTCCAAACTTACAAAGATAAAGGCAGGAACCATTCGTTTTTATGAGAAGAGTGGGTTTCTTTCCCCGGTAAAACGTCTGCCAAATGGCTACCGCGTATTTGAAGAAAAACATATCTATCAAGTCCGCATATGCAGTCTTGTATTTGGCGGCTTTGTGAATAAGCGTCTGCGCAAGATCAGCATGGATCTGATTTTTTTCGCTAGGGAGTGGGACTTAAAGGGCTACCAAAGCGCGGCAGAAAACTATCTGCGGGCAATAAGGGAGGATATTGCGGGGACGAGAAGGGCAGTTAAAACCGTGCAGAGAAAGATGACAGAGAGTAGTTCTTACCTTGAGGAAGAATCCGGGGAAGATAGATATTCAAAGAAACAGGCGGCGGTTTTGGTCGGCACTACGCCGGAGTCCATTCGCAACTGGGAGCGCAACGGGTTGCTTACTCCGGCAAAGCCCTACCAGAAACGCTATTATTCACAAAGTGCCATGGAGCGCATGGATGTGATACGATTTTTGTTAGATAACGGTTATAGTATGATGGCGGTCAAAAATTTTTTTGCGGTATTTGACGCAGAAGGCGCGGAGATGGCAGTCGGGATACTAACCGCTCCGGGGGAGAGCGAAACCTTGATTTACCGGGCAGATCGGTATTTGGAAACGCTCCTGAAAACAGAGAAGAAAGCGGAGGAACTTTGTGGATTGTTCGATGGGATGCGTCTTTTGGCGGGATAAAAATAAAATGATGTGTTCCTGACTTCTTAGAAAATAGATGCTTTTGGCTGTGGGGAATTGAAAAGAAAACCTTATATCTATACACCACCTTTTTAAAAAGTGATATGATGAATTTATTGCATATCATTTTTTAGAAAGGTGTTTTTTTATGTGATATCCCTATTATTATGATTGGGTCAAAAATAAAAATACAAGATTAGGGGGGAATTTATGAAAAGTAATATTTTTAAAAATTACAAATTTATGTTAAAAACCATCAGCAGAGCTTCCTTATCGCGGATAGGATTAAGTATATTCTTTACTGTAATCAATGATTTATTTTCCATATTCTACAATGTACTATTCTTTGCCTATTTTATGGATACGGTGGAAAAAGGAAAGAGCATTGCTGCAATCAGCAGGGTGCTGATTGTTTTTATTTTACTTAACATTGTATTTGAGCTATTAAATTCCTATTATAATCAGGCGTATATTCCCAAAAATAATGTTAAGCTCTCGCTGTTTTTTAAGGATATGATATATAAGAAAATTATGTCGGTTGATATAGAATGCTTTGATAATCCAAAATACTATGATAATGTAACCTTTGCATTAAATGATCTATTTGACAGGGTGAACAGTATCCTAAATAATATAGCCCAGTTTATTTCCCATTCCTGCTGTGTTATTGTGCTGATCGGATATTTTGCACAGATTGATTTTGCCATTGTAATGATATCACTTATCTCTGTGCTGACCGGATTGTTTTTTGAACCTCTTATCAATAAACACAGATACCAGTATACAGATGAGAGTTTAAATTATCAGCGAAAATATGATTATATAAAAAGAGTTTCCGTTCAGGCGGAATGCGCGGGAGAACTAAGAACTACGAATGTGAAAAACGTTCTGAATAAAATGCTTGACGATGCATTTTTAGGATTAAGGACGCTTCTTAAAAAATATTATCGAAAGATAACCATGCTTGACAGTGTTCAAGCCTTTTTCGGATTTGGAATTGTATCCTGTATTACAACGCTTATCTCAATATATAGAATTGTTGTTGATCAAACGGTAACAATCGCAATGTTTTTGCCCCTGATGGGAGCGATCGCACAATTTACCTGGAGAGCGTCTTCGGTGATTGGGTGTTTTACCGGTATTTTAAATGATAATATTTATCTGAACAAGTTTGGTGAATTTTACCAGTATGAATCGAAGGTAGTATCGCGCAGGGAAGAAATAGTGGATACATCTTTTGGAGGAATGAAAATAGATCATTTATATTTTAAGTACAACGAAAATGATAATTATATCTTGAAAGATATCTGTATGGAAATTCGACCTGGACAAAAGATCGCGCTGGTCGGGTATAATGGAGCGGGAAAATCCACACTGATCAACCTGATTCTGCGCCTGTACGATCCGGATCAGGGCAGTATCTTCTACAATGATAAAAATATTTGTGATTACAATATAAAAGATTATCGCGGCAAATATGGAATTATTTTCCAGAACATCAATGTGTATGCGGCGAGCATCGGTCAAAATATCGCGATGGATACAAAGATTTATCCGGATCTGGAAATGCAAAAGATAATGAATTCGCTTCACCTGAAGGAAAAAATAAATAATTATAAAGAGGGATTTGACACGCAGCTAACTCATGAATTATCCGAGTCGGGTGAGATGCTCTCCATTGGGCAGTGCCAGTGCTTAGCACTTGCAAGAATCTTTATCAATCCCGAAAAGCAGCTCTATATTTTGGATGAACCTACTAGCGCGCTTGATCCGATTGCAGAAGAGGAAATTTTTGAGACGATCAACAATTATTTGGCAGATAAGACGGTTATCTATATTTCCCATCGATTTTCGGCATCGAAAATAGCGGACAAAATTTATTTTATGGAGAACGGACAAATTGCTGAGCAGGGCACGCATAGCGAGTTGATTTTTCAAAGTGGGAAGTATGCGGATATGTTTAATTTGCAGGCAAAATATTATAGAAGTGATAAGGGTTCGGAATTGAAGGAGAAATGCAAAAGTGTGGAGAATATGGGGTGAGAAATATTTGGTTTCGTGGAAAAATACGGAGTATTTTTTATCTGGATTTAAATTGCAGTGAAGCTGCGGCGGGGGATGATGATGAAAAGAGTAATACATAATAATCTGTATATGTTAAAAATATTTTTTAGAGCGGTTCCGTTATATTCTATCGGCTATGCATTGCTGATTATAGCCAGAAGTGTACTGTTCAATACCATAGGAAATGTTTTGTTTATACAGTATATTGTTAAGTCGGTGGAATTTGTGATTGCCCATCCAAAAGAAACACAAGAGATTTTGACGCGGCTGATTGTTTTGACCTGCGTATATTATGGGCTGGTGATTCTGTTTAATACCATTATTGAAGGAGTATTTAATAATTGGCTGGCGAAAAAGGCGGAGATCAAGATCAACCATATTTTTACAAAAATGATGTTTGAAAAGTCCTCGTCGATCGATCTTGGCTGCTATGACGACCAGAAGTATTATAATGATTTGGTAGCCGCCAATAATGAATCAAATAACAGGGCATGGAGCACCTACAAAAATTTTGTCAAGCTGATGGAAAACTTATTTGTATTGTTCTCGCTGTTTTATATTATCCGCTCTCTGGATTTTGTTGTTTTTATTCTGGCACTTATGATTAACGTTCTCTCCTTTTGGTATCAGATTAAGCTTAATCGGATTAACGGTGAAATTTATAACAAGACAATATGTTATAATAAAGAAATTGATTATGTCAATCGGATATTTTTCTTAAAGCAAAATGCGAAGGATATTAGGATGACAAATATTGGAAATTTATTGTTTGATAAATTAACTTCTTCTTCAAAAAAGCTTAGCGAGATTCATACCGCTTACGGAACAAAAAAGACGATTATTTGCTCCGGAGATAATCTGATAAGGAAAATCCTTGGTGACTTTGTGACATTATTTTATCTTGCCTATATGGTGCTTGTGAAATCTGCCTATGCCTTTGATGTAATGACTGCTTTGTGGAATGCCTATGGAACAATAAAAGGAAATATGAATAATTTTGTTAATTCAGTAAAGGAATTACATAATAATAGTATATATATTGAGAAATTTATTCATTTTATGGAGATGGAAAGCCGAATTATATCGGATAGGGGGCTGAAGGGCAATGCTGATACGCCGATCACGATCGAGTTTGCCGATGTATCTTTCTCCTATGATGGAGAGCATAAAATTTTAGATGGATTGAATCTAAAAATCAAGGCGAATGAAAGAGTGGCGATTGTCGGAAGCAATGGCGCGGGAAAAAGTACACTTGTCAAGCTTTTGCTAAGACTGTACGATCCTGATCACGGAAAAATTTTAGTAAATGGAATCGATATTCGGGACTATGATGTGGAGTTTTACCGAAAAAAGATATGCAGTATATTGATGCAAAACTTCCAGATGTTTGCGTTGACGCTGTATGAAAATGTCAAAATGGATCTTGTTGATAAAAAAATGGAAGGTGCCAGCTTGGATAAGGCATTTCATATGGTCGGGTTAAGTGATGTGATAGAGTGTCTGCCTGGTGGGGGGGAGAGCGATTATTCAAGGGAATTTAGTGATGATGGTGTGGTGTTTTCGGGGGGACAAAAACAAAAACTGGCACTGGCAAGAGTATTATTAGGTGATAAAAGAATGGTGATTTTAGATGAGCCGTCGAGTGCGTTAGATCCTAAGGCGGAAAGTGAATTTAATGAGCTGGTATTTAATATGCTGCCGGGCAGGACAATCATTATTATTTCTCATCGATTATCCACAACGAAAATGGCGGATCGGATTATTCTGATTCAAAAGGGAAGGGTGGCGGAAGATGGTTCACATAGTGAGTTAATAAGGAGCGGCGGCATATACGCCAAGATGTTTGAAATGCAGTCTAGGAGGTATAGAGATTAAAATGCAAAAATATATCACAATTAAAGGTGCGAGGGAAAATAATCTAAAAAATATCAGTTTAAGGATACCGAGAAATAAGATTACCGCAGTGGTTGGGGTTTCAGGATCGGGAAAATCCTCCCTAATCATTGATATATTGCAAAAGGAAAGTATGAGGCAGCTTTTTGATACTTTTGGGGAAGTAAATCAGGTGAAAAAGCCATTGGTGGACAGTATTGAAGGATTGTCCCCGGTTATCTATATTGACCAGCATATCACAAACCGCAATCCCCGCTCCACCATCGGGACGGCAACCGGTATTCTTAAAGCTGTTCGGCTGTTGTTTGCCCAGGCAGGAGTTCGCAAATGCAGCCATTGTGGGAACAAAATCCCTCCGCTTATCTCGGAGTATGAGAGCGATTTTGAT
>CAJUCG010000221.1 GCA_910585065.1 uncultured Lachnospiraceae bacterium
ATTTCCTTTCCTAACTGTTCCTTCTCAAAAAGTTTCTGCGACATTTGATTGATACTTCTGCATAGATCGGTGATCTCGTCATTTCCGATTATTTCTAATTGCCTTCCTACCCCATCGCTTTCCATTCCCTTAATCTCAGTTGAAATATACTGAATATATTTTACTCTGCCCCTGGTTAAGCAGGAAAAAACGCCGGAAAATACTGCTGCCATATACAACAAAAGAAGATATGGCAAATTTGTTGTAATAAAAATTCCTGGAAGAGTATCCCAAAAACCGGAGGTTGCTCTTTCTAAAATCCATTCCCTTAAAGCCATAGCAATTAGTAAGAGTGACACCACTAATACTGTTGCGGAAATCAAAATGCTCCATAGATGATACGTGGTAATCTTTCGATTTTTCATTTTTAGAAAATACCAC
Source organism: uncultured Lachnospiraceae bacterium (assembly GCA_910585065.1). GTDB lineage: Bacteria > Bacillota > Clostridia > Lachnospirales > Lachnospiraceae > RGIG4057. Next base: position 421 of record CAJUCG010000221.1, read on the forward strand.
AGGATACAAAAAAAAGCTCCAATCATTCCAAGGTTAAAAAAAATCTTAGCAGGAAGAATCAAGTTCTCTCCGTGTCTGCGAAGCAGAAAATTTACTACAAAGACCTTCTCACTGTGCAAAAATGCGCCTGCTAATAATCCGACAACACAGCCGCAAACAAGATTAAAAGGATTCTTCCTCCTACAGTTTATATCCTCTTCCCCACACAGTCTGAACATATTCCTCCCCTTCCGTTGCCTCTTTTATCTTGTTTCGCAAATTTGCAATATGCATCATCACGGTATTTTCCGAATGCAAAAATTCCTCCCTCCATATCCGCTCATAAATCTGTGGGATGGAAAGAACCATTCCCTTATTAAGCAGCAATAACTGTAAAATTTCATATTCCTTCATTGTAAGGCGAATCTCCCTGCCATTCACCCATACCTGGCGACTCTGCGTGTCCATGCTAAGTTCTCTGTAATGTAAATTCTTTCCAAAATCATTATTATCATTGTATTGCCGATAGCGGCGAAGCTGTGCTTTTACCCTGGAAAGTAGCTGGATGGGCTGAAATGGCTTAACAATATAATCGTCGCCGCCCGCGGTCAGCCCCTGTACAATATCTATATCCTCGGCTTTTGCGGACATAAAAATAATTGGCATTTTAGCACTCTGGCGAATTTTTAAGCACGCCTGTATCCCATCCATTCCCGGCATCATAATATCAAGCAGAATCAATGCAATCCGATATTCCTCTAGCACTTCAAGCGCGCGCTGCGCACTGTCACATTTAATATACTTGTACCCCTCATTTTCCAGATAAATTCCAAGTAAATTACGGATATCCATATCATCATCAACAATTAAAATATATTCATTATTTTCATATTTCAATCTCTTTTTCCCCTCCCGCAAGGCTCTCTTAATTCCTCATTACAAGAACATAAGCGGGCGGAAGATTTTTAAATTCTAACAGCCGCCCCACAATGATAAAATATCTTGAAAAAAATTTCCGTTTTGCCATACTGTACTGAAAAGTAATAAATTTCCCCCTCCTGCCTATCGCCTTCTGCGTAGCTTCCATAATATTTTTTGACACACGCGCGGGCAGAGAGGTAAATGGCAGTCCGGAAACAATATAATCCGCAGTATCCACACCATATTTTTTCAGGTATGTATTGATCTTTTCCGCGCTGTCAAAAATAACAAAAACTCCCTCTTTTTCACCAAATTCTTTTTTTAGCCTGCGATAAAAAACTGAATTGTTCTCAATCAAAAAAAGTTTTGTATCAGGATTTTTTCTTTCGATCAATTCCCTTGTAAAAGACCCCATCCCCGAACCATATTCCACAATACAATGGGCGTGCTCAAATTGAATTGGCTCCATCATTTTTTTTGCCAGCGACTTTCCGCTTGGTGCTACTGCACCGATCATCTTCGGATGCTTGACAAATTCCCAGAAAAATTGAACCATGATTTTCCCTCCATATACGATTTATCTTTACTCCTATTTCTAGAGTATAAACCGCATATCTAAAGAGGGTTCTTTTGAAAACTTAAAGTTTTCTTTAGGTTTTACTTTTTCTTCTTTTGTTTCTTCCCCGCACGCAGAGCGAAAAGAAAGGAAACCATAAAAACAGCCGCGATCGCTCCCGCAATTTTAAGAGCAAAAAGAAGCCCTACCTGTTTCTCTCCCATCCCAACCAATGCCGTTTTATATGGATTTCCAATTTCTTCCATATCCAGTAAAAAACGCTCGTAGAACTGCCATAGCCGTGAAAACAGTTCCGCACTCTGATCACTCTCACAAAATTTCAGCCCGCTTTTTACCGGGAATGCAATTTCCCCAACCATAGTATAGGTGCGTTCCCCCAACAAAAGCATCGCATCAAAACTTTCCCTGGCAATCAGCATACCGCCAATTTCTCCCTCTTTTATCGCCTGACAGAGAGTTTCGTCATCCACAAATTCAACTGTATGCCCGTCAAATGCTGTGCCGTCAAAAAGAGGCATAAGTTCCTGAACTGCGCCCCAGTAGCGGCGCGCAATTTCTTCCTGCCCCATTCCTTCTCTCTGTAGTTCGCCTGTCAAATCTACCTCCTCCGCCGGGATCACTGGCACAACCCACTGCCTTTGACATGGGACAAAATAATCATTCTGATCGGAGTTAATCTGCACTCCCGCAATAAAGAGCAATTCCTCATTCTCTAACGCCCGCTGCGCGCTCTCCCCCCTGCGGAAATCCCTCGAAACAACAAGCCCCGCACTCTCCTTTACAAAGGCAAGAAATTCAGGGAGTATTCCCTTTTCACCATCTTCCTGCCATAAAAAAGGCACCGCATCCAATCCCTCCTGCGCATAAAAAAGAGAGTCGCTGCGCCCTCGTAGCTCCCTTATCATTTTTTCTTCCTTTTTTCGAAGCGTCTCCCATCTTATATTTTGCTGCTGCGCACGGATCGCTTCGCGCAGATCCTCGCCCTCCTGCGTATCAAGATAGCGGTTTAAAATCTCAAGCAGAGAGCAAAACTTTTCCTGCGCTGTGCCAAGTGCGGCGGTACTGCCATATTGGGAAAATTTAGAAATTAAAGAGAAATCCGCTGCTGGATAGCGCGAAAACAAAGCGTCTTCCGATACAAGACCCATGTCCGCACTGCCATTTTTTAATGCGCGAAAAACCGCACTTTCATTTTTGCAGGGAAAAAACTCTGTATCCCCATCCAAAAAATTAGAAAGATGCGGCAAGATCGACTCGGATGCAGGATTCTTTGTGACATAGGCGACAATGGTCTTTGTTATATCCTGTGGTTTCTCACCTTCTTTTTCCTCCCCCGTATACGCGATCAGTACATGGGGATTTTTATACAGCCATTCGCCAAAATACCAGTTTTCCTCCTGTAAAACGGCGGGAACCCCGAATAAAAAATCCAGTTTCCCCGCCGATAATGCCGCGGTATTTTTTTTCCATGTCTCCTGCACAATCTCAATCTCTAACCCGAACTCATGGCGCAGCACATCCAAAAGAGGAGCTGCCAAGCCATATTCTGACTCGCCCTTCGCCCACATCTTTTCCTCACAGACTCCAAGAGAAAGCGGGGCGGCGCGCAGACCCTCTAAATAGTCTTCCTCATCCTTAGTCAGAGTAAAAAACATCTCTTTTTTTGGGTCTGCCGCCATAAACTTCCTTCCTGTTCCAGGATCTAAAAAGCCTGCAAAAATAGAAAATAGAAGTATTCCCAACCACCATTTTCCTATTTTTCCCCGGCATATTTTCTTCCAATTCTTCATCTTGATTACTCTGCCGTGCTATCTGCCAAATCTGCATCTGCCGCCTTTGCTTGCATCGCTTCCTCAGTATCCGCTACCGCTGCCGCTGATACCACAGATTCGTCCACATCCATCCCAACATCCACGACTTCCGACATTTCTTTCTCTGCCTCATTCGCTGCTACCGCCGCTGCCACTCCGTCCATATTTGCTGCGCCAGCCCCAAGATCCGCCCCTGTTTTTACCGCTGCCGCAGATTTCCCTGCCGCCCTTTTTTCCTCAAATTTTATCTTGATTTTTGCTGCCATCTCGCGCAGTTCGTCCCCGCTTTTTGTCTTTACAATCTCTTTTACCTTGCCCGCAACTGCGCCAGCCGCGGCAGCAGTCGCCACAAACGCAACTCCCTTTATTACCTTGCCCGCCACTCTTTTCTTCCATGCCTTTTTCATCTGCTTAAATTTTTTGTTCACTGCGCGGTCAAATCTTCTCGACTGCCTTTCCTGCGCCCTTAAACGCTGCGCCGCGCTCATTGTGAAAATGGATTTGCTCATAAAAAATTTCGTCCTTTCTCATTCTGCACTAAGATAAATTTTTTGGCGAAAATCCCATCGGAAACAACTCGTCCAGACGATAGAGCCAATAATCATCCTGCGAGCGTGCCAGAATAATATAAAATTTTTGCGGGTCGCAAAACTCTGCCATCACTTGGCGGCACACACCGCACGGCGCAGTATAATCCTTGGGAACCCCGTTTTTGCCGCCGATAACTGCGATCGCGGTAAACTCCCTCTCCCCCTCACTTACCGCCTTTGCGAATGCAGCGCGCTCCGCACAGATCCCCGGAGTAAAGGCGGCATTCTCAATATTGCAGCCGGTAAATACCTTCTTTCCTGTGGCGAGCAGTGCGGCACCCACAAAAAAATTGGAGTACGGCGCGTAGGCACGTCCCATCGCCTTCTCTGCGGCGGCAATTAACTCCCGGCAAAGCAGATCGCTTATCGTGTCCCGCGACGGGGGCAGTGCCCCGGCAAACGGTGCCAGCTCTCCTTTTTTCTGACATACTGGAACATTTTTTGTTGTTTCTTCCCCCATAAAAATCCTCCTTAACAAAAATTACTGACGCTCTGCCACCTCCAGCGCGATCTCCATCATCTCTTGAAAAGAAGTCTGACGCTCCGCGGCAGAAAGTGCCTCGCCAGTGTAGAGATGATCCGAGATTGTGAGCAGACAGAGTGCCCTCTTTTTTGCATACGCTGCATTTAGATACAGGGCAGCCGCCTCCATCTCCACGCAGAGAACCCCCATCGCCTTCCAGAGATCATTCGCCGTATTATCCGCCGAGTAGAAAGTATCCGAGGAGAGAATATTTCCGACTTTCACCGGGATATTTTTCTTTCTTGCCGCCGCCACTGCGCACTCCACCAACGAAAAATCCGCTGTCGGTGCAATCGTTCCGGGCAGCTTATACTGAGCGGCATAATTCGAGTTGGTTGATGTCGATAAACCAACCACGATATCCCTCACCTTCACCGAGTCAGAAAATCCTCCTGCCGATCCGATGCGGACAATATTTTCTACCCCATAAAAATGGTAGAGCTCATAGCTGTAAATTCCCATCGAGGGCATTCCCATCCCCCCGCCCATCACAGAAAGCCGCTTACCGTGAT
>CAJUCG010000222.1 GCA_910585065.1 uncultured Lachnospiraceae bacterium
AACGCCAAGCTCCCACGGCAGTCCCGCGTTGTAAATGGAACTGCGCGGTGCCGCTCCCGTCCCACCATCATAGCCGGAAATTAGAATCACACCAGCACCTGCTTTCGCCACGCCCGCAGCAACCGTTCCCACGCCCGCCTCGGACACAAGCTTCACGGAAATCCGCGCCTGGGTATTCGCATTTTTCAGATCATAGATCAGCTGTGCCAAATCCTCAATCGAATAGATATCATGGTGCGGGGGCGGTGAGATCAGTGTTACACCCGGCGTGGAATGCCTTGTCTTTGCGATCCACGGGTAGACCTTTCCCGCAGGGAGATGCCCGCCCTCGCCGGGCTTTGCCCCCTGTGCCATCTTGATCTGAATCTCCTTCGCGCTCACCAGATAGCGCGAAGTTACGCCAAACCGTCCGGACGCTACCTGTTTGATGGCGGAGCAGCGGTTTTCCCCGTCCTCACCGATGTACAGCCGCTCCAGACTCTCGCCGCCCTCACCGCTGTTTGACTTGCCGCCCAGGCGATTCATCGCAATCGCCAATGTTTCATGTGCCTCCTTAGAAATTGAGCCGTAAGACATTGCACCGGTCTTAAAACGTTTTACAATGGACTCCACGCTCTCCACCTCAGCGATCGGAATTCCTTTTTCCGGGAAATTAAAATCTAACAGCCCGCGCAGATGAATCCCCTTTTCCTCCTCGGTAATCACACGGGAATACTCCTTAAAGATTTCATAATTATTGTTCCATGCCGCCTGCTGCAATAGATGGATCGTAAGAGGATTGTAGAGATGTTCCTCCCTGCCGCTGCGCATTTTGTGGCTGCCTGCACTCTCAAGTGTTAATTCCACGCCAAGCCCTAATGGATCAAACGCGCTCGAGTGCAGATCATCTACCTGTTTTTCAATATCTTTAATTCCGATCCCACCGATACGGCTGACCGTATCCGTAAAATATTTGTCAATTACATCCCTGCCAATTCCTATCGCCTCAAAAATCTTCGCCCCCTGATAGGATTGAATGGTAGAAATCCCCATCTTAGCTGCAATCTTTACAATTCCGTGCAGGATTGCCGCATTGTAATCATTCACTGCCGCATAGTAATCCTTGTCAAGCATATGGCTCTCTATTAGATAGCGGATTGCATCCTGCGCCAGATACGGATTAACTGCGCTCGCGCCGTACCCTAAAAGTGCCGCAAAATGATGTACTTCGCGCGGTTCCGCACTTTCTAAAATCATCGCCACGCTGGTGCGCTTTTTTGTGCGCACCAGATGCTGCTGCATCGCGGATACTGCAAGCAGTGATGGGATGGCAACATGGTTTTCATTCACTCCTCTGTCGGAGAGAATTAAAATATTCGCCCCCTCCTTGTACGCGCGGTCGGCATCGAGGAACAAATGGTCGATCGCCTTTTCCAGCGAAGTATTTTTATAATAAATAATCGGAATAACCGCTGAGGTAAACCCCGGCTGATTTATCGTCTTAATTTTTAAAAGATCAGTATCTGTTAAGATCGGATTGTTGATCTTTAGCACATGACAGTTTTCCGCCCTCTCCTCCAAAAGGTTGCCGTCCTCCCCGATATAGACCGTTGTGCTTGTCACAATTTCCTCGCGGATGCAGTCGATTGGCGGGTTTGTCACCTGTGCAAAAAGCTGGCGAAAATAATTAAAGAGCGGCTGGTATTTTTTCGAGAGTACTGCAAGTGAAGAGTCCACCCCCATCGCCGCCGTCGGCTCCACCCCATCCTTTGCCATCGGCAGGATAGAAGTCTTAAAATCCTCATAAGTGTAGCCAAACGCCTTCATTAAACGCAGACGCTCCTCTGTGGAAAATTCGTCCACGCGCTGATTTGGAATCTTTAAATCCTTTAGGCAAATCAGCTTGGTATCAAGCCACTCCCCGTAAGGTCTGCGGGTTGCATACTGCATTTTCAGCTCCTCATCGTCAATCACCTCCCCCTTGACTGTATCGACAAGCAGCATTTTTCCTGGATGTAGGCGTTCCTTTTTTACAATTTTTTCCACTGGAAGATCAAGCACCCCGACTTCTGATGACAGGATCACATTGTCATCCGAGGTGATATAGTACCGGGAAGGGCGCAAACCATTGCGGTCAAGCACCGCTCCCATAATATCCCCGTCCGAAAACAGGATGGAGGCGGGTCCGTCCCAAGGCTCCATCATTGTTGCATAATACTGGTAAAAATCTTTTTTCTCCTGCCGTATGCCCATATCGTTCGCCCACGGCTCCGGGATGGTGATCATCACGGCAAGCGGCAGTTCCATCCCGCTCATCACCAGAAATTCCAGTGTATTGTCAAGCATCGCCGAATCCGACCCTTCGGTATTGATGACGGGGAGAATTTTGTGAAACTCGCCCTTTAAATATTTTGACTCCATCGTCTCCTCGCGCGCTAACATTTTGTCCGCGTTGCCCCGGATCGTATTGATCTCGCCATTGTGGACAATCAGGCGGTTCGGGTGCGCTCTCTGCCAGCTTGGATTGGTATTGGTAGAAAAGCGCGAGTGGACAATGGCGATCGCTGACTCGTAGTCCGCTTCCTGCAGATCCGCAAAAAACGGGCGGAGCTGACCAACTAGAAACATCCCCTTATAAACGATCGTGCGGCTGGAGAGGGATGCCACATAAGTATTGTCATTGCTCTGCTCAAAAACCCGGCGCGCAATGTAAAGCTTGCGGTCAAACGCAAGTCCCCGCGACACCTGTTCCGGGCGGCGGATAAAGCACTGTAAAATATACGGCATGCAGGAGAGTGCCTTGTGACCCAAAATATTTTCATGGATTGGCACAGTGCGCCATCCAAGGAATTCCATGCCTTCCTTCTCCACAATAATCTCAAACATTTTCTTTGCCTGGTTGCGGCGCAGCTCATCCTGCGGAAAAAAGATCATGCCGACCCCGTAGTCGCGTTCATCCCCTAGATCAATTCCAAGGGATTTTGCGGCTCTTTTAAAAAATTTGTGCGAGATCTGCAATAAAATCCCCACGCCATCTCCGGTTTTCCCCTCGGCATCCTTGCCCGCGCGGTGTTCTAAGTTCTCCACAATATCAAGTGCCTGCTCCACTGTGGCATGGGACTTTTTCCCCTTGATATTAACCACCGCGCCAATCCCGCAGTTATCATGCTCAAAGCGCGGGTTATAAAGCCCCAAAGGGGGACGTTTTGCTTCTTCTTTCATTTCTTCTTCCCTTTCCATTTTCATCGTGATTCCATCCTTTCCATATAACAACTCAATTTCTATGCACGTCAAGGTATATTTATCCCCCAATAAAATCCAGCAGGTAAAAATCTTCCCTGCCCATGTATGGAACGCAGACTGTTTCAGCTACTTACTTTCTTTCTGTGCCCACATACGCAAAAAGGCATTCAAAAAATCGGCGGATACAATCCGCAAATTTTTTGAACGCCTTTGTTCATAGGTGGAATGATAGCATAAGTTTTTTGAAAATGCAAGTGTTTTCTTTTTTGACTTCTTGCTACAAAAGTTAAAATCTATATTCCATAAAATTACTATTCTTCACAAATCCAAAATCTGTATACAATAAAACTCCCATATCGGAAGCGGTGATCTGAACTCTGCCACACCCATATTCTTTTGCCTCTTTTACAACTCGCGACAATAATTCTTTCGCAATTCCCCGTCTGCGGTAATCCTTTGCGGTAAACATACTGGAAAGCAGTCCTATTTTTCCATTTGGGCATCCAAAATAGGGAGGTTTTTCGACAAATGACATCCCACTTGTCCCCACGATTTTATCCCCGTCTAAAGCCACCCAGGAAACAAAAGTGCCATCCGCCATATGACGGCGGTAATAGTCAAACAGTGCGGGCTGCAAATCTATATTTTCCCGCGCTCCTTCCTCTCGTAGCTGGAGGATTCTCATTTTTATAAATTTGTCCAATTCCTTTTCGGTCAATTTTTTATATTGTAAAACCATTTATTTTTCTTCCTTTTCCGATTTCTTAACCCGATCTTCCTCTATCCTCCCATAAACTTTTTCTGACCAGTCCCAGATATCCTTACAGTCATTTTCAAGATAAATCACCCTGTCCTTTAGAGAAAATGGAATATTATTTTCGATTTTAATTTTCATCTCCATGGGAATCACAATTTTATACACCCAGTCATTAAGCTCTATTTCGTCTTTCACCTTCATAGGCAGCACACCATCATATATTGCTTTTGGATGTTTTATCAATTTGTCATATTTAAAATAAAATCTCACTCCGGGCTTAAAATAAAGACTCAAATCTTCTTCGTTCGGGAATCGACCTAACGCGCGCTCCATTACCAAGCGATCGCCCGCCTGACAATTCCCCCACGCAAACATAATATATTCGAAATAATCCGCAGGATCGTTTGCCGCGTTCCTCTTTTCATTCTTTAATTCTAAAACGGGTATATTCCGGGCATTTAAAGCCGACAAAAGCTTTCCGCACTGAAATATTTTTATCGCATTTTCTAATGATGTTGTATGACATACATATTCTGTAACACATCCCTTGCGATAAGGACATGCTGTACATTCCGTTAATAATTTCGGGCGCGGCGTATTTTTATATTTTTCTTTCTCTCCCATTTTTTGATGGATTAAGTCAAGCAATTTATGATCTTCGCATTCTACAGTGCATTCCCTGCCATATAGCTTTTCATATTCTATAAATTCAATCAGCGTTCGGATCTCCCAATCCGTTATTTGCGGATAATTGGAAAGTTTTTTGTAAAAAACTCCATCCCAAACTTCCGTACACTCAAAATCACCGACTTTTATTAACATAATTCCCCCATAAATTTCCAGAAAAATTTTTGACTGTTCTATTTTTCTTCTGTTTTTCAGCCATATCCCTGCTCTTCATTATCGTTCCAAAAGTGCGCATGATAATATTCCCGATCCTGTACAAAACTTTCCTTTATCACACTAACACATTCTGCAATGTCTTTTTCACATATTTCCCTTATCATTTTTTCAAGATTCCTTTCAAACTCTTTTAAAATTCCTTTCAAAAAACATGATACCTCAAAATAAACTGTTTTTCAAGTTCATATAAAAAAGAAATGTAGGGTTTCCCTTATCTTTTTCCCCAAATCTTCCGATAAATAATTATATACTTTACCTACCATTTACCACAGAAAGGATTTCCCTATGCCCGGCTACGATCAACGCATTACAAGCAATTCTACTAATACCCCTCTCTCCGGACGCTTTTCAAAGACTGGAAGAGCCGTTTCTTCTAACACAAATACATCTTCTGCCGCCACACAGGTTCAGGGGCGCGCGCAGGGGGTCAATTTTACA
>CAJUCG010000223.1 GCA_910585065.1 uncultured Lachnospiraceae bacterium
GCACTTTCTTCTGAGAGGGATGAGGAAATTTCGGTGCTGCAGGAAGCAAGAGTACGCTATGAAAAAGCATTGAAACTTTTTGCAAGTACACTTGGAAGCCGTTCATACCATACTGGAATGCCTGTGTAAATATAAAGAACATATTTTTAAGTTGATTGTCACGATTTTCATTGCGCATAAACAAAACCGTCAAAATGTAAAGAATTTTTACACTTTGGCGGTTTTGTAAACGATGAACATTTCTATTGTATGATCAACAAGGAAATCCGCCCAGCTATCAGCAAATATAGGGGTTCGATGTACCTCAAATTTATATTGATATGGAAAGCTCTTGAAATAAGGGGGAATTTCCACGATTCTCTTGAAAACTAAACTATTTTAGTGTATACTAAAACACAGAATAATTTATGCCGCACGATATGCGGCAGAACTGGAGGTAAGCTTATGGGATATGATGTAAAAACTGCGCTGGAAACCGGCAAGACCGTGCTTGGGATTGAGTTAGGTTCCACAAGGATCAAGGCGGTACTGATTGACGAGAACAATACTCCGATTGCATCGGGAAGTCATGACTGGGAAAATCGCTATGAAAATGGTGTTTGGACTTATTCGCTTGATGATATCTGGACGGGACTTCAGGACGCTTACACAAATCTTGCTGCGGATGTGAAAGGGCAGTATGGCGTTGTGTTAAAAAAGATCGGTGCGATTGGATTTTCTGCGATGATGCATGGCTATATGGTTTTTGATGAAAAAGATGAGCTGCTTGTGCCGTTCCGCACCTGGCGCAATAATATTACAGAACCAGCCTCAGAGAAATTAACAGAAGTTTTTGGTTACCATATTCCGCAGCGTTGGAGTATTGCACATCTGTATCAGTCCATTTTAAACGGCGAAGAGCATGTTGGGAAAATACATACGCTGCTCACTCTTGCGGGCTATATTCACTGGAAGATGACGGGGCGCAGGGTACTTGGTGTCGGCGAGGCATCCGGAATGTTTCCTATCGATATCAAGACAAAGGATTTCAATGCGCGGATGATCGCGCAATTTGACGAGTTGGTTGCAGAGAAAAATTACGGCTGGAAACTGCGCAATATTCTGCCGGAGGTATTCGTAGCGGGGCAGGATGCTGGGACATTAACGGCGGAGGGAGCAAAGCTTCTTGATGTGTCCGGAAACCTTGAGGCGGGTGTTCCTCTCTGCCCTCCGGAGGGTGATGCAGGCACCGGCATGGCAGCGACTAACAGCGTAGCGGAGCGCACGGGCAATGTGTCTGCGGGAACTTCCGTCTTTGCAATGATCGTGATGGAGAAGGAACTGCAAAAAGTTTACGATGCGATTGATCTTGTAACCACCCCGACCGGCAATCTTGTGGCGATGGTACACTGCAATAACTGTACTTCTGATCTGAACGCCTGGGTGGGCTTGTTCCGTGAGTTTGCGGAAAGCTTCGGAATGAAAGTCGAGATGAACGAGCTTTTTGGGATGCTCTATAACAAGGCACTTGAGGGGGATGCGGACTGCGGCGGACTTTTAGCCTACAATTATTTTTCTGGGGAGCATATCACGGGCTTTACTGAGGGGCGGCCAATGTTTGTGCGCACGCCGGAGAGCAAATTTAATCTAGCAAACTTTATGCGTGTGCATTTGTTCACTTCTCTTGGCGCGCTCAAGACGGGACTTGACATCCTGTTTAAGAAAGAGGGTGTACAAGCAGACCGTGTAACTGGGCACGGCGGATTGTTTAAGACAAAGGGTGTTGGACAGAGCATTCTTGCTGCGGCAATGAATACGCCCGTATCCGTGATGGAGACGGCAGGAGAGGGCGGTGCATGGGGAATCGCGCTCTTAGCTGCCTATATGCTCTATAAAAAGGATGGCGAAACATTGGATACTTATTTGCAGGAGCGCGTCTTTGGCGGTGATACGGGAACTTGTGTGGAGCCAAAGCCAGAAGATGTGGCGGGCTTTGATGAGTTTATTAAGCGTTATGTGGCAGGACTTCCGATCGAACACGCGGCAGTTGCAAATTTGAAATAGAAACTCATAATTTTACAGGTGGTGTGGATTGGCAGGATGAATGGGATACAACAAGCGTAATACTCGCTACCTTAAAAATACAGTGGGTAGAGGAAAAATTCTTACCCACTGTATTTTGGATAGATAGTAGAAATCTTTGCATTTTTATGCTATAATTTGTTACAAAAATTGAATACAGATTTTATAGGAGGAAGGATTTCAATGCCGCACATAAAATGGATTGGGATAATCAATAGTGAACTAGCAGATTATCAGAAAGGAAATATGGATTGTAGAGCAAAGAAGATGGTATTGCCTACTACGATGAAAGAAATGATGGTAAAAGCATTACCGTTTGCGGTTGTTCCATTTGCTGTAATTTTTTTATCCATTTTTCTTAAAACTTTTCTTGCTGGTGAAATAGTTATATCCCCTGTATTTTTTATTGTTGGATTTATTGCAGGCTTTATCGGATTGATCGCCCACGAATGGTTGCATGCTATTGTATATCCTGCAAACGCAACTGTTTATATAGGCTTTCATCTAAAGTCCTTTGCCGCTGTTGCTTTGGTCTCTTATCCATTGAAAAAATGGAGATTTATCCTAATGTCTTTACTTCCTCTGTTATTAGGGATTGTGCCCATTGTGATATTTTGGTTTAGCCCTATTGCCTGGAAGTCCTGGAATGGTTTTTGGTTTGGCTTTTCAATAATGGGACTTATCAGTCCGTATCCAGATTACTTTAATGTTTATCAAGTGCTAAAACAAACTCCACCTAAATGTTACATTCAGAACCACGATGATGAGACATACTGGATTGAATAGCAGATGTTTTAGCTGCTCTTTAGCAGCGGCTGTCGGTTTCCTGGTCTGGCGTTCCCATTTGGCAAGGTCACGGTTGTACTGTTCCACAACGTACCCATTTCTTGGAGCGTCCGTTCTTGCTGATTTCCTTTGTGGGAAGATAAACGCTGTTATGGTCACTTTTACATTTTTGTGGCATTTCCGAAAGGACTCATTATCTTCGACAAAAAAATTTTAAAAAACTATTGACAACCATGAAAGAATATGCTATGATATAGACCGTTCGGTAAAGAAAGATTGAATATGTGTGCTTAGCTCAGCTGGATAGAGCGTCTGACTACGGATCAGAAGGCCGGGAGTTCGAATCTTCTAGCACACGTTCAAAGAAAAAGGCTGCTTCTTATGAGGCAGCCTTTTTCTGCACAGGAGTGCGAAATTTAGGATAACTTTAATGTCCAGCTTCTCCCGTCGATCACTCGCGTTGCAAAATTTTCATAAAAATCTGGCTCATGGCAGATCAACAAAATGCTGCCGCCGTACTCAGTAAGCGATCGTTTGAGTTCCTCCTTCGCCTCCACATCCAAATGGTTGGTCGGCTCGTCCAAAAGCAAAAAATTCGTTTCGCGGTTCATCAATTTACAGAGGCGCACTTTTGCCTGTTCACCGCCGGATAGGACACGTACTTGACTCTCAATATGCTTTGTTGTCAGACCGCATTTTGCGAGTGCGCTGCGTATTTCATACTGTGTCCAGGACGGATATTCACACCAGAGTTCCTCAATGCAGGTATTATGTTTCGCGCCCGTCATCTCCTGCTCAAAATACCCCTGATAGAGATAATCGCCGAGAACTACCTTTCCGGAAAGGGCAGGAATCAGCCCGATAATTGTTTTTAGCAGCGTGGTCTTTCCAATGCCGTTCGCGCCCGTAAGCACCAGTTTTTCTCCCCGCTCCATCGCGAAGGAGATTGGTCTTGAGAGGGGTTCCTCATAGCCGATCACCAGGCGTTCTGCCGAAAAGAGATAGCGGCTTGCCGCGCGTGCTTCCCGAAAATGGAATTCAGGCTTTGGCTTTTCCTTTATTCGTTCGATCACTTCCATTTTATCTAGTTTTTTCTGGCGGGACATTGCCATATTTCTGGTTGCAACACGGGCTTTGTTGCGCGCGACAAAATCTTCAAGTTCACTGATCTCCTGCTGTTGACGCTTGTAAGCTGCCTCGATTTGGCTCTTTTTGATCTCGTAAACTTCCTTAAATTTATCGTAATTGCCCACATAGCGATTTAACTCTCCATTTTCCATATGATAAACCAAATTGACCACGCTGTTTAGAAAGGGAATATCATGGGAGATAAGAATAAATGCATTTTCATAATCGTTTAGATACCGCCTCAGCCACTCGATATGATCGACATCAAGATAGTTGGTCGGCTCGTCCAACAATAGGATATCCGGCTTTTCAAGCAAAAGTTTTCCGAGCAGTACCTTCGTGCGCTGACCGCCTGAAAGCTCTGTGACATCGCGCTTTAAGCCGATCTCAGTTAAACCGAGGGCACGGGCAATCTCCTCCACCTTGCTGTCAATATTGTAAAAATCATGTACTTCAAGCCGTTCCTGAATCTCGGAGAATTCTTCCATCATTGCAGGAAGAGAGTTTTCATCCGCATCACCCATCTGCGCACAGAGTTCATTCATGCGCTCTTCAAGTTCATACAAACTGACAAATGCCAACGAGAGTACATCCCGGACACACATTCCCCTTGTAAGAACAGCGTGCTGATCTAAATATCCTGCACGCACATTTTTTGCCCATTCCACAGTTCCCTCATCCGGCATCAGCTTCCCGGTCACAATATTTAAAAAGGTGGATTTTCCCTCGCCGTTCGCCCCGACTAACCCAATATGCTCCCCCTTTAAGAGCCGGAAACTTACATCCGCAAAAACAGTGCGATCGCCAAAGCCATGGCTTAGATGTGCAACATTTAATATACTCATTTTATTTTCTTCCCTTCTTTTGTTGTAACTCTATTCTAACAGATACCAAAAAGAACTACAACAAAAACATAAGAAATTTTTAAAAACCCCGTATAGTTTTTCAAAGAGCAGGCATAATAAGCTACGTACCAAATATCAGATAGCGCGAAAAAAGAGCGCGGAATGGAGGACATGATGAGTACAGAGAATAACAGCAAGAACAATTCCCAGAACAGCAGCCAGAACAGCTCCCAGAACAAGAGCACAAACTGCAGCAATTCTACAAGAAATTCGGAGTCCCAGAACAAGACCTCGAACAAGACAAGCAACCGTACTTCGAACAAGACTTCGGACAGCTACGAGAACGAGTAAATTTTAGGATAAGAGTTTTAAGAACGAATTTTTTAAACAGAGAGAAAATTACAACAAAAAAGCAG
>CAJUCG010000224.1 GCA_910585065.1 uncultured Lachnospiraceae bacterium
GAATTAGGAGTCCTCTCCAACTGAGATCAACGAAAAAATAGAAAGGATACTGAATTTATGGCAGGTTCAAGCTTTGGTACAATATTTAGAATCACAACATGGGGAGAGTCCCACGGCAGGGGCATCGGTGTTGTTATCGATGGCTGTCCAGCCGGAATTCCCCTCTCCGAAGAATGGGTACAAACTTATTTAAACCGGCGCAAGCCGGGACAGACACGCTATTCCACCCCGCGCAAAGAAAATGATATGGTCACAATAGAGTCCGGCGTATTTGATGGGCTTACTACGGGTACACCGATCTCCATGGTTGTTTATAATGAAACACAGCGGTCTTCTGATTACTCAGAAATTGCAAGTTATTATCGTCCTGGACATGCCGATTTCACCTTTGACGCAAAATATGGTTTTCGCGATTATCGAGGGGGCGGGCGGTCTTCCGGGCGCGAAACCATCGGGCGTGTAGCGGCAGGGGCAGTGGCATGTGTTCTCCTAAATGAACTTGGCATTACTGTGACCGCCTATACAAAGGCGATAGGTTCCATCACTGCCGCTCCCTCCAGCTTTGATATTCCCTCTCTGATAGAGGAGCGCGACGCAAGTCCGCTGTTTTTGCCGGGAAAAGAAGCCTCTGACGCTGCGGAAGAATACCTGAAAAATACAATGAAGCAACTTGACTCTGCGGGGGGGATAATTGAATGTATTATCTCGGGCTGTCCGGCAGGTCTTGGCGATCCGGTTTTTGAGAAATTAGATGCAAATCTTGCAAAGGCTGTTTTTTCCATCGGTGCGGTAAAGGGCGTTGAAATTGGTTCTGGATTTTCCTGTGCGGCAGCAAATGGCTCGGACAATAACGATGCTTTCCTTGGCATGGAAAACGGGCGTGCAAATAAGGCAACCAATCATGCAGGGGGAATTCTTGGCGGGATCAGTGACGGATCAGATATTATACTGCGCGCTGCCATCAAACCCACTCCTTCCATTTTTAGGGAGCAGCAGACCATTCGGCGCGACGGCTCTCCGGTTTCGGTGCAGATTAAGGGAAGACATGATCCGGTGATTGTCCCGCGCGCAGTTGTGGTGGTAGAGTCCATGGCTGCGCTGACAATCGCCGATGCCCTTCTTGTCAATATGGGCGCGCGCATCGATCGCATTCGGGAGTTTTATCTTGGTCAAAAATAGATTCGGGAAAAACAATTTTGACTAAATAAGCAGCAAAAATGCTCACACCCCAAAATAAGATGTGAGCATTTTTATTTTATATTGCATTGTCCTTAATATACTGGATCAGTTCATCCGCCCGTGTAAATGCCAGCCCGACCACTGTGTCCGCCGCGCCGTAATAGATCGCAATGCGCCCCGTCTTTGCATCCTGCAAAGTTGCACAAGGAAATGTCACATTTGGCACATCCCCCACACATTCATAGGTTTCCGTCGGATGGAAAATATATGGCTTGCAGCGATATTTGACCTTCCAAGGCTCATCAATATCTAGGATCGCTGCGCCCATACTATAGATCATGCCATTGCAGGTGGTTCCCACCCCGTGGAAAATTAACAGCCATCCCTCATCCGTCTCGATAGGAATAGGTCCTGCCCCGATCTTTGTCCATGCCCAGCCCTGTGCCTGCATAACAAAGCGATGATACCCCCAATGCTCCATATCCGGACTCTGGCTTAAAAACATATCGCCAAATGGGGTATGTCCATTATCGGACGGTCTGGAAAGCATCATATACTTGCCATGAATTTTGCGCGGAAAAAGCACACCATTGCGATTAAATGGCAAAAATGCATTTTCAAGCTGATAAAATTTTTCAAAATCGTAGGAATATGCCACGCCGATCGTCGGACCATGGTAGTTGTTGCACCAAGTCACATAGTAGCGATCATCAATAAGACATACGCGCGGATCGTAGCCGCACGCCACGCCGACCTGTCTGTCGTCCTTGCCATACAAAGGCAGAGGGGAATGTTCAATCTCCCAGTGAATTGCATCATTGCTTTTTGCAAGGAACAGATGCTGCTCCATCGCCTGATTGTCGCTGCGGAAAATCCCGACAAATCGACCGTCCTTTGCAATCACGGCACTGTTAAAAATGCTGTTTGATCCGGGGAGCTGATCCCGCTTTACAATCGGGTTCTTGCTGTAGCGCCACACGATTTCCCGGCTGTCTGCCAGGCGCTCCTGCCATGGAATGTTGGGTAAGTTGTTGCCAATAATCATACTGCACCTCCATCTTTTAGGTTCCAAAGCTGCGCAGCTCACCCAAAGACATATCCAGCCTGTCTATGGGTGAGGAAACTTTTTGTACTTTCTATCTTGCACAGTAACGAAACCGTTTTAGTTATATATGGAGATAGTATAACAAATCATTGGTAAAATTACAAGAAAAAAGTTTATAAATTTCCAAAAAAATCTAACAATTTGTTCATGGCGACAAAGAAAAAACTCTCCCTATTTTTGTATATTTTTTGTTGCTGTCATTCTTTAAGCTCCATTGCCCTTTTTAGTCCCATATAACCGTCCGTCAACGCCCTGCTAACAAATTCCATATCCCAGTCAAGATAGGAAGTCGCAATCATTGTGGCAATCCCATGGACATAGAGCCACATTTCAAGGTGGAATAGATACGCCTTCTCCTCAGAAAGCCCAGTGTTCTTTTGAATAATCTCAAGCAGCGGTCTGATTTCTTCCATTTCGTCCGCAATCTTCTCACCGGAGCGATCACGCATAAAAAGCAATTTAAAAAGTTCCTTTTCCTCCCGCGCAAAACGAATATATGCCATACCGCTGGCTTTGTAGGGCGGGTATTTGCCCTCTGCCATATCCTTCTCTATATAGCTCTGATAGAGAGCATTCGCCGCGGAAAGAACCTCTTGTCCCACTTCCTCCATATTTCGGAACAGTCCAAAAATTGGCTTGACCGAACAGCCAAGCTTTGCTGCTAAAGACCGGGCAGTCAGTGCAGGAAACCCGCCCTGCCGTGTAATATTAAACGCAGCGTCCCGGATCTCTTCCCTGGTAAATTTAAATTTTGGCGGCATTCTCAAATCCTCCCTTGATTATAAACTTATCCATAGGTAAAACACAGATTTCACAAAATTACAGCATATTATAAATTAGAGTTTTGTACATGACCATATCGATGGACAATTATACATCGAATGTTGCGCAACATTGATTACCCAACTACAGTTATTTATTATAACATAAAAAATCATCCTCTGTCAAATAATTTTTTATCCTTTTCTCTATGACAGCGGGACACGTTTCTTTAATATTACTAAATCAGGTCGTCCTTTAAGAACGAAAATCTATTCTATGCAATTATTTTCCCTCTTTGCCCCCACAAGGTCTAAGAAGACTTCAAGATGTTGTCAAATTCATCTCAAAGTCTTCTCCGGCATACAATTTTTATTTTGCTATACTTTTTTTAATTTTACGGGTGCATAAAGATTCATTTGATAATATCCAAGCCCCTCTTTAATTTCATCATCAGCATAAATCATATGTCCTAATAGTTCTCTCTCATTATCAATCACAAAGTTTGTGTTCTCCAGCCATTTTTCCACTTTGCTTCTCACTCTGCTATGACTTTCACCGTCACCGTCCACACTGACTGAAACGGCATACAAACCTCCGGGATATTCGATTATTTCATATGGTGCGGTATCAGTTTTTGTCACTTCGTCCTTGACCGCCCAAATCCACTCCGCTTTCCCATCCTTTTCGCACAAAAAATCAGGTGCATCAAAGATAACAGGTTTGAAAAAATGATTGTGGGTTTCCTGCCACGGCTCAAAGCCTCCCCCAAAAAGTTCCTCAAATGTCAAAAACCCCGATGTTACTGCCCGGAATTTTGGGATTCTGACAATGATAATATCTGGTACCTTGACATCTAACTTTTCTGTAACGGCAAACAATCGGTTTACTGCTGCCGAATTCCCATGGTAGTCCGTATGCGTGATCTGCGTTTTGATCTCCTTTGCTTTCTCGTAAAGAAGTTTTATGTCAGCCTCTTTTCCAAAGTCGGCGGATTCAATTTGATGTATAAATTCCAGAACAATTTCCCTCAATTCATATAGCAGAGAAATCTCTTCGTCAATACCAGTCACCTTTTTCCCCAGCACTTCCAAAACCATTTCGGAACCAGCCGTATGAAATATTTGTTGAATATCCTTAATGCTGATATTCAATTTACGCAAAACTAAAATCTGCTCCAAGCGTTTTACATTGACTTCATCATACATCCGATACGCATAATCTTCGCTGCGGATACTCTGGATCAACCCCATATCCTCATAATAGCGAAGTGTGCGGGCTGACAGATCATACCGGGCTGTCATGTCCCGGATTTTTACAAGCTTCTCCATGATATCTACCTCCTGCGTTTTAATATGATCATAGTATAAACGCTTTCCCAACGGCAGAGTCAAGAAGAAAAAATATATTTTTATTCCCGCCTGGGAAATTTTGCAAAGATGCAAAATAACCCCATATCATTTTATTATATTTTTGTGCTATTCTCTTCCTCTACTAGATCATAAAGCTGGTACAGTGAAATCATATTTTGGTACATTAACTTGCGCGAAAGCAATTGCTGATAGGTCACCGTTTTCACCTTTTTCTCCGCCTTTAATTTTTCCATTTTTGATAAAATATCCGCGTATTCCCTCTGCACTGCGGCAAGCATCATTTCAAATGCATCCAGACGATTTTGCACCATCTATTTTCCTCCCCTCTTTACCTTTGCGCAACCGCGGTAAACTCTCCCGGAAATTTCGGGTTTGTCCACGCTGGATGTTCATTAAATTGTTTTAACACAAAACCACTTTCAATTACTGCATTGATAATCTCGCTTATCGTATATTTGCGGCAGCTGCATCTCGGCATTTTTTCACGAATTTCCGGATCGTAAAACCTGGCATGTGCCATTTCGTACTCTAAGATTTCCTCCGAAAAATATCCACCCTCCGGCAGTTCCTGTTCAAAATTTAAAATATCCATAATTTTTGTAAATGGGTGAAAATCGCTGCAAATTATTTTTCCCCCCGGTTTTAATAGTGCGTACATCACTCCCATAAATTCATTGATATTATGGAAATAGTGCAGAATTCCGCCCTCCATAAAAACAATATCAAAGGTATTTCCATACTTTTCCAAATCAATCTCCAATACATCGCCCACCACATAATCAAGCG
>CAJUCG010000225.1 GCA_910585065.1 uncultured Lachnospiraceae bacterium
AGGCGGTGATGGTGGCGACGCTTGGAAATCAGTAAGAATAAGAGCGGTGGGGGAAAATGAAAAAATTTTTGCAGAAAATAAAGGACAATCAATTGCTTTTGGATGCCGTCAATGTCGTCTGTGGATTTATTTTGATTGTGGCACTGCTGGTATTTGTTATTAGCCGGGCGTATTTGGCACTCTTAGCCGCTGTCTGGGCGGCGGGGCTTATCAATATAGGAAATGGATTAAAAGCCATGCGCAGGAAAAGAGGAGCCGTATTTGGTCAGTCCATGCTTATGCTCGGTGTGATTATCTTGATTGGCGGGACAGCTTTAATTCTCTCGATGATGGGAATGTATTAAAATGGGTAAATATTTGTATATTGCGGAGAAGCCAAGTGTGGCACAGGAGTTCGCAAAGGCATTAAAATGCAATTTTAAAAAGAAGGACGGGTATATGGAGGCGGAGGATGCTGTTGTTACTTGGTGTGTTGGGCATCTGGTAACAATGAGTTACCCGGAAGTTTACGATCCCGCGCTAAAGCGATGGACGCTTGAAACACTTCCATTTTTGCCGCAGGAATTTAAGTACGAGGTAATCCCGTCCGTTAGCAAGCAGTTTAATATTGTAAAAGGGCTTTTAAACCGTGCGGATGTGGAGCGAATCTATGTATGCACCGACTCAGGGCGCGAGGGAGAATATATCTACCGCCTGGTGGATCAGATGGCGGGAGTTCCTGCCACGAAGGATAAAAGACGCGTCTGGATCGACTCGCAGACGGAGGAGGAAATTTTGCGAGGAATCAAGAATGCAAAGCCCATCGCGGACTATGACCACCTCTCTGACGCGGCTTATCTTCGCGCGATGGAAGACTATTTAATGGGAATCAATTTCTCCCGTGTGCTGACATTAAAATATGGTTATACCGTAAGCAATTTTCTAAAGACAGAAAAGCGCGCGGCGATCTCTGTCGGGCGTGTGATGACCTGTGTGCTTGGCATGGTGGTGCGCAGGGAGCGCGAGATCAGAGTCTTTGTAAAAACGCCGTTTTTTCGCGTGATGGTGGGGCTGATGGTGCAGGGACATTCCTTCGAGGGGGAGTTTCGCGCTGTGGAGGGTTCCAGGTATTTTAAGTCGCCAAAGCTCTACAAGGAAAATGGGTTTAAAGAGAAAAAGGATGCAAAAGAGTTGATTGAGACCCTTTTAGGACAGGAAGTTTCCTACCAGGAGATAACAGAAAATGGAAAAAACAGCAGCCGGGCGATCTTTGATGCCGCTGCAAAGGGATTGACGGCGTTACTTACCGCGATTGAAAAGAAAAAAGAAAATAAATTTGCACCTCTTTTATTTAATCTTGCAGAGCTTCAAAACGAGTGCAGCCGATTGTTTAAGATCAGTCCGGATGAAACGTTAAAGATTGTGCAGGATCTGTACGAGAAAAAGCTTGTGACCTATCCCCGCACGGATGCGCGCGTACTCTCCACCGCAGTGTCAAAAGAGATCCATAAAAATATTGGCGGAATAGGGCATCTCTCACAGTTCGCGCCGTTTACAACGGAAATTTTGCAGGGGGATGCCTACAAAAATATTGCGAAGACGCGCTATGTCAACGATAAGCAGATCACGGATCACTATGCGATTATTCCAACGGGACAGGGGCTTTCGGCACTCTCCTCGCTCCCCATACTCTCAAAGCGGGTGTATGTATTGATCGCAAAGCGGTTTTTAAGCATTTTCTATCCGCCCGCTGTCTATCAGAAGGTATCGCTGACGGTAAAGATTGACACGGAGAGTTTCTTTGCAAGTTTTAGGGTGTTGGTCGAAGAAGGATATCTAAAAGTAGCAAATGCCGGAAAACCGGCGCAGCCGGCAAATGATGATACAAATGTATCTGCATCAGCCACTTCCGGCAGCGGCACATCAGCAGAAATTAGTGCGGGTACACCTGCACCTAGTCAAAAGGAAGAGGGTGCAGATGTACAGGGGAAGGCGGATGCGCAGGAGGAGGAAAGTTTTGGCAAGGACTTTTTTGAGGTGATCAAAAATCTCAAAAAAGGAGCGAAACTTGATGTAATAGGTTTTGTGATCCGCGAGGGTGAAACTGCGCCGCCAAAACGCTATAATTCTGGATCGATGATTCTTGCAATGGAGAATGCGGGGCAGTTGATTGAGGATGAGGAACTGCGGGCACAAATAAAGGGCAGCGGGATCGGCACAAGCGCGACGCGCGCCGAGATCTTAAATAAGCTGGTAAAAATTAGCTATTTAAATTTAAATAAAAAAACACAGATTATTACTCCTACGCAGAGTGGAGAGATGATTTACGAGGTCGTGAATTCCTCGATCCGCTCGCTTTTAAATGCGGAGCTGACCGCAAGTTGGGAGAAAGGGCTGACCTATGTGTCAGAGGGGAGCATCAGCCGCGAGGAATATCTACAAAAGCTTGAGAGTTTTGTTGGGCGGCTGACTAACGCGGTAAAGGGTGCGAATAATCAGGGGCAGTTAAATCAATGCTTTGCAGAAACTGCAAAAAATTATAAGGAAAAATAAGAAGGGAGTCCATCTATGAGTTTGGCTATGGAGGAAATAAAAATCAAAAATCTTTTTGACTTGACAAAAACTTTGGCGGGAGATTATCTTTCGGGATTTACCTATCCCTGGGAGGCACTCACAGGGATCGAAGAAATGATTGTGGCACTTGGCGCGACGCTTTCACCGGAGGAATATGAAAAACGCGGAGAAAATATTTGGATTGCAAGAGATGCTGAGATCGCGCCGAATGCCTGCATCAATGGTCCGGTGATTATCGGAAAGGGAGCGGTTGTGCGCCACTGCGCTTTTATCCGCGGCAATGCACTTGTGGGTGCGGGCGCAGTTGTCGGCAATTCGACAGAATTAAAAAATGTAATCCTTTTTGATAAGGTGCAGGTGCCTCATTATAATTATGTCGGTGACTCAATCCTTGGGTATCAGTCACATATGGGAGCAGGAGCGATCACATCCAATGTGAAGGCGGACAAGTCGCTGGTGGTAATTCATACGGAGGAGAAAGAAATTGAGACGGGATTAAAGAAGATGGGTGCAATTCTTGGCGATCATGTGGAGATCGGATGCGGTTCGGTACTCAATCCTGGAGTCATTATCGGTCGTGATACTAATGTGTATCCTCTCTCGATGGTGCGCGGGGTGGTAGGACCGGGAAGTATCTATAAAAAAGCGGGGGATATCGCAGGTAAAGCAGTTGCTCTCTAAGGGGGAAAATAGGAGGCAGGATGGACGAAATATATCGGGCAATTGAAGAGAAAGTTCGCGCTGCGGGCTATCCCGGCGAGGTAGATGGCTTTGCCGTTTACGAGGATATCTGTAACCAGATTGAGGATCGGGAAAACGGTTCTTATGTACTGATGTCAAAGACGGGGGAAGAAATCTGGTATGAGTATGTACTGGAAGTGATGGAAGAAAATTTTAATCTCTCCGTTATGATCATCCATACGGGGGAGGGGGACTACCGAATTGATTTTGATAGCTGAAAATTGGCGGAAAATAAATTAAAAGGATGGGGGAGAAAGAGCGATGGAATGGCTGGTGCCATACATACAATATGTTGGAATGCTGATTCCGCTAATTGGTCTGATGATACTGCTGCGCAAAGATCCGGGGCGTGCCGGAAGCGATCTGATGCTGGCGAGCGTCGGCTGTATTATTGTAAATGCAGGATATCTTTTGATGTTAAAGATGAACAGCTCTGATGCTGGCATGGTGGCTCTTAAAATTGAGTATCTGGGAAACGCGATTTTTTATGCCTTTTTTATTCTGTTTTTGATCGATTATTTCAGACTGCGCTACCCGCACTGGCCATTCTGGATCTGGGGAGTTTTGCAGGCCATTGAAATTTTTGTACTCTGGGATGACAAAAACAAAGATATGATTTTTAAGGATACCAATGTAAAGGAAATGGAATTTACAATGCCCTTTACAAGCGGAACACCCTCCGGAAATCTGCCGGAGGAGATGGCGGTGGAACTTCATATTTTGCGAATTAAGCCGGGTATTCTCTATGTAATACAATATAGTATTATCTGTTTTGCTCTTTTGGTTTTGATCAGTTATACGATTGTCCGTATACGGAGGACACATATACGCAAGGAACGGACGGCATTGCTGCGGCTGGTTACATCGGAGATTATTGTAATGTTTGCGATGGTAATTTATCTTCTGGTTGCGGATATGAATTTCGATATTTTGCCCTTCTGCGCATCGGGGGCACTTCTGCTTATTATATTGAGTGTTCTCCGCGGTGAGCTTTTCAATGTGGCGGATGCCGGGCGCACCTGGATGTTTGAGCATATGCAGGATATTTTTCTGATCACGGACAGTATGTACGGCTATCTGGATGCAAATGCCTACGCAAAACAGCTTTTTCCGGAACTTGAGGAAAAAAGCAAGAATGAGCGAATCCCAAGAGAATTATATGAGCTTTTTATCACGGAGGCGACGGAGTACCATCGCGGGGAGCGATGTTACGAGAAGACGATCACCCCATTATTGCAGGATAATTCGGTTGAGGGATACTGTCTGCTTTTGATGGATGTGACGCGAACGCATCAGCTTGTCGAGGAATTAAAGGGGGCAAAGGCAAAAGCGGAAGATGCAAACCAGGCAAAATCTGCATTTATGTCCAATATGTCACACGAGATTCGCACGCCGATGAACGCGATTGTCGGGATGACAGAGATTTTGCTGCGAAGTGAGATGAGTGCGCAGCAGCAGGGATACCTTAACAATATTAAAAATTCCGGCAATGCACTGCTCACGATTATCAATGATATCCTTGATTTTTCCAAGATCGAGTCCGGAAAGCTCGAAATTGTAAACGATGAGTATGAACCGATGTCGATGTTAAATGATCTCTCGATGATTTTCCTAAACCGGATCGGCGAGAAGGGTGTGGAATTACTGTATGATATTGACCCAGCACTGCCGGATAAGCTCTACGGTGATTCTCTGCGTCTGCGCCAGGTAATTATCAATATCACCAATAATGCAATTAAATTTACCCAGGAAGGATATGTAAAACTTTCCCTGAAAATGGAGAAGATTGGCGAGAAGGAGGTAGAACTTTCCATCAGTGTAAAAGATACTGGACA
>CAJUCG010000226.1 GCA_910585065.1 uncultured Lachnospiraceae bacterium
CGTAAACCCCAACATATTGCGCACCTCGTTAAAGCAGACAATATCCGTAAGATAATGTTCCGCAATATATTTCGCGCGCAGCGGATCTCCCGGCATCAGCACAGTCTTTGCAATCTCGCCCTCTCCGGCTGCATTGTGCGGCGTTGGTATTAAATTTGCCATAAAACTCCCCCTTTCTGTCCTTATTTGGAAAGTATACCACAGTTTTCCGGAAAGGTAAAGAGAGAATAGCACATCTCAAAAAACTCCTCTCCGCTCTAGTTTTTTCTCCTCTTCTCACTTGCCGGGAGCGAAACGCGGAAAATCCGGCGTGAAAGCTCGCGAAAGCTAAATGGGATCAGCGGATAAATATAGCTCTTCCCGGCGATTGTCTTGTTAAAGCAGATGCAGATTAACGCGAACAAAAGCCCTCCTACAAAGCCCCAGATCCCAAACCAGGCAGTAAGAAGCAATGTGATAATCCGCATAAATTTCAGCGCGTATCCAAGTTCAAAATTGACCTGTGTATAATTTGCGATCGCCACAAATGCCATATACATCATCGCTTCCGCATTAAACCAACCGGAGCTAACTGTAAACTCTCCAATCACAAGACCGGACACTACACTGAGCGGCGTACTCAACATATTTGGCGTATTGATTGAGGCGAGCCTCAGACCATCGATGGTAAATTCCAGAATTAAAAACTGCCAGATCAGCGGAATATTCATGGTCTCTTTGATAGCAATAAATTCGAATCCCTTTGGCATATACTCCGGATATTCGGTTAAAAGCAAAAACAGCGGAGTCAGAATAATCGCTAAGAAATCAATAATAATGCGCGATAAGCGCAGATAAGTTCCCGTGACCGGAGGAAAATAATAATCGTCCGCTTCCTCAACAATATCAAAAATACTTGCCGGAAGTATCATCGCCGACGGTGAATTATCCACTAACAACACAACACTTCCCTCTAAAATACAGGCGGCGGCACTGTCCGGACGCTCAGTGTACTTAAATTTCGGAAAGGGGTCAAACCATTTTGTGTGGAACATACTCTCCGCAAGACTTTGCTGATTCATCGTCAGTGCATCCACCGAGATGCTTTTGATCCGATCGGTGATTGTTTGCAGGAATTTTTTATCCACGCGATCTTCCATATAGCAGACCGCAATATCGGTGCGCGAACTCTTGCCCGCCGACATCATTTCAATAGTAAATTGCGGTGTGCGGATACGGCGACGGATCAGCGCGGTATTAAACGCTAAAGTTTCTACAAACCCGTCCTTTGAGCCGCGCATAGCCTTGTCCTTATCCGGCTCAGTCACCCCCCTTGCCGGGTAATCGCGAAAATCAATGGTAAGTGCCTCCGAAAAACCATCGATAAAAAGTGCTGGTTTTCCGGAGAGAATCGCGCCAAGCAGTGTATCCACATCTTTTACCTTCTCCAGCTCCCCGTAAGGCATATATTTTTGTAAAAGTTCCTCCATGGTCTGTGGCGTATCCTGCTCCATGATTCCCCCAAAATACTGAAGGAGTTTTTGCATTGTCATATCCTTATGAAACCCATCAATAAAATAAAAGCAGGCTTCTTTTTTTCCAATCAAAAATACACGCTTTAAGATATCAAAATTTTTCTTTACCTGCAAGATCTCGTCGAAACGCTCCATATTTTTGGTCAGTGCGGCATCTAAGGGCACACCTTGCCATTGCCTCACACTCTTGTTTGGAACCTTGTCCGCATTTTCTTCACTCATTTTCGCGCTCTCCTCCCCCTTAAAAAATATTGAACTGACCGCCAATCCAGTAGATCAGTCCGAGAAGCCAGCTGCAAATAATTCCGTAGAGAATGACGGGACCTGCAATTGTAAATATTTTACAGCCAACACCAAATACCCATCCCTCCTGTTTAAACTCAACCGCAGGTGCCGCCACGGAATTGGCAAAGCCTGTAATCGGCACCACACTGCCTGCTCCCGCAAAGCAGGCAAGCCGCTGATACCAGTTAAGTCCTGTGGTCAATACTGACAAAAAGATTAGACTTAACGTCGTGTAAGATGCGGCCACTTCCTTTTCCAGCCCAAAGGACTGATAAAGATTTGAAAGCCCCTGCCCAAGCACACAGATCAAACCGCCAACCAGGTAGGCTTTTGCAATGTTTCCAAGCATACTCCGTTTGGGTGTTGCCTTTTTTACATACTGGTTATAAATTTTGTCCCGCACCTTCGGATCTGTTTCTTTAAGTGCCTCCTTTGCCAATGCCTTATCTTCCGGCTTCATCTTCTGTTGTAGCTCCTTCGCTTTTTGTTCTGGATCTGCCATAGTCTTCCTCCTGTTTCCACCGCGTGCGCGGTCTCTGTCATACTACCTAATCAAAAAAATAAATCAATCACTGCCCCAACAAATTTGCCAAATGCAAATGTTAATACAAACGCCGTCAGCCCGCGGTTTAATTTAATTCGCCTTGCAAAGATCGGCACCACATCAAGAAGCTCCGCTAAGGCAATGGAAAGGCATCCGACGTTGACCCCGGCAAAAAATCCGAGGATCAGCCGGAGAGTTGCCCCTTCATCCGGCAGAGAAAACACCGGCTCATACAAAAATAGCACATTTCCCACCGCCGCGCCAAGCACAACTAAGTCCTCGTACAAAAGAACATGGCGAATACTCTTTGTATATGCCGCCATACGAGTCACCACCCCGATCATTGTGACGAATGCAAACATCCCCGCTGCCACAAGGGCACCGCTGCAAATACCCGTTACTAAAAGTGCCGCTTGCACGCACCATTCCCTAAACATCTATCGTTTTCCCCTCCCTCTCCGCCGTCTTTATAATGGCATCGTTGACATCCTTCTCATAAAGGCGCAGCTGCACCGCAAGCGGTGTTGGATCCGAACTCATTTTCAGATGGGAAAAATGGTTGAAAAAAATAATAATCCCCGCAGGAAGTCCGATGCAATAGCCAAGTTCCAAAAGTCCCGGCTCTCCCGCTTCCTCACCTGTAAAAATACGGTATATTTTAGAAAAAATATCCGCCACACTTGCATCCTGATTAAAGGTCATAATTGTAAAGGCAGAACCGACTGCCACCGCAAAGCAGACAAAAATAATTTTGACGTATCCCAGCCATTTTTGTTTTTTTCCGGGCGGTTGGTACTCCACAATAAAATCCGTTTCCCCCGCATTGAATACCACGATCTCCGGGTATTTTTTCTGGATCAGTTCAATCACTTTTAATACAGAAAAAATATATTTCTGTTTTGTCTGTTTATCCGGGATTACAAAGAGTATCTCACGCCCAAGTTCATGGATCTTCTTTTTGTCCATCCCCGTCATTGTCACTACATCTTCCAGATAGACTTTTGCATTTGTTACAATGCTCGACTGTTCCGCCTTAATATAGATCACGCGCTCCGCTGCCATTCTTCCCACATCCCTTCCGTTCTCACAAAGGTTCCCTCCGGCACCTCATTGTTTTTCTCCCGAAAAAAGAGCAGATAACAGCCAATAATCAATACGGATACAATTACAAAAACTCCAGTAAACCACACTGCTTTTTTCATTTTCCTTCTCCTTTTGCCATACGGCTCGTGCGCATTTTATTTATCCTGCGCTTAGTTTTTCGGAAAATAAAAAAAATATACAAAAAAAGAACTGCTGCAAAGGATTTCCTTTTGCAGCAGTTCTCATTTTGCAGCTTATCGTGTTACCGTAACATTTATTTTTAGTACTGCGGGCGTATAGTTTGCCTTTTCCGCCGTAATTTCAATTACATAATTATTTGTTCCCGTTTCATTGTATGCAGGTGCCACAAAAGTGATTGTCCCGTTTGCAACCACTAGATTCGCCGATGCTGGAAGTGTGGTGGTATGTTTTATCGAAGCGTCCGTAATCTGTGTTTTTCCCTGTGAAACACCAAAATTTAGCTCCGCCTTTTCATTTTCCTTGATAAACATTGTACCTGCGCCAAGCCCCTGTCCTGCCGCATCGATCTCAAGCGGCGGAAGCCAGGAAGTGGAGATCGAATTGGAGGAAGGAAGTCTTGCGAGTGTTACCTTTCCATCCTTCGATGTGACAGCCTTTGTGCCGGACTCACGCACCAACACCACATTTACATCCTTTTTTGGCGTTGCAACCGTCGGTTTCTTCGCATCCGGTTTTACAATTTTCCAGCTTTTCCCATTATCAACGGAATAGTCAAAACTTCCGCCCACTGCGGTTAATTCCACCCCTATTTCAACATTTTTGTAAGTTAAATAAATGGTCGGCACAGAACCTAAAATTTTGTCTTCCTTTTCCGCTTTTATTACTTTTGTGGTTGCCGGAATGGTCAAAAAAGTTGGCTGGGAAGCGGCCTTAGTTACCACCCCATTTTTCTCCACCTTCTTTGTGCGGGCAATAATTGAAAAACCGTCCACCTCAAGTGCCGCTGTCTTATCCTCTGCGGTCAGCGGTCCGCCGATATAGGGAATAAAATGCTCTAAAACCTCGGTCGGGGACAATTTCGATGCGGCTTCAGCACCCTTATCATTTCGGTACACTGCCCAGTTGCCTTCTTTTCCTTTAAATGAAATCTTGAATTCTACGCTTTTAGGGATATTGATAGTTCCCTTCACATAATCAATCGCCACCTTCGGTGCTTTCGCCGCCGCCGGAATCTTTAATTTTGCCTCCACACCAGCCGGGGAAGTGGCAGTTGCCTTCTCTCTAATCAAGAGCGTCGTCCCCGCAATCGACGAGGTCATTCCATTGTAATTGCGCAGACTGTTCCACTTAGAGCCGTATAAGGTCTTATACTCGTAGGCATCAAGCTGAATTGGGTTTAATGTCACCTGCTGCTTATTAATCTTTGCGGTAAACATCCCCCCTACATACTTGATACTCGGCTTTTTCGGCTGCGCGGCAATCGGGATCACCCCCGAAACATTCGCTGGGTTCGCATCGCCGTGAATCTGAACATACTGTGTATTTGTGGCTTTTAGGAAGGAAAGATCAATCCGGATCGTCTTTTGTAAAACCTGGGAGGCCAACTCGGTCAGATCATACATATACTGGTTTCCCAAAGTATAGGTAAGAGAGCCATCCTTGGCTTTCTTTGCCTTCATCACTT
>CAJUCG010000227.1 GCA_910585065.1 uncultured Lachnospiraceae bacterium
TGAGGAATTGTTAGGGCAGGATAAGGGGGAATATTTTCGGCTGTGGGAGGCGCAGGCGCGATATTATACGTAGGGGATGCGTCAACTATTAGTTGAAAACTTCCCTGGCATTCTACATCGCCGTTATTTTTCCTGAAACCAGTCTGTGCTATACTTTCAGATATCAAAGAAATATTATAGATAATCGAGAATGATTCTTATTTTTATCCATGAATTATTTTCGTGCATTCTCATCATTTTACCATATGGAGGTAAGCAAAATGGACAGCAGTAAGATTGGCGGTATTATCGCGGCAAAACGCAGGGCACTTGGACTGACACAACAGGCGTTAGCAGAGAAACTGCATATTTCCTTTCAGGCAGTTTCTAAATGGGAGAACGGGACAGCAAACCCTGATATTGAAATGCTCCCGCAGATCGCAGGCATCCTTGGCACGACAACGGATGCATTGCTTGGGTATTCTGCGGCTGCGGTAAGTATCTATGAGGCACGCTATCAACAGGAGGGGTATTATTGGGGGCTTGTTCCAAACCGGCTCTGTTATGAAGTTTTACAGAAAAAGCCGCCGATAAAACCTTGGCGTGTGCTTGATATCGGCTGCGGGGAGGGTAAGGATGCGGTCTTTCTTGCGCGCAACGGATATCGGGTATCAGCGTTTGATATTTCGGAAACGGGGATTGCAAAAGCAAAGGCACTCGCAGAAAAAGTTGGTGTCCATGTGGATTTTTTCTTAGCGGACGCAGCGGATTATCGGTCAGAGGAAGAATTTGACATTATCTATTCAAGCGGCGTGCTGCATTTTGTTGCGCCAAAGGTGCGCCAGGAACTCTTTGATTATTTAAAAGCGCGTACCGCGCCGGATGGTCTGCACGCGCTAAACGCGTTTGTTGAAAAGCCTTTTATTCAGCGGGCGGATGATGGGGATCGGAAGGTCAGACAATTGTGGAAGTCGGGAGAACTTTTTATGTATTATCACGACTGGATGTTTTTGCGGGCGGATGAGGAGATTTTTGACTGCAACAGCGGGGGAATTCCGCACAAACACTGCATGGATATCCTGGTGGCAAAAAGGGGAGTTGAATTGGCAGTATAGAGCAGAAATATCCTTAAAAAGCAGGAAAAACTGCGTGGAAAGACGTGGTTTTTCTTGTTTTTTTTGTATGTTTATGTTATAATGGGTGCAGTTAAAAAATAAATAATTTTGTAAAATGGGGAGAAGAATGTTAAAAAAATTTATAAAAAGAATAAAAACAAGTTTCTGCTCAGTCTGATTCCAGTAGTGATTGTCGGTATTATGGCTCCACTGCGCTCCTATATCATGCAGCTTTTGATTGATTCTGCAGATCGCAAAGAATTGTTGGCGCGGTTTTTTATCGCTGTTGTTTTTAGCATTGGGGTCTTCTTTTTTGAGTGGGTAAGCAAAAAGAGCCAGACGGTTGTTGTGCGGGATATGGAAAAAGATCTGCGAGATCATCTGATGGATAAGCTATTTTATATTTCTGCGAATCAATTTGAAAAAAAGGGGTTGGCGTACTATCTTTCTAAATTTACCACGGACATAAAAATTATATTGGATGACGGAGTTAACAACGTATATGAAAACCATTTATTTTACTGATGGTAGTGGTGGTCAGCGTCGTGCAGTTTGGTGTTCCAATTCTGTTGAAGAGAAAGATTGCTTCTTCAAGAAAAGAGTATACAGAAGCTTTGGAGATCTACTTAGACGGGGTAAAGAATGATCTGGGCGGTCATAAAGTAGTAAGAACTTTTGATGCCGTGAAGCAGATTTTGACAAAGCAGGAAAAATTAAGCGGTTTTGTATGTAGAAAAAATGAATATTCTTCGAAAACCTTATATTGGGCGCAGGCTTTAGCATCTTTTGTAAATAATGGGGCTTTCCTTATTGTTCTGGGAAGTTGTATGTTTTTTGCTACAACGGACAGAATGACAGTCGGTGAGGTGGTTGCGATCACTAATATGATGAATTTTGTTTTGACTCCGTGCAAGACGATCGCAAATGGAATGATTCAGTTGAAGGCGATGGAGAAGGTAAAGGCGGAGTTAGAGGATTTGCCAGGGCAGAAAAGTGAAAATGATAACAGGGAAAATATAGAAGAAAATATACGCGAGATCCGTTTAGATCATGTCAGCCAAAAAATCAGCGAAAGCTTTTCGCTGGATCAATTGACGCTGAATTTTAAAAAGGGAAAAAAATATGCGATTGTTGGAAAAAGCGGAAGTGGAAAATCAAGTATTATAAAACTGCTTACGGAATATGGAATGGATTATACAGGAAAAGTTCTGGTCAATGGACGGGAATTATCAGGAATAAACAGGGAGAGTATTATGCATATTGCTCCTGTTTGCTATCAGCAGACTTACATATTTAATGACACGGTTTTCCATAATGTAACTTTATATCAGGATTATTCAAAGGAAGAAGTGATTAAGGCACTGCAAAAGGCAGGAATATATGATACCATAAAGAAACTTCCGGCGGGGCTTGAAGAAAAAATTAAAGAGAATGGGACAAATTTTTCAGGTGGTGAATTGCAAAGGATTGCTTTGGCAAGACTATTTTTAAGAAATAGGACAATGACTTTTCTTGATGAGATCACATCGGGACTTGACAATATGACAGCTTATGAAATTGAGAAAAGACTTTTGGATGAGGACATGACGGTTATAGATATTACACATAGGTATAATAAAACGCTTTTGCAAAAATATCATGAAATTATGGTGATGAATTGATGGAAAAAAAGGGTGTATTTTTTCATTTATATGAAATTCTTAGCGAATAGTGAGAAGATATATTTCTGGAAAATACCATGATCTGAAGCGAACTTATAGCTGGAAGTAGTAGGATTGATTTTTTAGATATATTTTAGCAAAGAAATGGAGGGATATTTTATGTGTACAGCAGCGACTTATAAAACAAAAGATTTCTATTTTGGGAGAACGTTTGACAACGAATATTCCTACGGTGAACAAGTGGTGATCACGCCGCGCAATTACCTTTTTCAGTTTCGCTATATGGGCAGGGTGGAGAGGCATTACGCAATGATTGGCATGGCGCATATTGCGCAGGATTATCCGCTTTATTATGAGGCGGTCAATGAAAAAGGGCTTGGGATGGCAGGATTAAATTTTGTCGGTTACGCACATTATAATCCTGTGGTGTCCGGCAAGGAAAATATTGCGGTTTTTGAACTGATCCCATGGCTGCTTTGTGACTGCGCTACCGTGGCACAATGCAGGGAGAAGCTTGCAAGAATAAATCTTGCAAATATTCCGTTTAATGAACAGCTCCCCGTCGCCAGTCTGCACTGGATGATTGTGGATAGAAATGAGGCGGTTACGCTTGAGGCAACGGCGGAAGGGATGCATATCTATGATAATCCAGTGGGAGTAATTACCAATAACCCGACATTTCCGGAGCAAATCTTTCATCTAAACAATTATATGCAGTTGTCTGCAAAACCGCCGGAAAACCGTTTTGCAAAGGGGCTGGAGCTTTCGGTTTACAGCAAGGGGATGGGGGCGATCGGGCTGCCGGGGGATCTGTCTTCCCAGTCGCGCTTTGTGCGGGCGGCATTTGTAAAAATGAATTCGGTTTCCGGGGACTCTGAGGCAGAGAGTGTGGGACAATTTTTCCATATCCTTGGCGCGGTCGAGCAGCAGAAGGGGTGCTGTGAAACCGGGGACGGGGAGTTTGAGCAGACAATTTACACGTCCTGCTGTAATACAACACGCGGGATATATTATTATACGACCTACGGAAACCGGCAGATTACGGCGGTGGATATGTGCAGAGAAAAGTTAAACTTGGGCAGTTTGATTTGTTATCCACTGGTTACAGCAGAACAGATAAGACTACAAAATGCCAAGTGATGGGGCATATTGAAAATGGGACGGATGCGTAAAAATCCATATCACTTTTTACGCGTCCGCTTATCTTCTTCCCGACCGAAAAGAGAGTGGCGTTATCCCCGTTTTCTTTTTGAATACTGCAATAAAATGGCTGGTGCTTCCAAAACCTACCTGGCGCGCAATTTCCTGGATCTCCATTTTGGGGTTTGCAAGCAGATACCTTTTTGCCTCGTTGATTCGATGACTTGTCAGATATTCATGGGTGGAACAGCCGAGAAAACGCGTAAAAAGGCGCGAGAGATACTGTGGTGTCACATACACGGACGCAGCGAGTTCCTGCACAGTCAAATCCGAGTCAAATTCTGTTTCGATTTTTTCAATCGCGGGTCTTACATATTTCTGGTAGGTTTCTTCCTCCGTCATATTCCCGACAAAAGGGTTATCCATAAAATTCATTAGCAGCCGATAACAGTCGACAGATAACTCCCCGACATCGACGGGCGGCGTTTCAAATTTTGTAAGAACAGCGTCAAGCTGCTTTGCAATGGTAACCCCTGTATTTTTTTCGATAAAGATAATGCTCCGGTTCCCAGTCAGCAGTCCAATGCCATTTTCCATCACTCCGGTGAAGGTGGCAAAGCAGGTTAGCCACTCCCTGCCCTTCCGGCGGTAAGAATGTCTTATACCCGGTGCGATCAGCACCCCCTGTCCCTCGCCAAGCAGATAGGTCTTTTTTTGTATTTTGATCTCCCCGATTCCCTTTTCTGTCTGTAAATAATGATAGAGCGGATAGCCATCCGACCGCACAATTTCCTCCTGATCCCAGTGATTCCCCACTGACTCAAATGTAAATGGCTCGCGCAGCGGAGTATTGCGAAAATGAATTGTCATGATTGTCCTCCTAAAAATAGTTTCGAAAAGTGATATTTTATAGTTTAACATACGGTACTCGTTTTTGTAAAGACATGGTATAATGTCGACAGACATTATACCTGCGCCAGTTCACGTCCGACCAAAGGGAGGACAAATACCTTTGTGAACTGTGCGCATCCCTCGGAGAGAACATATCGGAACGATATGGTATAATATCGGCAGATATTATAATGTCGACAGACATTATACCTGCGCTGATTCACATTCGACAAAGGAGATAATATTAAGTTATTGAAAATATAGACAAATAGGTTTATATATGATAT
>CAJUCG010000228.1 GCA_910585065.1 uncultured Lachnospiraceae bacterium
CGCCCAGTCAGTATCTTGTGAACATAACATTGATGTCCTACATCCCAGATCAGCTTGTCCTTTGGGAAATCAAGAAAAAGATGCAGTGCCATCGTAAGTTCCACAACGCCGAGATTTGAAGCTAAATGCCCTCCAGTTCTGCTAACATGTTCAATCAAAAATTCCCGTATCTGCCCTGCAAGACTTTCATACTCCTCCGGGCGGAGATTCCGAATATCATTTGCTTTTTTTATTTTTTCCAGGGTTCGCATACTTCGCCTCTCATTCCACCGGCTAAAATTTCCGGTCGATCAGCGCCTCAATCAGCAGATCAAGAAAACTAGGATTTCCCGAAAAACCGCCATGTTCCATTGTTAAGGCAAGTATGTCACGCGCCTCTTTTGAGAGTGATTCCACAATTTTCTTTGCCTGCTCTGCCGAATACCAGTTCATATACGTTATCTTCTCATTCTTCTCATCACTGTGTACTGGCTTGCCAAGAACTTCTATACTGCTGGTACAATCAAGAATATCGTCCTGAATCTGAAAGGCCAATCCCACTTTTTCTGCAATCTTAAAAAGGGACAAAACGGTTTCCTCTGTGGCTCCTGCAAGCACTCCGCCAATCCCAAAAGCCGCCTCTAAAAGTGCGCCCGTCTTTAAATCATACATGGTATTCAAGGTTTCAATCGGTGTATTTTTCGCACCCGTCATTTCAATATCAATGACTTGTCCGCCAATCATCCCATTTACCCCCGCCTTTTTAGCAAGGATGGAAAAAGCCTTAACCCCTGCCAAAAGTTTTGCCGCTTCTTTCTGTTTGGAAAGTGCCGCTGCCACTGTCTCAAACGCCAGATTTAACAGTGCATCCCCGGAAAGAATTCCCATCGCCTCACCATATTTAGCGTGTGTGGTCAGCTTTCCCCTGCGGTATTTATCATTATCCATTGCTGGAAGATCATCGTGAACCAGCGAATAAGTGTGAATCATCTCAAGTGCAGCCGCAAAAGAAAATACCAATTCATCGTCGATTCCGCTTCCTCCACAAAGGAGATTGCTCTCCAATAAAAACAGAGGGCGCAGCCGCTTGCCTCCAGCGGTAAGGCTGTAGTTCACCGCAGAGATTACTGTACTCTGCGGTCCGCACTCTTTAAGAAAATAATCAGATAATTTACTGTTGATCTGTTCGGTTTTATTTTTCCATTCTTTTATAAAAAGATTATATTCCATCAAACTCCCTCTTTCAGCATATAAATTTTTTCACCGGCAAACGTAAAATAGATATGCTCCGAGGTATGATTATTCAAAACCTCACCCTTAATAAAAATCCGGTTTAGGAGCATATCTTTTACAAAAATATTTTTAATTTTTTAAATTTCATCTATGGTCACTTTCTGTACTAGCTTTGCCAGTACTCCATTGACAAAGCCGGAGGAAGCATCCCCGCCAAATTTTTTTGTCAGTTCCACCGCCTCATTGATTGCCACCTTTTCCGGAATTTGCTCATCACATTTCATCTCAAAGAGAGCAAGACGCAAAAGAGAAAGTTCTACCTTTCCCATACGGTTTAATTTCCATCCGCTTGTCGCCTCGGATAAAAGCGCGTCAATACTGCCCAAATTTTCTTTTATCAGGGCGAAGCGTCCGCGGATATACTCGATCTCATCCTCTGCCGCACTCGACACAAAATTTTCAAAATAAAGGTTGGTTTGTTCATCCATTTCTGCTACGTCGTAAAATTCCCCCTCAAACAGCAGGACGAACAAATGTTCTCTAATTTCTCGTCTGGTCATTCTCCTACCATACCCTTCCCCTTTGTTAGCCTAATTGCCTCTCTCTGTCTCCACACCGACAATTCGGATATTGACGCTCTCCACATCGAGTCCCGTCATATTCTCAATCGCGGTCTTCACACGATCTTGGATCGCATTGCAGGTCTTTGGAATACTGTAGCCGTAGCGCATAATCACAGAGAGTTCCGCGTGTACCTTTCCGCGCATCAACTCGATCTTAACTCCTTTTGACAGATTCTTTACGCCGAGCTTACCGACAATCTCGTTGGTGAGGTTTCCCTGCATAGATGCAACTCCCTCAACCTCCGTAGTCGCTAACCCCGCGATGGTCGCAACAACATCATCCGCAATCTTCACCTCGCCGATCGGACTTTCCGTCTCCATCGTATATCCATTCTGGTTTTCAATTTCCCTGCTCATATTTTACCTCCTGCTTCTTTTATCTCCCCCGGAATATGGTACTTTTACAAAGTCATATCCATTCTTTTCTTTATTATACCAAAGAAGCGGGATGAATGCAAAGGAAATTTCGCTCGAAAATTTTATTCTTCCATAATCACGGTGGTGATCACAATTCCATCTGCACTAATTCCGGTTTTGCGGCTGACAATATCTTCAATCTGTGCAACCTGCTGTTCAGTAATGCTCTCAGCGTTGACTACCACATCTACCTCGCTCTCTAAAAGCGTGACCACCACTCCGCTGTAGCCCTTCGCCTCAAGCAAAATTTCCGCTGCGTTCTCGCACTCCGAACGCGCGGTCAGCGCGATAATCTCATCGATCGCCTGCTGTTTTAGTTCGTCCGCCACCGTGGAATCCGCAACCACGGACATTAAAAGTTCCTTGTTTTTGGCGCGCATTTGCTCCCTGGTTAGTTTGGCGTTGGAAAAGAACCCGTTCTCGATCGTAACACTTGTAAATACCGCCTCGCCGGGAATTGTGCCATCCGTCTGTGTGCTGTCCTCCTTTTCTCCATCCGCCTTTGCATCTTTTTCGCCGTCCTTGTCTTTCGTGTCCTTCTCATTCTTGTTTGCATCCGTTGTATTTGTTTCAGAACTGCTATCCTTTCCATCCTCCTTCTTATCCCCGTCTTTTGCTCCATCCTTTTCGCCCGCATCTTTTACGCTGTTACTGTCCACTTCATCGCTCCCATCCCCCTTATCAGCAGCCACCTGGTTTTCCTTTAAGACCATCTCCCCAGTATCCGACATCTGATAGGAAAAATAGGAGTCCATCCCCAGATCCTCCGCTGATAAATCACTGTAATCCTCCCCTTCCGTATAGGAACTTCCAGAGGTAAGTTTTGCTTCGTTCTCCTTCTCCTTCTCCGTATCCTTTGCAAAATTCAGATATCCAACCACTGCAATCATAATTGCCAATGCCGTAATGATAATCTGATTCTTTTTAAAGATCGCCTTCATTTATGTAGTCCCCTTTCCAAAATTTATTTCATTTCCAATACTACAATTCTATGTGCTGGCACATTAAAAAGTGCTTCCGCCGCAGAAACAATGTCCATCACAACATTTTTATCCGCGCCGCCTTCGCAGACAATTAAAATTCCCGCCACTTGCGCCGCATACTCTTTTGTTACAAAAGGTGTTTCACTGCTCTCATAAATTGTTTCCTCCTCCTTTTCCGAAGTGGTACTAACCCTGCTGCCGCCTGCGCCGTCCGCCTCATTTAAGGACTGGACACTGCTTTTTTGATCTTTTAATACAATTTTCTCTCCCTGATCGGCGAGGGTAATCATCACCTCCGCCTCCCCCACCCCCCGGATATGGGAAAGCAGTTCCTTTAAGCGTTCTTCTAGTTCTTCCACCCCGCTCACCGCCATTTCCTTCTGCACCTCCTGCGGCAAAATTGCCGTATCTTCGTTCTTCTCCTTTCTGCCCCCGGCTGCAATGGAGAGCAAAAATAATCCTGCGGCCAGCAAAAGAAGCCAGAGATTTTTTATTCCAATCCCTGTGCGCAGTGATTTTAATTTTTCTTTCCACGGCAACATCTTACTCCTCCTTAATCACATTTATATGCGAAATATCCATATCATAGAAGTCCGCAATCTGCATCCGAGCCACAAATTCCGCGACACTTGACGCATCGGAAACTTCCTTTTCCTCCGAATCCAGCGCGATCACAATCTCCGTTATAGAAATTTTTTCCTCTTTCTTTTCCTCTTCCTTAGGAGGAATTTCTTTTACCCACACACTTATCCCGTCAATTACATTATTCTGAATCCAAAATTCCACCCTTTCCACGGAAAGAGAAAGTCCCAAAAGCAGCTTCGTCAATTGTTTTTTTGCCGCCGCTTCATATTCTTTAAGTACTCCATCCCGAAAAGCATCCTCCCCCGCAATCTTTCCCGGAGTAAACTCCGCCCTTATCTGTGCCTTTGAAAAAAGCTCAGCGAAATCAAGACCGGAAAGTTTTTTAAACAGCGGGGAGGCAACCAAAAACATTAGGCAGAGCCCCACACAAAGTTTTAAATATTTGCGGTATTTTTCCGCCGTAAGCCGCATAAGCAGCTCTGTCACAAGGAGAAATACAATAATCTGACGCATCCAATCATAGATTCCAGCAAGCATACCATTACGCCTTTCCGTATAAAATTTCATAAAAAGCTGCTTCTTATGAAGTCGCGCGGATCAGTACAGCGAACATTAACAGAAATAATACCGCACCCGCAAAAAGTGTCTGAAACAGCATAGTGATCCCCTCCGCCGCATCAGTAAGACAATTGACAATCCTGCGATCTGCCACAGGCTCAACCACCGCCGCGCCTGTCCGGTAACAGATACTCACTAAAAGCACCCGCCCAAGCGGTACAATACAGATTAAAATAATCACAATCATCCCGCCCGTCCCCACTGCATTTTTAATTAAATTCCCCGCACTGCACAGCGTTTGCGCCACACCGCGAAACAAATTTCCAAGCCCCGGAATCATCTCGGATACCTTGATAATGGAGCCGCGCTTTAGCGCGTCGGCAGCAGGTGTAATAAAACCGAGCATTGTGCTTGCGGCTGCGACGGCGGAAAGTGCTGCTTTTAGCGCGAAGCGCACCCCCTTTGCCAAAAGCTGTGTCATTTTCCCAAGCGGTTCTTCCTTAGCTAAATGGTTCGCCAAAACAGTCATCATATAGAGATGGATCACGGGAAGCAGGAGGGAGATCAGCACATAATCCACTGCTGCAAGCAGCATGAAAAGCACTGCGGC
>CAJUCG010000229.1 GCA_910585065.1 uncultured Lachnospiraceae bacterium
TCATAACCGTTCTGATCGACCATTTGCGTTAAAAAAAGCAAAATGTATTGTCTTACAGACAGAGGAAATTGATAGGGCATCATCAAATATTTATAGTAAATGGCTTCTTGTAAGGACAAGATCTTTATTACCAGATAAAATTAAATTACCACAAGATATTGCTCCATTGGTGCAGGAAACGTATCAAGATTTTATACCAGAAAATGCAGAAGAGAAAACCATACAAAAGGAATATATGGAATTGATTGAATTAAAAAAGAGGAAAGCTTCTGGCTTTTTGATGGGACTTCCAATTGATAGCAGGCGCAAAAATAATTTACATGGATGGCTCGATGGAAATGTTCATGATCAGGAGAATATTGCAATGGCAACGGTTCGTGATGGCATTTCTTCCGTCGAAGTTATTGTTCTGGTGCAGCACCCAGATGGAAGTATGGGGCTATTACCATGGCATTCTAAAGGGGAAAGGTATTTTAGGACAGTTTGTCCATTGGAAGAAGAATGCAAACAGATTGCCCAGCAAAAGATAAAACTTCCAACTATGTTAAGTCAGCAATGGAATGTGGATAAAACAATCCAAGAATTAGAAGAAAGTAATAAATATTTGACTGGTTTCCAAAAATCCAGTTGGCTAAAGGGCGAGTTATGTTTAGTTTTAGATGAGCAGTTATCTGCAAGACTTATGGGATTTAAAATTAGATATACTAAAGAGCGAGGACTATCCTGTATTAAAGAAGAGGATATTGATTCTAAAGCAGAAGGGGATAACCAGGGATAAAAATTTATCGAAAGCCAAAGTGTAGATATTGATAAAAGTACGATAAAAAGGTAAAGTAATTTAGTAAAT
This sequence comes from uncultured Lachnospiraceae bacterium, assembly GCA_910585065.1. Taxonomy (GTDB): domain Bacteria; phylum Bacillota; class Clostridia; order Lachnospirales; family Lachnospiraceae; genus RGIG4057. The sequence goes on from CAJUCG010000229.1 coordinate 848, forward strand.
TTGGGGGTGTCACGCCTTGCAAAACGGGATAAATACTGGAGGTATAGATTTTACACATGGCTAATGCAGAATAGAAGGAAAGTGATAGATTATGGAAGAAATAGCATTTAATTTATTGGAAGAACCATGGATTTGTGTGATAGATAAAGAATGTAAAATTCATGAAGTTTCTATGTTACAATTGTTTGAACATGCCCATGAATACGCGGATTTGCGTGGAGAGCTTGCCACACAGGATGTAGCAATTTTACGTTTGTTATTGGCAGTATTACATACTGTTTTTTCGCGTTATGACTTAAATGGGGAACAAGCAAAATTAAAAAATGCGGATGATGCCCTTGATCGTTGGGAGGCGATTTGGAAGAATGAAAAGTTTCCTATAAAACCGATCCGGGTATATCTTGAATCTCAAAGGGAGAGATTTTGGCTTTTACATCCGGAAAGGCCATTTTATCAGTGCAACTATGCTAAGATTGGAACAGAATATACTGCGGCTAAATTAAATGGAAATTTATCGGAAAGCAGCAATAAAGTACGATTATTTTCGGGAGTGAGCGGAAAAAACAAAAATTATATGTCTTTTTCGGAAGCAGCAAGATGGCTGATTTATGTTAATGCCTATGATGATACTTCTGCAAAACCATCAAGCGAAGCTAAAAAACTCTCGGAAAAGCCTCCATCCCCGGGGGTGGGCTGGCTTGGGAAATTGGGTTTACTTACCATTGGTGGAAATAATCTGTTTGAAACTCTAATGCTAAATATGGTGATGCTAAGCTCGGACAAGGCAGTTTATGGTCTAGAAAATCCGATTTGGGAGCGGAAGGATGTTCCAAGTGATGAGCGAAAGAAAATACCACTTCCGGATAATCTCTCAGAATTATATACTTTACAATCCCGAAGATTATTATTGAAGGTTTCAGGGGAAAAAGTAACAGGTTACTATTTACTTGGCGGCGATTTTTTTGAAAAGAATAATGCCTTTCTTGAGCCAATGACCGTATGGGCAAGAAAAGAAAGTAAGACTGAAGAAATATACTCTCCACACAGACATGATGCATCAAAACAGGTTTGGAGAGAATTTGCATCAATTATTCCGGAACTTCAGGATACGAATAGGCGACCAGGAATTATTTCCTGGCTTAACATCCTAGAGGAGGAAGAAATAATTGATGGAAATTATATGTTAAAGGTGAGGATTGCATCCGTCCAATATGGGGACAAGGATTTTTTTGTTACTCATGTATTTTCTGATTCCATTTCAATGCATAGTGCTTTAGTTTTAAATTTAAACCAGGAATGGCAGAAAGCAGTGATGAATCAAGTTGAGTTTTGCGATAAATTGGCAGGGTATGTTTGGAAATTAGCGTGTGATGTTAATCTTTCCGCAGGGGGAAGCAATGATACTTCGAAAGCAGCGGCAAACCATTTAAAAGAAAGATTTTATTTGTGTATCGATGAGCCATTTCGAAGATGGCTTTGTGTTCTCAATCCGCAAACGGATGATGCTGTTTTAAAAGCGAAAGAATGGAATTTCCAATGTATTAAGATTGCAGAAAGCTTAGGAAAAGAAATGATATCAGAAGTAACATCTCGAGCAATTTTTGGACGAAGTGGTATTTCTGCGGCTGGAGCTATCAACAAATTTATGTCAAAATTGAAAAAAGTGGCGCAGTTGTGATATTATACTGCGCAGAAAAGGAAAAATATGATAAATACAATTCAAAATTATGTAACAAAACAGATTTTTTCACTTTCAAATCATCTTGAAACGGGGATTTCAAAGGCGCGGCTTGCGCAATTACGAAGGGGGATAGGAAAAAAACCGGGTGAAAATCCGGAAATTTGGGGGGACTTCTTAGTAGACCTGCCAGAACAGTTTATGAGTAATACGACAGAACCTTCAAAAGCGGAGTGGGCAATTTACATAGCACTTACAATGTATGCCCTGCATCAGCAGGGACATTCAGAACCAGTAAATAAACAGGGATATGAGTATTTTCTTGGACAGGCAGTGGGAAAGCTTGTGAAAAGTACCGATGATTTAGAACGGATTCAAAAACGTTTTAGTGTTGTGGCTTTATCATCAAATATGACTGAGTTATCTTATTATCTGCGTTGCATCATTCGCTTATTAAGTGATGAAAATATTTTTTTAGACTATGCAGAACTTACAAAAGAACTTTTTTTATTTCAGTTTGATAATAGGACAGATAGTATTCGATTAAAATGGGGACAGGATTTTTACCGTCAGGTAAATCATATAAATGTTGAAAAAGATAAGGAGGAAGATTAGTTATGAAAAAAAATTTGTATCTTGATATCCATGTGATTCAAACAGTGCCGCCAAGCTGTATAAATCGCGATGATATGGGCAGTCCGAAAACAGCAGTATATGGCGGTGTGGTACGTGCGAGAGTTTCTTCACAAGCCTGGAAACATGAAATGCGCAAGATGTTTAAGGAAATTTTTGGGGAAGAAAATGTGGGTTTTAGGACAAAGAAGGTGCTGCAAAAAATTACGGAGAAAATCAAGGAACTTGATCCTTCTTTGAGTGAAGAAATGTGTATAAAAAAAGCGGAAAAAGCTCTAAAAAATATGGGAATTAGCCTGAGTAAGAAAAATGATAATAAAACAGAAGTTTTAATGTTTTTTAGTGATGCACAGGCGCGAGATGTAGCCAGATTGGTAATGGATGGCAACGAGGATAAGAAAGAATATCAGATAGCTCTTAAAGAAAATCCAGCGGTGGATATTGCCCTATTTGGGCGTATGGTAGCTAGTGATCCATCTTTGAATTTTGATGCTGCTGCACAGGTTGCGCACGCGATCTCCACACATAAAGTTCAAAATGAATATGATTATTTTACTGCGGTGGATGATATTTCGGAAGAGGATAATTCAGGAGCAGGACATCTTGGAACAGTTGAATATAATTCTTCAACATTATATCGATATGCTACAGTGAATGTAAGAGAGCTTGCAAAAGGTCTTGGGAATTTTACTTCCGATGCAGTAAAGGGTTTTTTGGAGGCTTTTGTGCAGACCATGCCTACTGGAAAGCAAAATACTTTTGCCAATCGTACTTGCCCGGATTTTGTTTATGTTGCATTGAGAACAGATCAACCAGTAAATCTTTGCGGGGCATTTGAGAAACCAGTAATTAGCAAGGAGGACGGATATCTTGAAGCATCCGAAAAAGCATTCTTATCTTACGCGGCGAAATTATACGAAAATTATGCTTCGGAACCTCAAAATATATGGGGATTTGGCGATGGATTTACTGATAAAATGAGCTTTCCACAAATTCTTGAGGCAGTACAGTTAGCAGTGAAAGAAAAACTTTCGGAAAGTGAGGTCGAGTAATATGCCGACTTTGCTCTTAAGACTTGCAGCACCTCTGCAATCATGGGGAGGTGACTGCAAATTTGAGATACGTAAAACGCAAAGGGAACCTACAAAAAGCGGGGTAGTTGGCCTGCTTGCTGCCGCCTTAGGCTGGAAACGCAATAATGATGAAGGTCTAGTTCATCTTAATGAATTAAAATTTGGTATTCGGGTCGATCAACAGGGACAAAATATAGTGGATTTTCATACAGTGAAGGGAGAAAAGTCGTATATTACTTATCGCCATTATCTTTCGGATGCAATTTTTTTAGCAGGGTTTGAGAGTGAGGATAAAAATTTTTTATATGAGTTAGAATATGCTCTTAAAAATCCTGTATTTCCGTTATTTTTGGGAAGGCGTTCTTGTCCTCCAACACTTCCAATTGTAATTGGGGTCAGGGATTGCGGACTTGAGCAGGCACTCTTAGAGGAGCCTGTTTTGGCACAAAGGTCAGATATAACAGATTCTCTTAGAATTCAGCTTGAAACGAATGATTCTGAGGTAACAGCCATTTGCCCTGATGTTGCAATATCCTTCAATCCGAAAAAACGCCGTTACGGTTACAGGAAAGTAAAAGAGTTTTATATTAATTTGGTGACGGAAGTGGATACAGAACACGATGCTCTGTCAGAATTGGGGTGATTATTATGTATTTATCTCGTGTGTTATTAAATGTCAGTTTAAGAGAAACAATGAAAGCTCTCGCGTCACCAAGTAAATTTCACGGTGCGATC
>CAJUCG010000230.1 GCA_910585065.1 uncultured Lachnospiraceae bacterium
CCACCCGCGGAAGTTAAAATTTGTCCAATAAAAGTGGTTCCGCCAGAAGTATAATCTCCGGATTCACCGTACCCCGAAACATAATAGACGGTCGGCGCAGAAAAATCGGTGTACTCCTCCCCCGCATATTTCGCAATGGTATCTTCAATTGTTTTCCTGGTCTGATCTGCCAGCGCATTCCCCTCTTTTGTAAGCCCCGTTAGTTCGCCAAGTGTGCGAATGATCTGATAGACTCCCTCCATATTTTCACTATCATAGAGTACCGCCACTTTAATGCCAAGATCCTCCATCTGTTTTTGCGTTTCCTCAGAAAAAAGAAGCGAACCGATCACCAAATCCGGCTCTAAAGCTAAAACTGCCTCGATATCCGGCGTAAAGATTGTTCCAACCGATGGAATATCTGCCACCTCTTTTGGGGTATCACAGTAATCCGTGCGCCCTACCACGCGATCGCCCGCGCCAAGCTCGAATAATATGTCCGTAATATTTGGTCCCATAGAAATAATGCGTTTTGGTGTGTCTGTAAACTCCAGCACTGTCCCATCCGGGAGCGTCACCGAATATGCTTCGCCCGCATCCGACGCATCCGACGGATTATTTCCTGTTTCTGTCGGGGTTAACTCTGGCGTTTCCTCCTTGCCGCACGCTGCCATGTTGACAAACAGCACCGTGCAAAACAGCAGCATCCAGAGTCCTTTTGTTACATTTTTCATTATTCCTCCATGCTTCTCCCCTCTCCCGGGAGCGCGTAAAAATATACTCATATGGCAGGTTTCCTGGCTTATAGATCCTCTTACTTTTCGCATCTTCTCAGGGAAATTTCCCCAATGATATCCCGCAAATTTCATCCCCAATTACAGTAGTGGGAGCTGTCGCAGATTTTCACTGCGTTCCCTTTTACCCCGTTTTATCGGGCACCATATGGCAATTTTCTATTATAGAAGAAAACGCGACAGTTTGCAAACTTTTTTCACTGTTTTTATGAAAAAGTACATCTCATTAACAATATATGATTATTTCATTTTATTTTTATCTGTTTTATTCTTTCCCCGCTGGAAAATACACAGAAATTTTCGTCCCTTCACCAAGTTTGCTTATCAGTTCTACCCGTGCATTGTGACAGACAGCAATATGTCTTACAATCGCAAGCCCAAGTCCCGTACCTCCCGTAGATTTTGAACGGCTCTTATCCACGCGGTAAAAACGCTCAAAAATCCGCTCCCGGTGTTTTTCTGCAATCCCGATCCCCGTATCTTTTACCGCGAGGCAGACCTCGTTTTCCGTTTTGTCCACGCTGACAAACACTTGTCCGCCGATCCGGTTGTAGCGGATAGCATTGTCCACAAGATTGTACAAGAGTTCCTCCATCATCCCGCGATCCGCTAAAATCCTATGGGATTCGCCGGAAAATAAAATCTCCACCCCCTGTTTTTCCGCGTTGAGTTGAAGCATTTCCACACAAGTTTTTGCGAGCGCGGAAAGATCAAGTGCCTCGCAATCCTGCCCGCCCTTTTGCACATCCAGTTCCGAGAGGCGCAAAATATCGTTGATCAGTGCTAAAAGTCTTTTGGAACTACCCCCAATCTTTTTTGCAAACCGCGCTGCATCCTCACCGCTTGCCATACCATTCTCAATCAATTCTGCATAGCCCTGGATCGCGGCTAACGGTGTTTTTAGCTCATGTGAAACATTTGCAGTAAACTCCTGCCGCATTCTTGCATTCTGTAAAATACTCTCATGCTGTTCGCGGATCGTTTTGATAAAAGGTCTTAATTCCCTGTAAGTATCCATATCCCCCGCTAATTCTGGCTCCTTTGCAAGCCGTTCAACCGGTGCCACGAAACGGCGCGTCAAAATCTGCGCGAGTGCCATACACAGCATAAATAAAAGCAGGGAAAGAAAAAGAACCAGCGGAAGTACACCTTTAAAAACCCCAAAAATACTGTCCGCTTCCTTAGCTACACGCAATACTGTATTTTGATTTATGCGCAGAGCAAAATAAAAGGTATTTTTGTGAAAAGTCGGGGAATTACGCACAATTCGTCCCTCCCCGCGCGCAAATGCCTCGATAATCTCCGCTCGGTCGCTGTGATTATTAATTTCTCCCTTTGCCGCCGTATCAAAGAGAACGCGCCCTTCCTTATCAATCAATGTGATCCGCAATTTCTTGGATTCCTTCTCCTTCTCCAGCCAAAGGTCATTATTTTCTGTAAGTTTTGTGATCTCCTCGCCTTCTGCTCCAGAAAGAAGCCTCGCACAAAGTGCTAAATCCCCAAAAACCTGCTGTTCGAATACCTCATAATATACTGCCGTCACCAAAAGTAGGGTCGCTAGAATTGCGGTTCCCGCAACAGCGATCAATTGCAGATAGATTCTGCGTCTCATATAAAATCCCTTCCCCTATTCCATCATATATCCCACATTGCGCACTGTCTTAATATATACCCCTTCCTCCCCCAGTTTTCGGCGCAGTGTTTTGATGTGCATATCAAGCGTGCGGGAACTGCCCTCAAAATCAATTCCCCAGACGCGCTCCATCAAAAGATCACGCCTTAAAACAATCCCCGCATTTAACAATAACAGGTGCAGTAATTCAAATTCTTTGTAGGTCAGATCACAGAGTACTCCCCCCGCATAGACCTGGCGGCGCGACGTATCAAGAACGATCCCCTTAAGTGTAAGCACTTCTTCTTTTTCCTGCACGCTGCGGCGCAGCAGGGCTTTTACACGCGAAATTAGCTCCAGCACCCCAAAGGGTTTTGTCATATAATCATCCGCGCCGCCGTCTAACCCCTTTACCTTGTCAAGTTCCGTCGTCTTTGCTGTTACCATAATAATGGGAAGATTCTTTGTCAAAGCCTCCCTGCGCAATTTTTGCAGAACACAAAGTCCATCCTCGTCCGGCAGCATAATATCAAGCAGTATAAGATCTGGCAGTCTTTTTGCAAGTTCCCGGTAAAATTCCTTTGCACAGGAAAAATCCGCGACTTCATAACCGCTGTTTTTTAGAGCAAAACTTTCGATCTCCCGGATATTCGCATCATCTTCTACAATATACACCAAATGCAAATTCTCATTCCCCCTTTGCCCGCTGTGCTGCCATTTGCGGCAATTCATATTTCCTGCGGTTTTCCTCCACCAACTGTTCAAACGCCTCGTCATGCTTTGCGGTTTCTAGGTATCCATGCACCTCCATCCCGTTCTTTGCAATCTGAATTAAACATACAGCAATATTGGAGCAGTGATCGGCGATCCGCTCGAAATTTGCTGTTAAATCCGCTAAAATAAATCCCAATTCGATTGTGCAAGTTCCGGCGCGCAGCCGTTTGATATGGCGCATTTTAAGCTGTTCACTCAACTGATCAATCACTTCTTCCAACGGTTCCACAGCCTTTGCACATCCTGCATCTTCCTCCTCAAACACTTTCATTGAAAGTTCTAAAATATCGCGCACAGCCCCCGCATAGACTCTTAGTTCCGCGCGTGCACCCGCAGAGAAATTAAGGGATTTCTGATCCATCTCTCTTGCCGCCTCGGCAAGATTTAATGAGTGGTCGGCAATCCGTTCAAAATCTCCAATGCAATGCAAAAGTTCATTTAATTCGTGACTGTCCTTTGTCGAGAGCGCGGAACGGCTCAACTTTACTAAATAAGTGCCAAGTTCATCTTCGTAGCGATCCACCATCTCTTCCATTTCCTTTACGCGCACAAATTCTTTCTCCGAGTATTCTCTCAAAAGATTTAATGCGCACAAAACACTCTCCTTCGCCAAGTGTGCCATGCGCACTGCTGCCTCACGGCAGTGTTCAATGGCGAGCGAAGGGCGTTTTAAAAACCGCTCATCCAGAATCCGAAGTTTCTCTTTTGCAGCGGGTGCTGCTTCTTCCTCATCAAGATTGCGCACAGTCACACTTGCCAGCTTCTCCAGAAGATAGGAAAATGGCAGCAGTACAAGAGTTGCAGAAAGATTAAAAACTGTGTGGATCACGGCGACAGAGGAGGCTTTCGCCGTATCATCAAGAAAATGGAAGTCAAAAACTGCGTTCCCCGCATAGAATAATACCATAAAAAGCAGCGTTCCGACAAGATTAAAATATAGGTGGATCAATGCCGCACGCTTGGCATTTTTACTTGCCCCAATTCCGGAGAGCAGTGCAGTTACACAGGTACCAATATTTTGTCCCATAATAATTGGCACTGCACTTTTTAAAGTTACTGCCCCAGTTGAACAAAGGGTCTGTAAAATACCAACCGAGGCGGAGGAACTCTGGATGACCGCCGTTAAAAACGCGCCTGCCAAAAGCCCTAAAATGGGATTGGAAAACATGGTAAGAATCCGTGTAAATTCTGGGACTTCTGAAAGTGGGGATACCGCTTTGCTCATTGTATCCATCCCAGACATCAACAGTCCAAATCCGATAAAAATAATGCCAAGATCTCTTTTTTTCTCCCTCTTTGAAAACATTAAAAAAAGGATTCCTATTACCGCTAAAACCGGGGAGAACGCGGTCGGCTTTAGCAATTTTACAAAAAAGTTGTCGCTCTCAATCCCGGATAAACTTAAAACCCAGGAAGTGATCGTGGTTCCGATATTCGCGCCCATAATAATGGGAGCCGCCTGTGAAAGCCGCAAAAGTCCGGAATTGACTAACCCCACGGTCATCACCGTCGTCGCGGAGGAAGATTGAATCAGTGCTGTCACCGCTGCACCAAGTGCCACTGCACGCAGTTTCCCGCTAGTAAATTTTTCCAAAAGCTGTTCCAAACGCCCTCCGGAAAGTTTTGACAGACCACTTTCCATACAGTTCATCCCATACAGAAAGAACGCCAGCCCTCCAAACATCGTAAGCACATCAAATATATCCAGCTTCTTCCCCTCTCTCTCCTTTTTCTACTTCCTGCAGTTTATTATTAGTATGTAAACTTAAAATACG
>CAJUCG010000231.1 GCA_910585065.1 uncultured Lachnospiraceae bacterium
GCGTTTCGTTTGAGTGGAAAATCTGAAAATCTTTCTCTCTGCGCTTTATACTATGACCTGTGTGCCCTTGTTAAGCGTTGCTAAGGTATTCACAACAATAAATAGCATTGACTTTCCAAATAAATTTATATATAATTTAATTATCAATTAATAAAAATAAAATAGTATTTAATCAAAATATTTAAAAGGAGTAGATCTATGGCTTTAGCAGAAGGCATTAAACGCGGAACGGTAGAATTATTAGTTCTGACATTATTAAGCAAAGAGGATATGTATGGCTATCAGCTTTCTCAGGAGCTGACTGTGCGCAGCAACGGCTTGTACACGCTTGCCGAAAGTTCAATGTACCCAACTCTCTATCGTCTGGTTGAAAAGGGGTATATTACGGATCGGCAGCAAAAAGCTGGCAAAAGAAGAATGCGCGTATATTATCATTTGGAAGATATTGGAAAAAATTATTTAGATTCCATTCGAAAAGAATATTGTCAGATTAGTCAGGGGATCTTTTATATTTTAGGGATTAACAGCATAAAAACATTAAAAGAGGGAATCATTGAGCCATCGGAGGAAAACAGCAGTTTAGATAAAGAAAAATGCTCTGCTCCATCCCATAAAAACTAAGTTATACAAAAAACAGGAAGTTAGAAGAATCTGATCTTCCCAACCTCCTGTTTTTGCTTATAACAAACATTTCTCAGATATATTATTTACTTTTCTGTCACTCTCACCGTCACTTCCCCCGTGGTCAGCACTCTTCTTTCCCCGCCTTCAAGTTCCACCACCAGACCGCCGTTTTCGTCAATCTCCACCGCTGTTGCTTTCTCTGCCCGTTCCCCTGCATAAATATAAATTTTCTTTCCAAGCAGCATGGAATGTGTCCGGTATTCACCTAAAAAGCTTTTCTCCGGCAATTCGGTAAGAATTTTAAACATTTGCACAATAATCTCCGCTGCCAGATAATTGCGCGTTACATCAATGCGCTTATCTCCTGCATAAAGCGCGCCCGCGATCTCCCTTAATTCCTCCGGAAACTGCTCCGGCATAATATTAAAATTGATTCCGATCCCCGGAATTACACAGTCCACCATACCCGTTTCACAGTCGGTCACTGCCTCCGTCAGAATACCGCACACCTTTTTCCCCCGGTAATACAGATCATTAACCCATTTGATTTCACAGATAATTCCTGTTGCCTTGCGGATAGCACGATGCACCGCAACACAGGCAGCAGTAGTAAGAAAAACAGCATCCGTTGCAACAAGCTCCGGCTTTAATAGAAAACTCATACAGATATTTCCGCCCGGCACGGAAATAAAGCTTCTTCCGCGCCGTCCTCTGCCCGCGGTCTGCATCGCGGCAACATATACCGCTGGTGCTTGCTGCCCCATGTTTGCCGCCTGTTTTGCCAGCGTGTTCGTAGAATCTGTTTCACGATAGACAAAAAGAGACAAGTCCTTATATTCCTCCGGCAGATAATTGCAAATTCCTTCCTTTGAAAGGAGATCGCTCTCCTTTGGCAGACAATACCCTTTGTTTTTCCCTGCTAAGATTTCATACCCCTCTTGCTCTAATGCCCGGACGGCTTTCCAGACCGCAGTTCGGGAAACGCCGAGCTGCTCTGCCAATTGCTCGCCAGAAAAGTAATTGCCGCGATGTTTTTCCAACATTGATAATACATCTTTTTTTACAGACATAATTTTCTCCACATATTTTTATTTTTATATTGTGGTTTTGTCACTGAACCATCCCTGTTTTGCGCACACTAACTCCATGCGCACCCAGATATTCCTTGACCTCGCAGATTCCAAGTTCCTTATAGTGAAAAAGTGATGCCGCAAGTGCTGCGTCCGCGCCTCCCTCCACAAGTGCTGCCCGAAAATGCTCTGGTTTACCCGCGCCGCCCGAAGCAATTACAGGAATGGGAACATTTTCTGCAACGGTTCTGGTAAGCACAAGATCATACCCATCCTTTGTTCCGTCGCAGTCCATACTGGTCAAAAGAATCTCTCCGGCACCGAGTTTTGCGGCGCGAATAGCCCACTCTACCGCGTCGATTCCCATATCCACCCGCCCGCCGTTCTTGTAAATATTATAGCCGCTCCCGTCCGCGCGCCGCTTTGCATCGATCGCCACCACCACACATTGACTCCCAAATTTATCTGCCGCCTGCGCGATCAGATCCGGATTCATAATCGCCGCAGAATTGATGGCAATTTTGTCCGCTCCTTCGCGCAGGAGCAATTTAAAATCTTCCACAGTGCGAATGCCGCCACCCACAGTAAACGGAATAAAAACGGTTTCTGCCACGCGTCTTACCATTTCAAGCGTGATGGCACGCGCATCAGAAGAGGCGGTAATATCAAGAAAAACTAATTCGTCCGCTCCCTCCCTGCCGTAAGCCGCACCGACCTCCACCGGATCCCCCGCATCCCTTAAATTGATAAAATTTGTCCCTTTTACTACACGCCCGTTATGGACATCCAGACAGGGAATAATTCTTTTTGTAAACATTGCTCCTCCTCTTTCTTTTGGCTCATTTTATCAAATATCAGCGGAAATCTATTTCCTGGCTGCAAAGTTTTTAAGGATTGCCAGACCAATCTCCCCGCTTTTTTCCGGATGAAACTGGCAGGCAAAAAGATTGCCCCGCTCTACGGACGCATCAAACTCTATGCCGTACCCGGCGGTTGCTGCCACATCCTTCCGATTGCGCGCACTCAAATAGTAAGAATGTACAAAATATACATACGCCTCCTTTGGTATGCCTTCAAAAAGTGCTGCCCCCTCTCTGATCGCAAGCGAATTCCATCCAATCTGCGGTATTTTTAATCCCTGCATTACCGGAAAACGCAAAACTTCCCCCTCCAAAATCCCAAGCCCTTCTATATTTGGACTCTCTTCACTCCGCTCAAAAAGGAGCTGTAAGCCAAGGCATATCCCAAGAAAGGGTTGTCCGCTCTGCACGGACATTTTTATTACCTCGATCAGTTCATAGCGATTTAACTTTTCCATCGCATCGCCAAATGAGCCAACCCCCGGCAATACTACATGATCTGCTTGCAGAATCTCATTCCTATCGCGCGTGATAAGCGTCTTTTTTCCTAGGTAGGCAAATGCCTTTTCCACGCTTCTTAAATTTCCCGCATCATAATCAATAATAGCAATCTGTGATACAGACATTGTTCTCCTCCATTTTATTTTTTATCAGAGGAATTATACACCCTAACAATTTATATTCCTCTGACTACTTAAAATCAATGTTTTTGATATTCTATAAAACAGGAAAAGCTGCCAGCCGCCGTATGGACGGAATCTGACAGCTCACCCCTTATGTTTCCACGCAAAATTTATTTTTTCTCTTCTGCGGTATCCTCCTTTGGTGTCTTTGCGATCTTGCCTGCAATTTCATACACTTTTTTTGTATATGCAGTATGATCATCCATCGCGACTAGCTGCATCGCTTCTTTTTCCGTCAGAGAATAGACGGTTTTAAGCTGGTTCAAAATTTCTTCGCGGATCGAATCCATATCTTCTGTGACATTGATAATGGAGGCCAGTGCTGAATATTTATCGTGGCGTTCCAGCCCTTTTAAAAGTGAATCAAGTGCCTCCGGATAAAGACCGATTGCATAATAGTGCTGGAAAGAATTTAGCTGCTTGTGTGCGTACATCACCACCATAACTTTAAGTTCGAACTCCTCGTCCTCCTCCTTGATATCCATGCCTGCAATTTCATTGTAGGCTTCGTTATAGTGCTTATATTCGAAGCTCTTCTTCGCATTTTCAAGGTTTTGCGAGTAAGCATATACCTTTGTTCCAATAATAATGGCGATCGCGATCGCGGCAAAAAATACAAATACAATGGATGCACCAACTCGATTGATCCTTCCCTCATTCTCATCAATCGCGTCAATCAAGTTTTGAACTTCCTGTTTCTTTTTATCTTTTGCGAGTTGTTTTGCCTCCTTTTTCGCCTGCGCCGCCTCAGCTTTGCGTTTCGCTTTTTCCTGTTTTTTCTTTTCTGCCTCCGCCTTATCATCTGCCGCCTGTTTTTTCTTCGCTTCTTTCTCCTCAGCCTGCTTTTTCTTTTTCTCCTCCTCCGCGGCTTCTTTTGCCTCCGCGTCCGCAATCACTTTCTCCTTCATCTGGGCAATTTCTTCTTCTGTGCGTTCCGGGCGAACATTTCCAAAAATCCTTGTAAGTATTCCAGGATTTTTCTTCTCCTTTTTTTCCTTTTTCTTTTCTTTCTTCTTTCCGACTTCTTCATCATTCTCTGGCTCTTTTACTAATATATCACTCTCTTCAATCGAAGGCGGTTCTTCGTCCGGCAGGACATCAGCAAAGAAATCCGTCATATCGTCATCGGACTGCCCGCTCAGGTCAAGATCATCTTGCGTCCCATAATTTTCTGCGGTAGTGACATCCTCCCCCCCGGAGAATTCGCTCTCCTCCGAATCATAAATTGAATTGATCAGGTCAAGGATATCCTCTTGCGTTTCCCCTCCATCACCAAATTTCAGATCTTCATCATTCTTTCCCGCCATATCATTTTCCTTCCCTCCGTGGATTTCGTTTTCAAAAGTGTCCATCCTGTCTATGTTATCTTCTGCATCTTCGCTCTCCTCGATCTCCGGCACATCCTTCGTCTGTAAAAATAGATCCGCAGGGATATCAATGTCCTCCTGAGTCGAAGGCACATCATCCTGAGAAAAGTCCTCGATCTCCGGCACATCCTTCGTCTGTAAAAATAGATCCGCAGGGATATCAATGTCCTCCTGAGTCGAAGGCACATCATCCTGAGAAAAGTCCTCGATCTCCGGCACATCCTTCGTCTGTAAAAATAGATCCGCAGGGATATCAA
>CAJUCG010000232.1 GCA_910585065.1 uncultured Lachnospiraceae bacterium
GGATAATCTGCTTCATCTCCATCTTATGATGCTTATACTCTTACTCCAACTGTGTATAATCATCTTCACACTCTTTCATTTTACATGAAAATTCCTGTATTTTCAACTCCTTTGCTTCCAATTCCTTCCGATATTCTTCTACTCCTATCTCCCTTAAAGCATAGCGTTCATACAGTAGATTCTTTTCCTCTGTAAGCTTTCTGCATTCTCCCTTAGAATCCATCCATTCCTGTTTCACCCTCTGTAATTCAATCTTTTGAATCTTTTCTAAACTTTCCCTTTGTCTTGCCAAATTCCCCTGGCACATTAGTTCCTGATACAGCTCAAACAATACCAGTTCTTCCAAAATATCCGCTCTAAAATAGGTACAACACTCCGGTATCTGCAATAGTGCGTGCTTTCTGCACCAAAAATGGTCCGGCATTTTTCCCTTTCCCTTGGGTTTAAAATTGATGGAATATCCGCAGCCCCCGCAATATATTTTCCCGGTAAGCGGATGTTTTTCGCGCTTTCGTTTCGGTGAGCCCCCCTGCATACAAGAAGCCACACGCGCAAACATTTCCGACGTAACCAAAGCCTCATGATGCCCCCTGATTGCTTTCCACTCCTCTTTTGGCACAGCAATCATGCTTTTGCTTCCTACAAATTTTGATACCCTTTTCCCGTAAGTCATCTCACCCAGATAGAAACGGTTTTTCAAAATAGCACGTACCATCTCCCCGCTCCATGAACTGTATTCCTTTTTCTGTTTCCTTTGCGGATAACGCATCTGGGTACAGGTTGGAATTTTCTCCCTGTAAAGTTCTTTTGCAATCTGTACACTGCTCATCCCGCTATCTGCCATAGAGAAAATTTTGCGGACAATTTCTGCTTCTTTTTTATTTATCATTACCATATTCTTCTCTTTTTTGTTTTTTTCGTACCCAAAAGGAACTTGCCCAAATACATATTCACCATTTTCACATTTATTCCAAAACGATGTTTTTACTTTAACCGATAAATCTTTGCTATAAAAATCATACAACAAGGTTCGGAATGCGGTATCGATCCCTATAGCATTTTCATTATTTTTCTCACTGTCATAATGATCATTGACCGCAATAAAACGAATTCCCATAAATGGAAATATCTGATTTAAATAAGTTCCCAGATCAATATAATCCCTGGAAAAGCGTGACATATCTTTTACAAGGATACAATCAATCTTCCCCTGCTTCACTTCTTTTAATAATGCCTGTATTCCTGGGCGATTCATACTTGTACCGGAAAAACCATCATCGCAAAATTCAACTGTTTCCCGTCCTGCCAGCTTCTCATCTCTCTTAATGAATTCAATCAGCATTTTCCGCTGGCTTGAAATACTATTGCTTTCCTCCTGTACCAAACCATTTTCTGCCTTATTTCTCTTATCCTCTATCGAAAGCCTTAAATATATTGCATTTTTCTTTTTTAACATCTTTACACCCCTCCTGCCACACGAAAATTGCTATAGGTAAACAATACCTCCAACCGCTTGTCCGGGTAGATGTAAATTCTTTCAACCAACGTTTCTATCAGTTCTTTCGTAAATTCTTTTCCCCTTCTTAGTTTAGCTAAGGATCGAATTGCCTTTAGGTATGCTGTCCCATCGCGTTCCAATTTTTTTCTGTCCGCCAAGAACTGCTCCTCCTGCCTCTTAAGTTCTCTTTTCTTATCTTCCCTTTGCGCTTTATATGCCACATAACCCTTCTGTGAAAGCTTTCCCAAACGATATTCCTGATATTGGTCACCCTCCTCTATATCCAACCGTTCTCTTTCTTTTCGGATAGAAAGAATCTTTCGCTCCAATTTCTTTCTCTCCTGCTCAATTAACATTTCCCCTTTTTTTAGATATACCTTCTGCCTATCCAAATGTACTGAAAATTCCATCTCAAAAAGTACAAAAAGAAGATCAAGTAATTGCTGCCCTGAAATACGATTGGAGGAAGGACAAGAATCAACTCTGCTCGCTCCTCCATTTATACAAAAATACCCATCCATCCTTTTCTGGCTGCCGTCCGCAAATTTTTTAACATAACTGTTTCTTGTCATTTTCCTCCCACACACGCCACAATACAAAACTTTATCGAAACTATTTTCTTCAATCGGAACCCTCTGCGAAGGATGCGCGCACCCCCTTCTGCGTTCCTGAATCTTTTCGCATATTTTACGTGCCTTATCATAAATTCCTCCATCGATTAACGGTTTATGGGTGTCCTTTGTGATAACCCATTCATTTTCCTCTTTATGAATCCGGTTCTTTTCATTTTTCGCTGTTATATTTGTTTTCCCCTGAACCAAAGTCCCCTGATAAGTTTCACTTTTTAAAATGCGTTCAACAGCACTTTTATCCCATCCTTTATACGGTGCATCCGGCGGACAATAAACTTTCCCGCTCTTTTTATAAATTGCCGGAGGATTGATGTGCCTCTGATTCAGGTCATTTGCAACCGCTGTATAACTCTCTGTTTCAATAAATTTGCGGTAAATATAGCGAACAATTTCCACCGTATTCTCATCCGGTAAAAGCATCCGTTTTTTTTCTTTCCATGCAGATATATAGCCATAGGGCGGAGGACCACCCACATAGGAACCTTCCTGTCTGCGCTGTGACAAAGACAAACGGGCTTTTCTGGAAAAATCTTTCGCATACATATCATTTACAAGATTCTTTATTTCGGATGCCATTTGACAATCTTGTACTCTGTCCGATCCCGTATCGTATTCATCCGCCACAGAAATAAAACGCACCCCTAAAAATGGGAATATTTTTTCTATGTAATTTCCCGCTTCTAAGTAATTTCGTCCAAAACGCGACAAGTCTTTGACAATCACACAGTTGATCTCCCCCATCCGGATATCCTGCATCAGGCATTGAAAGGCATCCCGGTTAAAATTGCTTCCTGTCTTTCCAAGATCCGTGTAGCACTCTACCACGTTAATTTTATCCGGATGGCTT
The DNA here is from genome assembly GCA_910585065.1 of uncultured Lachnospiraceae bacterium. Classification (GTDB taxonomy): domain Bacteria; phylum Bacillota; class Clostridia; order Lachnospirales; family Lachnospiraceae; genus RGIG4057. The sequence goes on from CAJUCG010000232.1 coordinate 2,978, forward strand.
TGATTCCAGTCTTCCACAAATTTTTTTGCCATATCAATCTGATTTTCCACAGACTCATTCTTCCGCTTATCCTGATCCGAAGAAAGTCTGGCATAAATTCCCGCATGATAACAATTGCTTTGCTTGCCAAATATATGTTGATCGGAAAGTGGCAGGTTTTGTCTTCCGTGAAGCCGTTTAGATGTCCTCCCCATAATTACGCTTCCCTTCTTGCCGAAATTTCCGCTTTTTTATCCCCACCGCTAAGTTTTTGCATCATCTGAAATTCATCCTGAAAATAGAAATCTATTTCGATTCTTTTTTTTTCATATACATAGATACGTTTTACCAAACTGGTTAATGTATAGCGGTCAATCTTCCCAAGTTCCAAGGTATTTTGAAATTCCATCAATCTGGAAACCAATGCCACACCGGATTGGAAGATTTTTTGCAAGAATTTTTCCTGCTCCTTCTGTGCCCTCTGCAATTGTTCTGCCCTTCTCTGAAATTCAGTATGCAGACGCTCAAACTCATCTTTTGTCACCACTCCCCGCCCCAAATCCCCATATAGCCCATCACAGAGCTTGTAATATTTATTTTGCTCCCTCTTTAACCGTGCCATCTCCTTCTGGCACTTTATCACATATTCCATATTTTTTTCCCGCGCTTTTACTTTTTGAAAAAGTTTCTCCTGCTGCAGGAAAGCATTCACATACTTGCATACAGATATTTCCACAAGTTCCGCTAAGACATTTTCCTCAATACTGTGGCGGCTGCATCCCTCCCCGCGGTTTTTTGTCGAGCAAATATAATAGACCTTGCTCGTATCCTTGTATCGGCTGATGCGGCGTACCATCTGCTCCCCGCAATCACCACAGAATAAAAGCCCGCTAAAAAGGCTGACCTTGCCACGCTCTATACTGATACGGCCATCCACTTGAAGAAGGTTTTGTACCACCGCAAAATCATTTGCTGAAATAATTGCTTCGTGGGTGTTTTCTACTCGAATCCATTCTTCCTTTGGTTTTTGCACACTCTTTTTTATCTTGTAATTGATTTTTTCCGTTTTCCCCTGCAAAAGATGCCCCAAGTAGATCTCATTGGTCAAGATTCGTTTCACAGTGGAACTGCTCCATCTTGACTCTTTTCCCCAAAAAAATCCCCCACGGTAATTTAATCCCTGCGACTTTTTATATTCTCTCGGTGAGAGGATATGCAAGTCATTTAGCTTTGCCGCAATTGCGGATACAGACATCCCTAAAATCTTCCACTCATAAATCCCCCGGACAATCTCGGATGCGTAATCATCTATGACCAATTGGCTTTTATCTCTTTCACTTTTTTGGTATCCATACACCGCAAATGCCGAAGTGCATTCCCCAGCTTTTCGTTTCACGACCAACTGGCTCTTTACTTTTGTAGAAATATCTCTGCAATAGGAATCATTGATGAAATTTTTTACCGGAAGTATAATTTCACTTTCCCCGGCATCTGCGCAGAAACTATCATAATGGTCAGTCAGCGCAATAAAGCGCACGCCAAGTGCCGGGAAGATTTTCTGGATATATCTTCCGGATTCAATATAGTCACGCCCGAAGCGCGACAGGTCTCCTTGTGTCAACTAAATACCAAATTTTTTACGGATGCCGGAGGTGGTTATTGGCCCTTCTTTTGAAAGACCGCCTCCGGCATCCGCTTTATCGTGAAGTAGAAACTTTTATCCGTTGTCATTACCCAGCATATCAAACACATCCCGGAACTTCCAGACGATCTCGATCTCGGTGGGCGAGGACACCAGCACTTCCTTGATGAATGTGTGTGCCAGCTCCGCCGTCAGTTCCGTAGCCCCGGCAAAGGAAGTGAACACATCATCCTCCTGCG
>CAJUCG010000233.1 GCA_910585065.1 uncultured Lachnospiraceae bacterium
AAAATTGATTGCATCCATCCTGCACTTTTAGGTACGCCCTTGTATTTTCCGCGGTCGCAATCTCCATCTCCTCATAATTTTTTTCCGCCGCAATCTCAGCGATCAGCGAAGGCTTTTGTTTTCCGCTGCCATCTTCTATATACTGCGCGACAAGGCGCGCAATCTCATTCTTTTTATTATTTCCGACAAGAATATCCACTGAGAGATCTTTTTGTAATTCCTGCTCTGCTGCCTGTACATAGCAGCCCACTGCAACAACAATGCCATCCGGGTTTTTTTTCTTTGCCCGGTGTAACATCTGGCGCGATTTCCGATCAGCAATATTTGTGACCGTACAAGTATTGATCACATAGATATCCGCCCAATCCTCAAACTCCACAATCTGCGCGCCTGCCCGCTCAAAACATTCCCTCATTGCCTGGGTTTCATAAGCGTTCACCTTACATCCAAGACAAAGAAAAGCCGCCCGCTTTCCATCAAGCATCAGACATTCCTCCCCGTTCCCCGTTTTAATTTCCATAATTTTACTTATCCCTCTTTCTATTTTCATCCCTGTTTTCACGATTTTTCCTTTTACTGGAAATACGAAGCAATTTGCGGGAAAAAACCGCAGATTTTTATGAACTTTGCATATTGACATTTAAAAGTGATAACTGTAGTATAGTAATAAGGAGTTCGCACTGCGACTCACCATCAAATTCATGAAATGAATGATAAGAAGGAGGAACACAAAATGAAAACAGTTAATATTTCTTTAAATTCCATCGATAAGGTTAAGGCTTTCGTAAATGACGTGACAAAATTTGATACCGATTTCGATCTGGTATCGGGCCGATATGTAATTGACGCAAAGTCCATCATGGGAATTTTCAGCCTTGATCTGTCAAAACCGATTGAGCTGAACATCCACAGCGAGGACGAGGCGGAGAAGATTCTCGATGTGTTAAAACCGTATATCGTTGAGTAATTTACAGCGCGATACTTAGGGGGAGGACAGTGAAGGTCCTCCCATTTTTTCTATGCGCATTTTCCTCTAATCGATGCTTTCCGGCGAAACAAGGATCACTTCCGTCGTCTCGATTGCAGTCTTTACCAGTGCCTTCATCTCCTCCGCAACCAGCCCCTCGGACTTTTCGATCGCGGACAAAATCGGTTTTGTCACGGGATGCTTTGCCACAAAGATTGTACAGCAGTCCTCAAACGGCTCAATCGAAGTTTCAAATGTGCCAATTTTCTGCGCGATCTCCACAATCTCCTGCTTGTCAAATCCAATCACCGGTCGGAAAACCGGAAGTTCACAGACCGCGTTGGTCGCATTTAAACTCTGCATCGTCTGGCTTGCCACCTGTCCAATACTCTCCCCCGTAATCAGGGAAAGGCAGTCATCCCTCTTTGCAAAATGCTGCGCGATCCGCATCATATAGCGGCGCATAATAATGGTTAATTCCTCGTGCGGGCATTTCTCATAGATCCGAAGTTGGATTTCGGTAAAATTTACAACGTGGAGGCGGATCGGCCCCGTATAGGCAGAAATAATCCGCGCCAGATCCACAACCTTTTGCTTTGCCCGCTCACTGGTATATGGCGGCGCGTGAAAATAAGTCGCCTCGATCGAAACGCCGCGCTTTGCTATCATATAGCCCGCCACAGGGCTGTCAATACCCCCGGAAAGTAAAAGCATTGCCTTTCCGCCCGTGCCGACAGGCATTCCGCCGGGTCCTTTAATAATCTGAGAATACACATAAGTTTTTGTGCGCACCTCTACATGTATGCGCACACTTGGATGATGCACGTCCACCCTAAGCCCTTTAAAACGGTCAAGCAAATACTCTCCCATCTTTGCGCAGATCTCCGGCGAAGTGATCGGATAGAGTTTGCTTGCGCGCTTCGCCTCCACCTTAAAAGTAAAGTCTTTATTCTCGTAAAACTCATCGATATAGCGTCCCGTCCCTTTAGTGATCTCCTCCCAGTCCGTACTTTCAATTACCACGACGGGACAGATTCCCCATACACCAAATACTGTCCCCAGCGCGGCAACTGTCTCGTCGTAGTCAAATTCATCCGGACATTCCACAAAGATTCTGCCCTGCTCACGCGCTACATGATAAGTGCCAATGCGCGCAAGTGTTGTCTGTACCTGGTCGCGCAGCGCGTTTTCAAACACATTGCGATTCTTTCCCTTGAGTCCTATCTCCGCGTATTTTAATAAAAATGCTTTATACATATTTCTACTTATCCTCCTCCTTTACCGCACCGCACTTCTTAGTGCGCGGTATACCGCCGCAATAGGGGCAATAATTCCTCAATCTGCGCCGCCGTGTACTCCACCTCACTGATACTTGTATTTACCGAAAAACTAAAGCGCAAGGTCGAGTCAAGAAATTCCTTTTTTACACCAATTGCTTTTAGGCTGCCGCTGATTCCGGGATGATTTGAGGAACACGCCGATCCGGAGGAAACGTATACTCCCCGCTCCTCCAGCGCGTGCAGCAGCACTTCGCTGCGCACCCCCAAAAATCCTGCACTGACAATATGGGGTGCGGACTGCATAAGCGGCAGACCAAGCGCGTGGACGCTCACCCCTTCCATGCGGCAAAGCAGTTCCACCATCCGCTGTTTTAGCTGATAAAGATGTGCGATTTTTTCTTCGTGCCCGGTATAGATCTCCTCTGCCGCTCTGCCGATCCCAGCGATCGCCGGAACATTTTCCGTGCCGGAACGCATTCCCTTTTGCTGTCCGCCGCCGTGAAGAATCGGCAATATATGCACCTTGTCGCGGATATACAAAAAACCGCTCCCTTTTGGTCCGTGAAATTTATGCCCGCTCACGCTCAAAAGATCGATCCCCTCTTTTTTCGGACAGATACAATATTTTCCGTAGGCCTGGATCGCATCCGTATGAAAAAGTACATCGGGATTTTTTTTCTTCACTGCCCCGGCGATCGCCGCGATATCCTGGACTGCCCCAAGTTCATTATTCACATACATCACGGAGACAAGCACGGTATCCTGCCGTATCTTGGAGATCAGTTCTTCTAAGATCACATGCCCATTTTTATCTACTGGCACAAAACTTACCTCAAAACCCATCCCCTTCAAAAACAAAAGCGGAGCATGTACGGAAGCGTGTTCAAACGATGTAGCAATAATATGTTTTCCCGCCCGCCTTTTCGCAAGCACCGCACCGATCAATGCCAGATTATTTGCCTCGGTGCCGCCGGAAGTAAACACAATTTCCTTTGGCTCCGCCTTCAATGTCTTTGCGATCGCCGCGCGCGCCGCCTTTACATACTGCTCCGCGCGCATTCCTTTTTTATGCAGGGAAGAAGGATTTCCAAAATCCTCACCGAGTACTAGATCCATTACCCTGCGCACGGAGTCCGACGCTTTTGTTGTCGCCGCATTATCTAAATAGCATTCCATTGCATTCCTCTTTCTCTATTTTCCTGCTCTATATCTCAAACGCGGTCATCAAAAGCGAGAGTGTCACAAGTCCCGCAGTTTCCGTGCGCAGGATGCGATGTCCCAAGGTGATACAGGACGCACCCATATCCTGCGCCGCCTGCACTTCTTCCTTCTCAAATCCGCCCTCCGGACCGATAAAAATACCAATGCTTCCCACACCATCCGCAACCAGTTTTGCAAGTACTTTTCTTGTATATTCAATCCCCCTCGCTTCCTCGTAGGGAATCAAAACCGCATCCAGTGTCCGTGCTTTTTTCAGTGCATCTAAAAAGGACAATTCCTGCGCCACCTTAGGGATAATGCCCCGCATGGACTGCATTGCTGCCGCCCGCGCAATCGCCTGGAAACGCTCGCGCTTTTTCTCCTCCTTTTTCTCCTCCGAAGGTTTTACCACAGTGCGCTTTGTGATTACTGGCACAATTTCCCACACACCAAGCTCCACCGCCTTTTGGATAATCAATTCCATCTTATCCTTTTTGGGCATTCCCTGAAAAAGGACAAAGCGCGTGGGAAGTTCCGTTTCCGACGCGGATTTTGTGATGATGGATGCCGTTACGAATTCTTTTGTCAGTTCCTTTAAACGGCACCAGTAATCCGTCCCCATCCCGTCACAGAGAATCACTTCCTCCCCCGCGCGCATCCGTAGGACATTGCGGATATGATTGACATCCTCCCCTGTCAAAATAATTTCCTCTTTTACGATCGCGTCCCTCTCGACATAAAACCGATACATAAATCAACCCTCTGTCTTCGTTTCCTGCGCAGATGCCTCCGCCTCCCGCTGCTGCTTTTGCTGCTCCACAATCTCTGTAAGTGCCGCGATTGCCTTTTCTCTCAGGATCAAATTTTCCCCCGCCGGATTGATGGCAATGCCCTCGCCCTTATTGATGCGGATCGCATCCTGAATGGAGATCACCGCCGCGCCCCAATCCTTTGGCTGATACATTTTCCCAAGTTCAAGAAAATCGGTAAAAACAGGAGTAAAGGTTTCCCCTGCCGGATTTTTGATCGCGGCGAACATCAGTTTGGTATCCTTGTCAAATACAATCTGGTGCGTTCCCGGTGCGGGCTGTGCCGCGCCCTCATATTTCATTGGAATCAAAAGCTTTGCCTTGATGGTCTCGGTTAGCATCGCGCGTTCCTTCGCCTGCAAAACGGCAGCGCGCTTTTCATAATTTACCTTCCAGCGCGCCTCCCCAAAGAAATCCAGAATACGTCTGCGCAGTGCAGGATTTGTCACCGGCACAGCAATCTCCGGTTTTCCCTTATGATCTGGCGGCGGCAATACATCGCCGCGCGAAAGTGCCACACGGTACAGCCCGTCATCCAGGAGAATATTCTCCATTCCCAGATAATATAAAAGC
>CAJUCG010000234.1 GCA_910585065.1 uncultured Lachnospiraceae bacterium
CCGCTTCTCTTACCTCCTGCCCTTCCCCCTCGTTTTCTTTTCCGTCTTCCTTATCGGATGCTTTTTTCCTCCCTTTTTTCGCCGCTTTCTTCTTTTTTCCCCCCTCGCTCTCTGTGTTGCTAAAAAATGTAAATCCAAATATTTTTAGCGATATCTTTAACTTTTTGTCCTCAAAATCCACAGGAAGATAGATCAGGTGAAAGAGATAACTTATCTTGGCGTGTACCGTGATATTCTTCCCCTCGCGAAAAAGCTGCGCGCGGTAGCGCAATGGGACAAAAAGCAGCAAGAAGAGGATAAAGAGCAGCAAAAAGAGGATGCACAACAATATCATTCCGATAATTTTTAAAATTGTTCCAAGAATACTTAATATAATCACGCCTGCACCTCTTTCCGCCCACAAAAATTTTTCTTACTCAAATCCAAAATACCCTCTTACGTCAAATCCCCCCGTCTTTTCATACACCTCCATCACCATCTCCTGCACCATGGAAAATGCCTCCCTGCGGTTCCCCGCAAGCCCAAGCACATATAGATTCTGCTCTTGCCGCACCGAAAGCTTCATCTCTTTTGCGGGAATCAAATCAAAAAGATCGTTTCCATTTACCGCGTAGGTAATCATCATAATTCCTTTTTTTACCTTTTTTCCTTTCTCAATGCGCGGCAGAAGCTTCTGATATTTCTCCTTCAAAGATTCTCCAACAAACAAATCACTTCGAACATTAAGCATCTACTCCTCCATCAGCTTTCTCATCAGCCTTATCCCCGCTACTTTCTCCGCCATTTCATGGCATCCGGAAAGGCTCCCCCTCACATAATCCATCACTTCGTTCTGACTGTTAAAAAATACAGGCAGCTCCCCAAGCACCGCCGCAATCATTGCGCGATTTAAAATTTGGGGCTGAACCGAAAACGCGGTGAGTAATTTTTCCACAAGCGAATCCGCCGCCGCTTTTAGATATGCGCGATCCGCAATTTGCATCTGTTCTTTGGGCTCTAGCGCGGCAAAAAGGCTGCCGCTTAACAAAAGCGCGCTGACTCTCAGGCAAGTATATTCCTTCTCAAGCATAAGTGCTGCCGCGCTTTCCCTCACATCCTCCTCCATTTTTGAGAGTGTTCCCTGCATCTTTTGCAATTTGAGCGAAAATTCTTCCAAAACGCCCTCCGTCCCATCTAAAAGTGCTGCATTTAGGATTTCTTCCCCGGAGGAAACCTTAGCACAGATCTCCCCGAGCAGCGGCAGAAAATGATCCATCTGCGCCGTCGCTTCCACCGATGCATACGGATAATTTAACAGCCAGGCATACAAGAAATTTACCAGTTCCATCAAAGAGTAATAATCATCCGTTAGTGCCTGTACTTCTCCCGCTATGCGGGAAAATAATTCCTGTGCCTCCCTATAATCCGCCTCTCCCATCTCCCTCCAGTCCCTCTCTTTCAAAGCAGAAAGAGATTTGGAAAAATATGGGAAGTAATCCTCCATTCCCTCCGGCTCATACAATCCTGCTACCGATACAATCCGATAGACAAAATCATCCGCCGCGCCAGTATCCATACCGACATAATTTTCAAACCCTGCACGCACCAAACTCTCAAATTTGCCGCGGCTCATCCGCACAGGAAGCTGCGAGAGCATCTGCTGGATTCTGGTGTTGACTAAAAGATTGTCCTTCTCCATAAAAATATAGCGCAAAATCTCCCTTGCCGCTTCATCGTCTTCCGGCACAAAAACTTCCCCCAAAAAGCGCGGCTCTATCCGGTTTAACATATATTCATACAGAGAAAATCTGTCAGTGTATGTTGTAAGTACCTGCATCTTCCCCGTGATCTGTCCTCGCAGATGAAAAAGTTTTTTCGCGCTTTCCTCGCGCTTTGCCCCGTCAAAACTCGAGAGAAAATTTTCTCTTACCAGCCGGTTAATTTCCTGCCAGATCACAAGCGTTTCCCCGGACAGTTTTCGCTCCCCGTCCGCAATACTCTCATAAAAACTATAGAATTGAAGCAGAAAACTTGTCCCCGCATAAACATTATTTACCGAGGCAGCCTCCTTAAAAAATACCGAGAGTCCCCGCTCAAAAATTTCCTTTTTTCGTATTTCATGCTCTTTTCTTCGATCGCTCATACCCTATACCAACCCTTTCTGTCACAATATATTTTATAGTTATCGCAAACGTATTTATTTCATCCGCTCACTGTAATATTTTTATGATACAGCGCAAATACGCACAGTTTGGCAGGAGATGAAACCATTTTGGAAAATCCGGAAGCAAAACCCCCTCCACAATCGAGCAGAACCCACATATTCCAAGTATTGCCAAAATAAATGTCCCCGCCATCTGATAAATAAAAAGTCCTCCCGCCGCCTTTGCCAAGAGATAATATATCAATGACATCATAACCGAAAATACAGTGCTTGTCCAGAAGATGGGAAAAATTTTTTTGCCTTCTCCCATTCCCGCCCCGACACAAACCGCAAAAACTGCTGCCAAAATCATACTAAGCAGCGTGCAGGCAAAAAGATTTCCAACTGCCTCTGACCCCCGTCCCATCCCAAGAAGAAAGGCTCTTTTCGCGATCCCTGACTCTTTTTGCTGGCATACCACCGCCATGACAGACATGGCAAACAGCGAAAAGAGCATGGCAGCCATCGCCGCTACAATCTGGCGGTAAAAAAGACTGTTTTTTAACCCCTCCTTTCGCTCACCGCCCCCATCCTCCACAAAGCGAAATTCAAATGCAAAATCAAAATCTTCTCCGCCAATTAAAGAAGCAGCATATGCTTCATATTCCTCTCTCGAAAATTTTTCTTTTTCACCCTCCGGTAATTTTTCGTAGGCAAAATAAGCGTGCGCCTGGCAGATATCATACATCATCTCCCCGGCAGCGATATCTGTTACCAGAGTCGACACATTGTCCCCCTCCTCGTGGTAAACGCAGATTAGTTCCCGGTATTTTCCCGCGGATACAGCACTCTGATACCCTTGCTTAATCTCAAGGATACAGCGGATCTCTCCCCCTTCCAAAAGTGTCACAAGTTCTTCGTAATTTCCAGATTTTACCAGAAAGCTCTCCAAACTTTTTAATCGCCCGACAAGTTCCTCTGACTTCTCACTTTTATCCCGGTCAATTAAACCGATGGGGATCGCTGCCATTTCATCCGCACCCCGGTTTAAATCTGCCATACAGAACAAAAAAAGAAAGACCGAGATACAAAGGATCAAAAGCGTCGCCCGATCGGTCAGGAATAATCGGAGGTAAAATCCCATCTGCACAAAAGTTTTTTTAATCATAATACTTCCCCTCCTTCGCGCGGTACAAAATCCCCGAAAGACTGATAAGTATAATAATACAGAGCGAGCAGAGCATTCCGGTTTCTGCGAGATCTTTTGTGGTAAGTCTTCCTGCCTCAGCGTCAAAGATCAGACACAAAAAATTATAATTCGGCAGAAAGCGCGCCGCGCTGCGCATCCTTTCCGGCAGATACATAAAAGGAATCACCCCGCCGCCAAGAATCGCGCCAAGCACTAAAAACATATTGGAGGCAAGCAGATAATTTTTCATCTTCTCAAATGCAGCCGCCATAAACAGCATTGCCGCTCCCATCAGACAGGCATATAAAAAAAGCAGGAAGACAACCTGTCCGGAAAAAGGATCAAAAGCATGAAAAAAAACTGCAATCACTCCCGCCGCGGCAAGAAGCACTCCAAAAAAAAGTTCCTTCTGCCAAAGAATTCGGAAACTCCCCACGCCAAGACAGACAAGGCGCGTATAAATTCCCGCATGATGTTCCTTCTGAAAAGTCAGCCCCAAAAGCAATGCCAAAAAAGTCAGTCCCAAAAGCATTAGCTCACGCAAATAAAATGGCACTAATCGTACTGACTCATAATTTTCTAAGATATGTCTCTCAAAAAAATCATTTTTTGCCAGAGCCTTTAAGATTAGCTGCACCGAAATTTTTTCATTCATCTCCTTTGCCATCTCTCTTGGCATTCCGGAGAGCAGCATTACCTGATAGAGTGCCACACAGTGGATCTCGACGGAGGAAATATATTTTTCATAGCTTTGCAGAAGATTTTTTAACATAATCTCAATAGCGGGATTTCTTGTAGAAATCACCGCCTGCACTGGCAAATGCTCAAGATAGGTCATACTGTCCGCAAAATTTTTGGGAATCACTAAATACATATCCAGTTTCCCTTCCTCAAACCAAGAAAGGATTTCCTCCTCCTCGCCGAGATAGACGGAAACATAGGAAGTAAACAGACCGTTTTCCTGATAAAAGGATAAAAGCATCTTTGAATATATGGAAGTATCATGGTTTACAATGCCGATGGAAACACGCTCTGCCGACTCCATCTGCACATCCTCCCTGCGCGTCAAAAATCCGGCAAGCACCCCAAAAAAAATTACTGCCGCAAACAAACAGAGATTTTTCCTTCTAAAAAGTCCCTTAATCCCCTGTATCCATAATGCTCCCATATTTCTTTCTTTTTCCTCCTATAGAGTGCGTCCGATCAGTTCCCTCCGCCATCCCGCTTTATATGCTCATGCGTGTATAAATGCTCCGAACAATATTCATAATTCCCATCACATTTTGAACAAAAGCGAAATTCCAGCGAATCGTCATCAAGCTCCGTCCGACCACATACCGCACAGCGATGTCTTGTCACTACATTCCTTCCGCGAAACTGCGAGACATTATCCCCTCGCCTACCCTCCCGAACCGCCTGCCGAAATTTGTGCTTGCGGTTGATCTCCTGCGGTGAAATGCGCCT
>CAJUCG010000235.1 GCA_910585065.1 uncultured Lachnospiraceae bacterium
CTTTCCATCGATTTAAAAACGGGTAAATACTATTATGATTTGGAGGAAGAAGCACTTGACCGGGTGGCGGTAGAAGACGAATTTTTGGAGTTTTTCCGAAAACATCTCTAAAAATTTCATAAATCTGCTTGCAAATTATAAAACGCAGAAGTATAATTACAGACAAAGTTGAATGAAGGGAACGGGCTATGGATGGAAATCTGCCAATCCGCAGTCCGTTTTCGTGCGCGTGGCGAATATTTTGATTTACTGTCGCGCGTTAAAGACAAGGTTTTAGAATGGAGGCATTTATGACAAAAATTGATATTATTTCTGGTTTTTTGGGTGCAGGCAAGACAACACTGATTAAAAAGCTTCTTGCAGAGGCATTTGTAGGAGAAAAATTGGTACTGATTGAAAATGAGTTTGGTGAGATTGGTATTGACGGCGGATTTTTAAAGGAGTCCGGGGTACAGATTACGGAGATGAATTCGGGGTGCATCTGCTGTTCATTAGTCGGCGATTTTGGCAAGGCTTTAGCGGAAGTACTGGAAAAATTTGCACCGGATCGCATTGTGATTGAGCCGTCCGGCGTAGGAAAACTTTCCGATGTGATAAAGGCGGTTAGGGATGTGGATTCCTCACAGATCCAGTTAAATAGCTTTACTGCGGTGGTTGATGCAAAAAAGAGCAAGATGTATATAAAGAATTTCGGTGAGTTTTTTAATAATCAGGTGGAGTATGCGGGCACAATTATTTTAAGCCGCACACAGGAAATGAAGCAGGAAAAATTAGAGGAGTGCGTAAAACAACTGCGCGAACACAATGCGGGTGCCACAATTATTACCACGCCTTGGGACGAGCTTACGGGCGGGCAGATCCTGGCAGCAATGGAGAAGAATAATACCTTGGAGAGGGAACTCTTGGAGGAGCATCACCACCATCATGGGGAGGAGGAACATAAGTGCTGCCATCATCACGACCATGAGGAACATCATCACGAAGGTGGGGATGGGGAGTGCTGCCATCATCACGATCATGAGCATCACCATGAAGATCACGGCGACGATTGCACCTGCGGCTGTCACGATCATGAACATGGGGGTGAGCATCACCACCATCATCATGCGGATGAAGTATTTTCTAGTTGGGGTATTGAAACTCCACATAAATTTACTAAAGAGGAACTTACAGCAATACTGGCAGAACTTTCTGAGAGTGACCGCCGCGGAATGATTCTGCGCTCAAAGGGAATTGTGCCTGCGGTAACGGGCGAATGGCTGCACTTTGATATGACACCGGGCGAATATGAGATAAGAGAAGGTGCTGCGGATATCACGGGGCGCATCTGCGTGATCGGAAGCAAATTAAAGGAAGATGAGATTGCAGCACTGTTTCTTGCGTGAAGGTAAGACCATAAAATAAAATTGGCGAATAATTATTGCCGTATCGCTTTGTCTGGCAAAAAAGATTGTGAGGGATTATGGAAGTACCAGTATATATCATCAATGGATTTTTGGAGAGCGGCAAGACGACATTTATCCAGGAAACATTAAGAGACCCTGATTTTGCGGGCAGAGAAAAAACACTTGTGATCGCCTGCGAGGAGGGGGAGGAAGAATATGACGAGAAAGCACTTGCTGCCTGTCATGCCGAAGTGGTTACTGTGGAGGAAAAAGAAGAATTTACCCCCGAATATCTTAGAATGTTAAATGCCCATTACCGCCCGCAGCGCGTGATGATTGAGTTTAACGGGATGTGGAATATCGAAGAATTTTTGGAGCAGGATCTGCCGGAAAACTGGGTGATGGTGCAGATTATTACACTGATTGATGCATCGACTTATCAAAATTATCTAAATAATATGAAGCCGATCATGATGGGGCAGTTCAAGCTTTCGGACACGATTATTTTCAATCGCTGCAAGCAGGAGACGGACAAGATTGCTCTGCGCCGCAGCGTTAAGATTGTAAACCGCAAGGGGCAGATTATCTATGAGTCGGCGGACGGTGTGACGGACGATGCGGGCGAGGAAGTGCTGCCATTTGATATTGACGCGCCATTAATTGATCTCTGTGATGATGATTATGGGCTGTGGTATATGGATGCGATGGACAATCCTAAGAAATATAATGGAAAAAAAGTGCGATTTCGCGCGATGGTCTACCGCTCGGAGAAACTGCCAAAAAGAAGCTTTGTGCCAGGGCGTTTTGCAATGACTTGCTGTGCGGACGATGTGGCGTTTATAGGTTTTTTGTGCAAGGTAGGGGATGTTGGACCGATCGCGTTTGAGGCGTTGAAAAATCGCAGCTATGTGTATGTGACTGCCGATATCCGTGTGGAATTTTATAAGGAATACCGGGGGAAAGGACCGGTGCTGTACGCAACTGCAATTGAGAGTGCGCCGGAACCGGAAGATAAACTGGTGTATTTTAATTGACAAATTTCAGCAATTTCAAAAAATATTATTAGGAGATAAGTAGATGAAAAAAAAGGATAAGACTGCGAAAAAGAAAAAGGTAAAACAGAACAAGAAATTGCACTATAGCTTTGACTATATTAAGATGACACTCCAGCAGGGCGATAAGCACCGGACAATGTGGGTGCAGGGAAGCGAGGCATACAAGTGGATGCAAAAGTATCGCTCCTGCCGCAGGAGGGCAAAGTGTGCAGCACTTGCAATGGGAGTTCTCTGCGGTTTTATGGATGCAAAAAAGCTAAAAGAGGCAATTTCTCAGAATGAAAAAATGGTCGTGTGGGAGACGATTATGGACGACATGACTACAGGGCTGCTGTTATTTTATCTAATTATGACAATTTTCATTAACAAAAGTACATCAAAGATGAATGCGGCAATGAAAAAGAAGCTTTCGGAATATTAAAGAGAACAAAGAGAAAATCCATTCTTGACGAATACATGGTTTTCCCTTATAATAGATTGAATATTGGATCTGATGCGCTGTTTTGAGGATACAAAATTTATTGTAAAAAGAAAGAATGTGTGTGCATGTTAAAGAGCATGACTGGTTTCGGTCGGTACGAAACGGCAAACGAAAAGGGAAAGATCACTGTGGAGATGAAGGCGGTAAACCATCGCTACTGCGACTTTTTAGTAAAGTTGCCGAAGAAATTGAATTTTTATGAAGCGGGAGTTAGGAGTCTTCTAAAATCCTATATCAGCCGCGGCAAAGTGGATGTGTTTATCACCTATGAGGACGATACACAGGGGAAGACCTGCGTCAAGTATAATGCAGAATTGGCGGCGGAATATGTTGAGCATTTAAAACAGATGAGCAGAGATCTTTGCATCAGGGAAGATATTACGGTGTTGGGTCTTGCGAAGCTCCCGGAGGTACTTGTCTTACAGGAGCAGACACTTGACGAGGAGGCACTTTGGCAGATGCTCTCGGATGCGGTCGAGGGCGCAGCAAAACAATTGGTTGCGACAAGAGTGGCCGAGGGGGAACAATTGCGGCGGGATCTGTCGGAAAAACTTGATGGGATGCTGTCGGGGATCGATTTTATTGAGGAGCGCGCCCCGCAGATTGTGGCGGAATATCGAAGGAAACTGACGGAGAAAGTAAATGAGCTGCTTGGCGATACAAAGGTGGATGAGTCTGTACTTGCGACGCAGATTACGGTCTTTGCCGATCGAATTTGTGTGGACGAGGAAACTGTGCGTTTGAGAGCGCATATTGAAAATATGAAAGCTACGCTTGATGCGGGGGAGAATATCGGCAGAAAACTGGATTTTATTGCGCAGGAGATGAATCGCGAGGCGAATACGATCCTGTCAAAATCAAGCGATTTAGCAGTGACAAACTGCGCCGTTGACCTGAAGACAGAGATTGAAAAGATCAGAGAACAAATTCAAAATATTGAATAGGGGAGTTTCCATGAGCAGGATGATTAACATCGGTTACGGAAATGTGGTGAACGCGGATAAGATACTTGCCGTGGTGCGACCGGAGGCCGCACCAATCAAGCGCATGGTGGCGGTTGCAAAAGATCATGAAACCTATGTGGATGCGACCTGCGGCAGAAAATGCAAATCGGTTATTGTCTCTGATAATGGAAAGATCGTACTCTCGGCACTTTTGCCGGAGACAATTGCCGGCAGAGTGAATGCAAAATTTCTTGCGGAGCGGGAGGAAGGCACGGAAGATTCACAGTGAACAGCCGATTTCTGTCTGTCGCATAATATAAAACAGCTTGAAAGGAGAAGTAAATTATGTTACATCCATCCTATACTGATTTAATGCAGGTAGTGAATAGTGAGGTAGAACAGGGGGAGGAGCCGGTGGTAAACAGCCGCTATTCCATTGTTCTTGCGACCGCAAAGCGCGCGAGGCAGTTGATTGATGGGGCGGACCCGCTTGTAACACCGACTTGCAACAAGGCACTTTCGATTGCCGTCGATGAACTTTACCAGTCAAAAGTAAAGATTATTTCCGAAGAGAAAGAAAATTGATCGTGGAAAGGGACGGTTTTTACCGCCCTTTTTTCTGCGTAAGAAGTGGAGAGAAAGAAAATATGCGTTTGTGTAGTATTGCCAGCGGCAGCAGTGGAAACTGTATTTATGTCGGAGAAAAAAACACGCATATCCTTGTGGATGCGGGGATCAGCGCGAAACGGATCTTAGAGGGACTAAAGAAGGTTTCGGTTTTACCGGGAGATTTAAGCGCGATTTTTATTACACATGAACATAGTGATCATGTGCAGGGGCTATGGACATTTGGAAAG
>CAJUCG010000236.1 GCA_910585065.1 uncultured Lachnospiraceae bacterium
ATGGGAATCGAACCCACGTATCCAGCTTGGAAGGCTGGTGTTCTACCATTGAACCACACCTGCATAGCAGCTACTGTTAAGTTGATAAAATCGGGGTGACAGGATTCGAACCTGCGACCTCCTGATCCCAAATCAGGCACTCTAGCCAAACTGAGCCACACCCCGGTTTTTGCTGGTGCACGGCCGCCTGTATCAGTCTTCTCCGTGACACGAGAGTTATTATATATCAGGTTCAGAGAAATGTCAACAATTTTTTTCAAGTTTTTAATATTTTTTTTCGTCCCCATTTTCCGCAGGTGCCAAGTCGCTGTCAAAATACCTCTTCTTTTGCATTTTCCCCTCCACCGCAATTGCATAAAAACAGCAGGTTCTCTTAAAATGCCAGCCAATTTTAGATATAATCCCCTGCCGCTCTGGATGGTTTACCGGAAAAACCCTCTGTCCATAAATATATTTCGGCGGGGCAGGTAATGCCAATATCTCTTCTTCTCCCTTAGAACAGATCACTCCGGCAGCTCGTTCAGGCATCAAAATCAGCACACTGCCATCCTTCCGCATTTCATACAGGACAACCTGTTGATAAATTCCCGCCTCGTACTGTTTGATATCAATGCATACCCCCCACATAGCAGCAAACATTTTTACCTCCCACCCTGCCTCAGCAGATCCGCATACCAGAAAAATACATCCGAAATCTTTGCGAGATCGCCCTCCTTGCTATTCTTCCTCCAATATTCTTTATAGTGGTAGAGACATTGTTCTAGCTGTCCTGCAAGTGCCATCCGCTCCTGCATATCCTTTGGCACTAAAAGACACTCTCCCACCACATTCCAGACCGAGATCATGCGCAGACAAAACACTGCGTAGGCGGCAAGCGGTCTTTTCTCTAGCTCCATACTGCGGCTCGCAAAGAAAATTTTCTCCGAGAGTGCGGCTATCCGCTCTTTTATCTTTTCAAAACACTCTTTATCCGCGCACAGAGAAAGAAGTCCCTGTGTATCCTTTCCCTTCTGCGACCATTCCTTAAACTGCACCGCCCCCGCCCAGCCAAATATCTCACATCCGCTCACCTTTGCAAGACAGTCCATAAACTCGCCCGAAGCATCTCCATACTCCAAAACCGAAATCATGTGATTTAACGCGTCAAAATCAAACCCTTCCCCCCACGAGAAGACTGCACCATAGATCATGCCGGGGATGGAAAAATCTGGAATTCCAATATGCCCATAATCTCCCCAATCCGTATTTAATACGCCCAGCGCGCCATATTTTCTGCCGTAAGCACACATCCTTACAATATTTTGATAACTCTCCTGCATCTGATTGACAAAATGATTCCATCCGCGTGTCCCCGGGCAAACATACTGCCTTGTCCCTGCCTCGTGCAAAATCCGGACTTCCGTATCCTCCTGGTTTTCTGAATATCCCCAGGCAAGACAGATCACCTCTTTTGGAAAACGTTTTAAAAGCTCTGGACTCTGGCAGATAATATCGCCCCAAAACATTGGCGTTCTCCCATTTTTTATCAGGAAGTCAAACAGTCCGGAAACAAACTCCACATAGAGAACATCCCGTCCCTTCTCGTTAGCCGCCTCCCTGCTTCTCCCCGTCCCCAGATCAAAAGTCTCGTCCGCACAGATATTAAATTTGTTTGAGCGAAACAACGACATAAACTCCCCGATCATACAGGTAATTAACTCCATTGATCTTTTATCGGCAGCATTTAATGTGTGGTGTCCCATCCGATCCCAGAAAGAGAACTCCTGCCCCACGCTGTTCTCAAGCTCACACAATTCCGCGTAGGTGCGCGTGCCAAGGAGCTTATAAAGATGCCCGAAACTTGCTAGGCACGGCACCAATTCAATCCCGCGCGCAAAGCAGTAATCATCCAACTCCATAATCTCCTGCGCGCTAAGCGGAGTCTCATCCCGCCATAATTCTGTTATGCCGCGAAACAGGTAGGTATGCTCAATATAAAGCTGCAAGTGATTCAGCTTATAAAAAACCATGGTATCCACCATTTTTTTTAGATTTGGCAGTGTCTGCACGCGCCCCCTCGTAATATCATGAAAAAATCCTCTTGTCTTAAAATCCGGCTCATCTTCAATCTGCAAAACCGGCAAAAGCCCAGCATACTGACGAAACAATTGCCGCAGCGTTTGCACACCATATCCCAGGGAAATTAAACTGCCCCCGCAGACGGTCACACCTTCCTCCCCGATCGAAAGGCGGTAGGAAGATTCGCTGTATGCCGCGTCCACACAAAGACGAATATCGCCTTTTCTCGCGCTTCCGCGCACCAGCATAATCTCCACCCCCGCGCACTTTGCAATCTCCTCTGCAAGCATCTGCGCATAAACTCTCGCCTCCATCGGGCAGGATAAATCCATCGCGATCACCGCGTCAAAATCAAGTCTAAAATTTCCAATCCCTTCCAATACCTGTTTCGGCCATGGCAGTAAAATCATTATATCCCTCCCCGGTGTGCATCCGCAACCTCTTATCTATTTCATCTCCACTCGGATACAAGCATAACGCTCCGAATCAATCACTTTTTTCATCATCTCTATCGGCGTGCTTCCCACGCAGGCAAGTATTTGCTGAAATACGGTTACGGACTGTCCGGAGCAGAGCTGCACGCCCCTGCGGTTTTTGTCCGCATGAAAAATATCATGTCTGCCATTGACATTCCAGAATACCACATTCGGGATCTCATATCCCTTCTCGCGGTATCGCGCCGCCATCTCCTCATAAAAAGTCCATTCTTTATCACCGCAAACATCGATCTCCATATCGGAGATCACAATAATTGATTTTGGCATCTCCTCCTTTTTTACGCTCCCTGCAACCGCAATCTCCAGCACACGCATAAATGCCAGCTCAAGACTTGTATTCATCCCCCACACCGATTTTGACACACTTCCAATCTTCTGCGCTAAGGTCTCCCCTTTTAACACAACAATCTGCGGACTGCCCGAAAACGTCATAAAAAGATTGTGGTACTCCCCAGTATTGCGCTCTGCAAAATAGATCGCAAGACCAATGGAAGTTGCCATTGGTCTTCCGTACATTGAGCCGGACACATCTGCCATCACTACCACATTTGTCCCTTTTTCCACATAATCCGGCAATTGTTTCCACTGCGCTTCAAGTACCGATGAATTCTCTTTTTGGTACAAGATCTTTTCTACAATATCATATGGGTAGAGAGTGCCGGAATGAATCTTTACCTCCCCGCTTACTGCCCTCTCAATAAATTCTTTAAAGCGCGCCTCATCATGCCTGAGGAACGCCTTCCGATAAATCATCATCGCGCGGCTTGGCACTTCGGAATACTGAATTTCTTCCCAGCGGTTCGCCGACATTAAAGATTCTACCACCTTGATCTGCTTTCGCATACTGCGCACAATTCGCTTGAAATGATAGACCGGATATTCTAATCTCTGCGCGGTTAAAATCCCTAGTTTCCGCGTTTTTTCCGAACTTGCATCGGCAGTCTTTATCCATTTTGCAAGCAGTGAGATCGCATTCCCTGCATGAAGGTTTTTTAGATCCTCCTCAAACTGCGCCTTCATCACCGCCCACATCGCATCCTCTAACGGAGTGTCAATTAGACAGTACAGATCATCATATCGTCCAAATATGCCAACTAAATCAAGATTTGGCAAAAGTGCCTCCGGATGCCTTTCTGCCATATACCTTAACAGAATCCGAAATGTTTTTCGCTCGCCAAGCCCCCCGCGAATATCCCTTGCATAAAATACAATCTTTGTCGCAAACAGTGGATCTTCCAAAAATGCCTCGGCAAAGAGAGAGCAAATTCTGCTCTCTTCTGCCTCGCGCAAAGCACCCGCCATCCCAAAAAAATCAAGACATGCACTCCCCGTTGTTCCAAGTGCCACTGCCCCATTTTCCGTGTGCGTAAAATTTCCCGCTTTCCTCATTTCCTCTGCAAAACTCATAAAACCTCTTTTCCATGACGCATACTGGACAATGTCCAGTGTGTGGATTTGAACCACAATCCCCCGGATGTGGGAGATTCTTTACCATTTTGGTCTGCTGTGTGCGCCACTATATTTTTTCCTAATATAAAATCATCATATGAAATCATGACATATTTTGCCTAGAATGATGGATTTGAACCATCTGCCATATTTAAAAAATATGGTCACCTTCGGATTCGCATTCGGGTTTTGCTGTTAATGCCACAAAAAACTTCATATTTTTTCCATGGTGCCCTAAGTTTTATCGCAACCCAAATTTGCTGCAAGCACCACAAACGGGTCTGGCAGGTTCGAACTGCAAAGAAATTGCTGCTTTAGTCACAAACATGACCACACCGGTTTTCCAAAAACCGGAAAAACCAGACCCGTAAAGGCGATGGCAGGAGTTGAACCTGCATTGATATTGGCTATCAAAAAAAGAAGATTGCTGCTTCGGTCACAGACATGACCAGTTTTATACTTTCGCGTCTACCAGTTCCGCCACATCGCCATAATAATTTCCCAGCAATAGAATACCATATTTTTCTTTCTATTACAAGGATAAATTTCTTTTTTAAAGATAATTTTCATAAATCCGATAAATTTTAAGAAATTATCTTTCATGTGTATTTACATATATTCACGCCCCTGCGCAATCAAGTAGGGAAGACTCCTTCCCTCCTACTCGCCGCGCGACTCGTGCGCCGCATCAGCAGCATATTCGTCTGCACGAGCCTG
>CAJUCG010000237.1 GCA_910585065.1 uncultured Lachnospiraceae bacterium
AACAGTAAGAAATGTTTGTGAAAACTTTCAATATCTCGATATGGGTATATTTGTCTATATTTTGAGTAGCAGAAGAGGGGAAGTAAGTTATGATAACGATGGAACATATAAAAAAGACCTACCGGATTGCAAAGCGGGACGCTGGCTTTGGTCAGGCATTAAAAGCATTGTTTCACCGGGAATACGAGGAAATTAGGGCACTTGATGATGTGAGTTTTTCAGTTGGGGATGGGGAGATGGTGGGCTATATTGGTCCGAACGGGGCGGGAAAAAGTTCTACCATCAAAATATTGAGCGGCATTTTAGTGCCGGACTCAGGTACGGTTTTAGTGGATGGCCGCATTCCCTATAGAAAGCGGGTGGAACATGTGGGAAAGATCGGTGTGGTCTTCGGACAACGCTCGCAGCTTTGGTGGGATGTTCCCGTCATAGATTCCTTTGAACTGTTAAAGGATATCTATATGATCCCTAAGGAAGTATACAAAAACAGTCTTGAGGAGCTTACCGAACTCCTAACTCTAAAAGAGCTGCTGCGTTCCCCGGCAAGGCAGCTCTCCTTGGGACAGCGGATGCGCTGTGAGATCGCCGCATCACTATTACATCGGCCGCAGATCTTGTTTCTTGATGAGCCGACAATTGGACTGGATGCGGTCTCAAAGCTTGCTGTGCGGGATTTTATCCTGAAATTAAATCATACGCATAAAACGACTGTACTTTTAACCACACATGATATGCAGGATATTGAAGCACTGGCGAGCCGGATTATTCTGATTGGCAAGGGAAAAATTTTGATGGATGGAACACTTGCAGATATTAAAAAGGGCGGTGAAAGCATTGACGAGACTGTGGCAGAATTGTATCGATCCTATAATATATAAAAAATCTGTATGGACTTGTTTTGAATTATAATATTTGGAAGGTGGATTAAAGTGAAAAAATATCTGTCTTTTTTTCGTTTAAGATTTTCGATGGGGCTACAGTACCGCATAGCAGCACTTGCGGGAATTTTTACACAATTTTTCTGGGGATTTATGGAAATTATGATCTTCTCCGCGTTTTACCGCGCGGATGCCGCTGCCTTTCCAATGAGTCTGTCTGCAACCGCCTCCTATATCTGGATGCAGCAGGCATTTCTTGCATTCTTTGCGGCATGGATGATGGAGGGGGAGATCTTTGACTCCATTGTAAATGGAAATATCGCCTACGAATTGTGCCGCCCCGTTGATATCTACAATATGTGGTTTGCGAGAAGCCTTGCGAATCGCACCTCGCGGGCGGTTCTTCGGTGTTTTCCCATCTTGTTTGTGGCAATTTTCCTGCCCGCGCCCTACGGGCTTACTGCCCCGGCGGATGAGCTTCATTTTTTGCTTTTTATATTAACACTTTTGATTGGTCTTGCTGTGACGGTATCCTTTTGTGTATTTATCTATGTGCTAACCTTTTTTACTATCTCTCCGCAGGGGCTGCGTATGCTATTTTTATCCTCCGTGGAATTTTTTGCAGGGGCAGTGATCCCGCTTCCGTTTTTTCCAGAGAAGGTACAAAAGATTATGGAACTGCTGCCATTTGCAGCAATGCAGAATGTTCCGCTTAGAATCTATAGTGGGAGCATGAGTGGGGCGGAGATGAAAAAAGCTGTTTTGCTGCAGATTTTCTGGCTATTTGTTGTTACGGGAGCGGGGAAACTACTATGCCGCGTGGCATTAAAGAAAATTACCGTGCAGGGGGGCTGAGGGAAGTTCTAATTAGAAGAGGAGGAAAAATATGGGAAAAATTTACCGGGCACTCCGCCTTTATCGGCGGTATATTTCCATTCATATCCGCTCCATGATGCAGTATAAAACTTCATTTTTTCTTTCTGCAATGGGGCAGTTTTTGGTATCCTTCAATGTATTTTTGGGGATTTTCTTTATGTTTCAGAGATTTTCTGCGGTGGAGGGCTTTACCTACAGCGAAGTGCTGCTGTGTTTTTCGGTGGTTCTCTTGGAATTTTCACTTGCGGAAATGTGGGCGCGGGGCTTTGATCTGTTTCCAGGCACGGTAAAGAGCGGGGAATTTGACCGTATTTTGGTGCGCCCGCAGAATGAGATCTTGCAGGTGCTTGGCAGCAAATTTGAATTGACTAGGATCGGGCGGATGTTTCAGGCTATCGTAATGTTTGTGTACGGGGTGGCAAAAAGCGGCGTGGAGTGGGACTTTTTAAAAATTCTTACCGTGATCTTTATGTTAATTGGCGGGACAGTTATTTTTACCGCGCTGTTTTTGATCTATGCGGCACTGTGTTTTTTTACTTTGGACGGATTGGAATTTATGAATGTCTTTACGGACGGTGCAAGGGAGTTCGGGAAATACCCGATCGCAGTCTACGGCAAAAAAATGCTCTTATTAACCACATTTTTCATCCCTTACGCACTTGTGCAGTATTATCCACTTTTGTATATTTTAGAGAGAAGCAAAAATTTATTCTATATTTTTCTTCCGCTCTTTGCGTGTTTATTTTTATTTCCTGCTCTGCTCTTATGGAAATTTGGGGTGCGGCACTATAAATCGAGCGGATCATAAACCAAAACAGTATAATGAAAATTTGTGGATATTGCAATTTGCCAGAGAATATGTTAGAATGAAACACCAGTACGGCGGGATATATGCTTTTTATCCTAAGATTTCGCCGTCTTATCTGGGAAATTGAATAGAAAGGCTAGCAAAATGAGTGAACGCACATTACATATCCTGACGGATTCTTTTTGGAAAATACTGCTGCCAGGGCTTAAAGTGACCTTGCCATTAACGGCGATCGCCTTTGCGATGGCACTTGTGATTGCCATTTTCGTGGCATTGATTCAGTTTGCCAATGTGAGGGGACTAAAGCAGATAGCAAGAGTGTATATTTGGATCATCCGCGGAACACCGCTGATTGTGCAGCTCTACCTTGTATTTTATGGGATCTCAGGGCTGGGATACCTGATCAATCCTTTTGTTTGCGCCGCATTTGTTTTGGCGATCAACGAGGGAGCCTACTGTGCGGAAACGATGCGTGCCGCGCTTGAGGCAGTTCCAGTTGGACAGATGGAGGCGGGGTACTGCGTCGGGATGAGATATCACCAAATTATTCGCAGAATTGTATTGCCGCAGGCGATGCGCACAGCCTTCCCTCCGCTGTCGAATTCTCTGCTCTCGATGATGAAGGATACTTCACTTGTCGCAAGCATTACGGTAGCAGAAATGTTTATGGCAGCACAGCGCATTGTGGCGCGAACCTATGAGCCTTTGCTTGTCTACACGGAGGTGGCACTGATGTATCTTTGCTTTTCAACAATATTGACCTGGTTACAGCATCTTGGAGAAAAGCGTTTAAACCGTTACCGTGGCACAAAAAGGGCAGCGGACAAAGAAAGGGGAACTAAACTTTGAGTATGGTGGAGGTAAAAGGCATACGCAAGGATTTCGGGGAGGGCGAAGTTCTAAAGAGTGTTGATTTAAATGTAGAAAAAGGCGATGTGATTGCCATTTTAGGACCGAGTGGTTCGGGAAAGACGACACTGCTTCGCTGTATGAATTTTTTGGAGACAGCAAACGGCGGGACAATGTGTTTTGATGGGGAAGAATTTACCTTTGGCCGTATCAAAAAGAAGGATATCGCCAGACTGCGCAAAAAAACTGCCTTTGTTTTTCAGAGCTATAATCTTTTTTTCAATCGGACAGCACTTCAGAATGTGACGGAGGGGCTTATCGTGGCGCGCAAAATGCCAAAAGCAGAAGCGATTGCCGTTGGACATCGGATGCTTGACAAAGTCGGGCTTTCCGCGCGGTATAATTATTATCCGCATCAGCTCTCCGGCGGACAGCAGCAGAGAGTGGCGATCGCCAGGGCAATTGCCACGCAGCCGGAGATTATCTATTTTGATGAGCCGACTTCAGCACTTGACCCGGAACTAACCGGGGAGGTACTGGAAGTAATGCGCCAACTTGCGGGTGATGGGATGACCATGATTGTGGTTACCCATGAGCTTAATTTTGCGAAAACTGTGTCGAACAAAGTGATTTTTATGGAGGGCGGCACGGTAGTGGAGAGAGGAAGCGCGAAAGACCTTTTTGAGTGCCCGAAGCAGGAGAGGACAAGAGAATTTTTGCGGTTAGCGTAAAAATGGGATAAATTGGGAATTTCAGCATAAAATTGAAGAAAAAAGATTAAATTTGGAGGTGGAAGAAAATGAAAAAGATTTTCACTGTATTTATGGCAGTTTTGCTTTTGACGTTCTGCATTCCGGCGGGCTGTGGAAAGAAGGAGGAGTCTGAAGGAGATCTGCTCTTTCGCATTAAGGAAAAGGGTGAGATTGTAATTGCGATGGAGGGAACCTGGGCACCGTGGACATACCATGATGAGGACGACAAACTTGTCGGCTTTGATACAGAAGTTGGGGAGGCAATTGCAGAAATTCTCGGAGTGAAGGCAGTTTTTGTGGAAGGTGAGTGGGACGGACTGCTTGCGGGGCTTGAGGTTGGTCGCTATGATTTAATGATCAACGGCGTGGAAGTCACGGACGACCGCAGTGAGAAATATGATTTTACTGATGCCTATGCCTATATCCGCACAGCATTAATTGTCGGGAGCGACAATAATGAGATCGCTACATTTGAGGATTTAAAGGAAAAGACAACAGCGAACAGCATCAATAGTACTTATATGTATCTAGCAGAGGATTATGGT
>CAJUCG010000238.1 GCA_910585065.1 uncultured Lachnospiraceae bacterium
TGGATGCATGAAGCAGGGAGTGGAAATGAAGTTTTCCAAATGAAGGTAAACTGCAAGAGTTTGCTGATGGCGTACAAGCAGAGCGGCGACAAAAAATTTGGAAGCGTTGATGTGTATGTAGATGGCAAGTTTGTAATGAAAGTGGATGGCTATTCGGAGGGCGGCTGGAATAATCCGGTTCCAGTGCAGCTAATAAAGGGAAGCAAGGAAGAAGAACATGTCATTGAGATAAAAATGTCCGAAGGCTCGGAGGAAAAGAATTTTTCCATTCTTGCATTTGCAGTGGGGCTTGATAAGGAAATTGGCACAGAAACTTTAGAGGAAAAACAGCAGGATTAAGGAAATCCTCGGAGGAGAAAACAGAATAGGAAGGGCAAAGTTAAAGTGCAAATATGACAAATTAAAAGTAGTGCGGCGCAGCAAAAACTGCTGCGCTGTTATATTTGTGATCGCTGTTTGTAGGATAAACTAACAGCATAAAAATTCTGCGCATATCGATGCGCATTTTAGAGACACCTTGTTTTTACGCCTGCCATGCTATTTCCGTGAAATACTTTTATCAATCATCCCCCAAAAAAGGATCGGCAAGGTCGGTATCAGAGATCTTATTTTCCCATATGGACTCTTCAATTGCTCTTAAACATTCGTCCGTATGGTTTAAGATATCCTGTCCCCAGAAATGCATTACCGTATAGCCCAAAAACAAAAGTTTTTTGTCGTTCTCCCAATCACAGATCTGGTTATGTTCGATTTTCTTTATCCAGAAATCCGGATCTTTTTCTTTTTTTAATTGTAGTTTTAAGATTTCCCAATTTTTCCCATGAAAAAATTCGCTGTCGCAGAAAATAGCAATTTTATATTTGGGCAGAACAATATTTGGGCAGCCGGGGAGGGTCTGACAATTTTTGCGGTAGCGGTATCCTTTTTGCCAGAGTGCTTTGCAAAGACAGCGTTCAATAGAAGTATCCTTGCCGTGGGTATTTGTCTGGTTTAATTGAGGGGTTTTTCCTGACATGGCAGCCTCCTGTTTCAAAAATTTTGAATAATACTATTTATTATAGCAAAAAAGCAATTCTATGGGAAGCGAAAATGTAAAAAAAGGTCGAAATATTCAAAAAATGTAGTGGATTTCAAAGCAAAACTATGGTAATATTGTATAGAGAGGGCTGGAAGTTGCATTACAGATATGTGGAGGGGTTTATGCAAAGGATATTGGTTGTAGATGATGCAGAAGTCAACCGGGAATTACTCTATGGGATGCTACGGGATGATTACATAGTGGAATTGGCACAGGATGGGGATCAGGCGATCGAGAAGCTGAAAAAATATCAAAGTGAAATTGTGGCGATACTTTTGGATTTACAGATGCCGAAAAAAGATGGTTTTGGCGTGATTGCAAAAATGAAGGAAAACGGATGGCTTGGGCGTATTCCGGTGCTTGTGATCAGCGGGGAGCAGGCGGCGGAGGTGGAGAATCAATGTTTTGAGATGGGTGTTTCTGATTTTATTCACAAGCCATTTGAATTTTCCATTGTCAAAAACCGAGTGAGAAATACAGTGGAACTTTTTGCCTGTAAAAACCAGCTTGAGGCGAAGGTAGAACGCCAGACGGAACGGCTGCGCAAACAGAAATTGATTATTCAGATGCAGGCGGAGAAACTTAAAGAGGCAAGACCATTCAATGATCTGATGATGCAGTATAGCAGCGCGATTATGGAAGTCGAGACGAAACTTCGGATTTTAAATGAAGAATTTTCTCTGAAATATAACCGCAATCCATTCGAGTCGATAAAGAGCAGATTAAAATCTCCGGAAAGCATCTATGAAAAGCTGATGCGAAAAGGGGTTTCAGTCACAGTCGAAAATATCAGTGAGAAGCTTTCCGACGTGGCGGGAGTGCGCGTAATCTGTTCGTTTCCGGATGATATTTACCATCTGGCGGAGCTTTTGATTGGCCAGGATGATATTATTCTTTTAAAAAAGAAAGATTATATTCGTAATCCCAAGTCAAACGGATACCGGAGTCTGCATATTATTATTGAGATACCGATCTTTTTGTCCAGCGAGAAAGTTTACCGGAAGGTGGAGGTGCAGTTCCGCACGATCGCAATGGATTTTTGGGCGAGTCTTGAACATAAGCTTAAATATAAGAAGGATGTGCAGAACGCGGAGGAGATTGTGAAAAAATTGAAGGATTGTGCGGATTTTATTGAAATCTTGGACTATCAGATGCAGGGAATCCGCGATGAAATTGACCGGACACAGGAATAATGCGCCCGGTCTTGCTTTTTCTGGGGAAACATGGTACAATGTCTTGCGGCATTGTACCCGCGCTGATTTGCATTCGACCGCAGGGAGAAATCATGCGCATCCCCCGGAGGGAACATATCTGAAAGATATGGTACAATGTCTTGCGGCATTGCAGGAATTTGTAATAGGCGTGCAGACGAGAGAAAAAGTGGAAATATTTGGTAATTAGATTATACAGAATACACAGAATAAATATAAATTAAGTGTCAAGAAAAGAAGATGACTAAAGTTTTGGAAAGGAGTATGCCATATGGCATAGCAGAAGTGATGGGTAAATATTTTGGAACGGACGGTTTCCGGGGTGAGGCAAACGTGGGGCTGAAGGCGGAACACGCATTTAAAGTGGGCAGGTTTTTGGGATGGTACTACGGGCAGGAACACAAGGCGAAGGTAGTGATTGGAAAAGATACACGCCGCTCAAGTTATATGTTTGAAGACGCACTTTCAGCGGGATTTACCGCAAGCGGAGCGGATGTGTATTTACTGCATGTAACGCCGACTCCAAGCGTTTCTTTTGTGGTGCGCAGTGAGGATTTTGACTGTGGCATTATGATTTCGGCGAGCCATAATCCTTATTATGACAATGGGATTAAGGTAATTAACGGCAAGGGGTATAAACTTGAGGCATCGATCGAGGAAAAGATCGAGGCGTATTTAGATGGAGAGATAGAAGAACTGCCATATGCGACAAGGGAAAATATCGGGCGCACGGTGGACTATTCTATCGGGAGACACCGCTATATTGGCTATCTTATCTCTTTGGCTACGCGCTCATTCGGCGATATGAGGATAGGGCTTGACTTAGCCAATGGGTCAGCCACCACAGTGGCGAAGGGGGTGTTTGATACGCTCGGCGCAAAGACTTTTGTGATGAGCAGTGAGCCGGACGGAACAAATATCAATGCGGAATGCGGTTCAACCCATATCGAAAAACTGCAAAATTTTGTGGTGGAGAATGGTCTGGATGCGGGATTTGCCTACGATGGCGATGCTGATCGCTGTATGTGTGTGGACGAGAAGGGAAAAGTGCTTTCTGGCGATGCAATTATGTATCTTTGCGGATGCTATATGCATGAGAGGGGTGAGCTGCATAATGATACTATTGTAACAACAGTAATGTCTAATTTCGGGTTGTACAAGGCACTCGACGCAAAGAATATTCACTATGAAAAGACGGCAGTCGGGGATAAATATGTATCGGAAAATATGGTAAAGAACGGGCACTGTCTGGGAGGGGAGGATTCCGGACATATTATTTTCAGCAAGCACGCAGTGACGGGTGATGGTATTTTGACTTCGCTTAAAGTAATGGAAGTTATGCTTGAGAAAAAGCAGAAACTTTCGGAGTTGGCAAAAGATTTGACGATTTACCCGCAGCTTTTGGTAAATGTCCGCGTGAAGGATAAGAAGGCGGCGATGGAGGATGAAAAGGTGCTTGCAGAAGTGGCGCGCGTGGAAAATGAACTCGGAGAAAATGGCAGAATCTTAGTGCGCGGCAGCGGGACAGAACCAGTGGTGCGCGTTATGGTAGAGGCGGCAACCGACGCGATCTGCAGGGAGAAGGTTTCACAGGTGGTAAGCGTATTGGAGGAACTTGCATAGATTAAGAGGAAAAAAATTTCCCCCCATGCATAAAAAAGGGAGGGGATAAACTGCCTCGCAGTTTTTGAAAAAAATAGTAGCATTTTTGAAAGAGATATGCTATAATCGGAAAATGATATTATATGTCTGTACGCCGTCAGAGAAGAACCGTTCAAAAAAGGGCAGAGCGGAGAGCTTACGGCAGATATCCGGGACATGATATAAGGAGGAAAAAACGGATGAGTTTTCAGGTAGAAGATTTGGGAAAGAATATGGTGAAGCTTACGATAGAAGCAACCGCAGAAGATTTTGAGAAGGCGCTCGATAAGGTTTATCATAAGAATAAGGGCAAGATCAATGTGCAGGGATTTCGCAAGGGCAAAGCTCCGCGATCCATTATTGAGAAGATGTACGGCGCGGGCGTTTTCTATGAGGATGCGGCAAATGAGATTATCCCGGAAGCCTATGAGCAGGCGGCGAAGGAGAGCGGACTTGAGATTGTTGCAAGACCGTCGATCGAGGTAGTGCAGATAGAGAAAGGCAAGAATTTTATTTTTACGGCTGAGGTTGCGGTAAAGCCTACGGTCACACTTGGTCAGTATAAGGGCATCGAGGTGGAGAAAGCAGATCTTTCTGTTTCCGACGAGGAGCTAAATGCCGAACTTGACAAGGCGAGAGAGCAGAATTCCCGGACAGTGACGGTGGAAGATAGAGCTGTTGCCATGGGGGATATTGCGACGATCGACTATGAAGGGTTTATGGACGGCGTTGCTTTTGAGGGCGGCAAGGGCACGGATC
>CAJUCG010000239.1 GCA_910585065.1 uncultured Lachnospiraceae bacterium
GCGATGATAGAAACCGTTCTGACCGTGGTCAGGGGGGAAACCGCGATGATAGAAACCGTTCTGACCGTGGTCAGGGGGGAAACCGCGATGATAGAAATCGTTCAGGGCAGGGAGATCGCTCCCGTTCGGATCGTGGTCAGGGCGGCGATCGCAGAGTCAGTCAGACAAGAGGCGGCGATCGTGGTCAGGGACAGTATGCGGGGAGAACTGGTCAGGCAAGGGGCGGCGATCGCAGTCAGGGCAGTCGAGGCGGATATAATAAGGATGGCGATAAGGATTCTGGATATAATAATAACCGCAGCTCTTATGGGCGCGGCGGCAGAGATAACCGGGGAGGAGAAAAGAGCAGCATCAAGGCTGATCTTGCAAATGAGCTGACCAAGGAGCAGCGCGCGGCAGCATTTAATGATCGCAGCCGTGATAAGAACAGGGATCGCGGGCGCGATCGCGACATGGAAGACGGCGTTTTAAAGAACAAGAAAGATCCTAACCGCAAGGGCGCATTTATCAAGCCAAAGCCGCAGCCGGTCACACAGGAGAAGGAAGATGAAATTAAGACCATTGTTCTTGCGGAAATTGTAACCATCAAGGAATTGGCGGAAAAGATGAAGCAGGCTCCGGCAGCGTTGGTAAAGAAGCTTTTCCTTGAGGGAAAGATGGTTTCCATCAACCAGGAGATCACTTTTGAGGAAGCGGAAGAGATTGCTCTTGGATTTAACTGCATTGCTGAGAAGGAAGTAAAAGTCAATGTGGTGGAAGAACTTTTGAAAGAGGCGGTGGAGGATGAGTCGCTGATGGAGAAACGCCCGCCAGTGGTCTGTGTTATGGGTCATGTCGATCACGGAAAAACCTCCCTGCTGGATGCCATCCGTGAAACAAATGTTACAGCGAAGGAGGCGGGCGGCATTACGCAGCATATTGGTGCTTACACTGTGGAAAAGAATGGGGAGAAAATCACATTCCTTGACACGCCGGGACACGAGGCATTCACTTCCATGCGTATGCGCGGCGCGCAGTCCACGGATATTGCAATTCTTGTGGTCGCGGCGGACGACGGTGTAATGCCGCAGACGGTGGAGGCGATCAACCACGCAAAAGCCGCTGGTGTGCAGATTATCGTGGCAGTAAATAAGATCGATAAGCCGAGTGCGAATGTGGAGCGCGTAAAGCAGGAGCTAACAGAACATGAGCTGGTAGCTGAGGACTGGGGAGGAGAGACAATTTTTGTACCAGTTTCTGCGCACACAAAGGAGGGGATTGAACAGCTCCTTGAAATGATCCTTTTGACCGCAGAGATCTGCGAGTTGAAGGCAAATCCAAACCGCAACGCGCGCGGCATTGTAATTGAGGCGGAACTTGACAAGGGGCGCGGACCGGTGGCAACCATTCTTGTGCAGAAGGGTACGCTGCACGTCGGCGACTGTGTGGCAATCGGTTCAGCCTACGGCAAGGTGCGCGCAATGATTGACGATAAGGGCAGGCGTGTGAAGGAAGCGACCCCTTCCACTCCAGTGGAAATCTTAGGCTTAAACGATGTTCCGGCAGCGGGTGAGATTTTCATGGCGACAAACAACGAGAAGGAAGCGCGAAATATTGCGGAGGCATATATTTCTCAGGGCAGGGAAAAACTGCTTGCCGACACAAAGGCAAAGCTGTCGCTTGACGGGCTGTTCTCGCAGATTCAGGCGGGCAATATCAAGGAGTTAAACCTGATTGTCAAGGCGGACGTGCAGGGTTCTGTGGAGGCGGTAAAGCAGAGCCTGTTAAAGCTTAGCAACGAGGAAGTGGCGGTGCGCATTATTCATGGCGGCGTAGGCACAATCAACGAGTCGGATGTTACCCTTGCCAGCGCGTCCAATGCGATTATTATTGGATTCAATGTGCGCCCAGACAATACCGCAAAGGATATTGCAGATCGTGAGAAGGTAGATGTAAGACTCTACCGTGTTATCTACAACGCGATTGAAGATGTTGAGGCGGCAATGAAGGGAATGCTTGATCCGACTTATGAAGAGCAAATAATTGGTCATGCGGAGGTTCGCCAGACTTTCCGCGCATCAGGGCTTGGCGTGATCGCCGGTTCCTATGTGCTTGACGGCAAGATTGTAAGAGGGTGTTCGGCGAGAATCACGAGAGAGGGAAAGCTGATTTTTGAAGGTTCACTCGCCTCGTTAAAACGCTTTAAAGACGATGTGAAGGAGGTCGCCGCCGGATATGAATGTGGTCTTGTTTTTGAGAAGTTTAACGACTTGCAGGAATTTGACCAGGTAGAGTTCTATGTAATGGTGGAGGTTCCAAGATAATGAGAAAAAACAGTATTAAAAATACAAGAATCAATCAGGAAGTACAAAAAGAACTTAGCGTGCTGATCTCGCAGGAGTTGAAAGACCCGCGTGTCAATCCGATGACATCCGTGGTTGCCTGCGAGGTGGCACCGGATTTAAAGACGGCGAAAGTATATGTCAGCGTGCTTGGCGACGAGCAGTCGCAGAAGGAAACGCTTTCCGGACTAAAGAGTGCTGCCTCCTTTCTGCGCAGCGAATTAGCACGTCGGATCAATTTGCGCAATACGCCGGAATTGAGATTTATCGGCGATCAGTCGATTGAGTACGGTGTCAATATGTCAAAATTGATTGATGATGTGACAGCAAATCTCCATGAGGAGAGCAGGGAGTTTGCAGAGGGTGAAGAAGCAGGGGAGAGCGAAGAAGAATGAGATCGGAACAGGAAAGTCGTATTTTAGAGGAGGCGGTGGCGCGGGCGGACTCCATCGCCATTGCCGGGCATATTCGTCCGGATGGCGACTGCGTTGGAGCCTGCCTTGGACTGTACAACTATTTGCAGGAAAATTTTAATTCTTCTTTTGAAAAGGAAATTACAGTCTATATGAGAGACATTCCGGAGACATTTTTATTTTTAAAGAACTCTGGCAAGCCTGTCTGGGAATTCGAGGAGGAAAAACAGTATGATTTGTTTATTGTCCTTGATTGCAGCAGCGAAGATCGCTTAGGTGAGGCGGCAAAGTATTTTAAGAGTGCAAAACATACGCTCTGCTTTGACCACCATATCAGCAACAGTGGGCATTTTACCGGGGAACTTGTGCTGTATCCGGATTATAGTTCTACCTGTGAGGTACTTTTTACCTGTATGCGTGAGGAAAAAATTTCCCTGTCCACAGCGGAGGCACTCTACCTTGGCATTGTACATGATACCGGCGTGTTCAAACATTCAAATACCCTGGAGCAGACAATGTGCATTGCGGGAAAGCTACTCTCAAAAGGAGTGGACTCGTCAAAGGTGATCGATGGCACATTCTATGAAAAGACGTATATCGAGAATCAAATTTTGGGGCGCTGCTTGATGGAAAGTATGCTTTTGCTTGAAGGGAAAGTGATTCTCTCGTATTTGAATTATAAGACTATGCGCTTGTACGATGTTGATCCTAGCAATTTGAGCGGCATTATCGACCAGCTGCGCGTGACGAAGGGAGTCGAGGTGGCGGTCTTTATCTACGAGGTGCAGCCGCAGAACCTCAAAGTCAGTCTGCGCTCAAACGGCAGGGTGGATGTAAGCAAGACCGCAGTATTTTTTGGCGGCGGCGGACATAAGAAGGCGGCTGGTTACGATGTGCATGGCTTTATGCACGATGCAATCAATAACCTGCTTGCCGGTCTTTCCCATCAGTTGGAGGAAGAATAAGATCGTATGGATGGAATTATCAATGTGTACAAAGAGCGGGGATATACTTCGTTTGATGTGGTGGCGAAACTGCGCGGCATTCTGCATGAGAGGCGCATTGGACATACGGGAACGCTTGATCCGGAGGCGGAAGGTGTACTTCCCGTCTGTGTGGGTCAGGCGACGAAAGCCTGCGAACTTTTGCTTGACAAAGACAAAGAATATGAGGCGGTAATCCTTTTTGGTTTGGAGACGGATACACAGGATATAACAGGCAGGATACTAAGCAGCAAAGTTGTGACAGCAGATGCAGGGGAGGCACAGCGGGCACTTTTGTCGTTTGTCGGAACCTATCAGCAGATCCCGCCGATGTACTCCGCGTTAAAGGTAAACGGCAGAAAACTCTATGAGTTAGCGAGGGAGGGAAAGACGGTGGAGCGCGCCCCACGCCCGGTCACAATCTATTCCATCAAGATTTTAGAAACTATATTTTCTCAAATTTCGCAGAAAAATGCTTCTGATGAAAATACTATCCGCTTCCTTGTCACTTGCAGTAAAGGCACCTATATCCGCACTCTCTGCGAGGATGTGGGGCGGAAACTGGGCTGCGGTGGCTGCATGAAAAGCCTGAAGCGCACGCGGGTCAGTTCGTTTTTAGAGTCGGAAAGTTACACTCTTTTAGAGATTGAAAAGATCTGCAAGGACGGGCGGATGGGGGAGATTTTAATGCCGATCGATCGGCTGTTCTTGCAGTATCCGGTACTTAGAATGCGTGCGGAAGCGGATAAGAGTCTTCACAATGGAAATAAGCTGTATCCGGAGGAAGTACTTTTAGAAACGAAAACGAAAGAAGAGGGGATGGAGTCAAGTTTTCGCGCCTATGACAGCAGCGGAAAATTTTATGCCCTCTACCGCTATGATCCGGCGCAGGACTGCTATCGGAATATAAAGATGTTTGCCAAATCTTAGATGAAGCTGCGCGGCAGCATGGAGATTGAGATGGAC
>CAJUCG010000240.1 GCA_910585065.1 uncultured Lachnospiraceae bacterium
GCAACCTTTTTTACAATCATGCTCTTTCCGGTATCCTCAAGCACAATGCGATCTGCCCCACCCGTCTCCTCAAATACCCGGTAGGCAAGACGCAGGAAACTGAGTACGTCAATATTCATAATCCCGCGATCGGTATCGGAGAGAGTCACAAAATCCTTCTGTGTCTGCAATGTGAACTGCTCTGGCACAATTACAAGAAATTTTGTCCGCGGCTCCTTTTTTGCAAGCCCCTTAATTCTTTTTAAAAGTTCATAGGATTTTCCCGCTCCAGCACTTCCAAAAATATATTGTACTGCCATAATCTTCCTTTCTCTGTAAACGAATCTTTATCCCCCTATATCATTGCCCCGCCTATGTTCTTTGTTCGTGCTTTCCCTCAGGACATAATCGGTCAAGTACGTTTTTATAAATCAAAATCAGCCTTGCATCCACATAGCAATATTTATTTGCAATATATTCATGAGTCTTTAATACAATTCCGATCCCAATTGCTAAAAGCAAAAGTTCAAAAAAAGGCTGCGCCGGTTGCATCAAAAGCACAAAAAACATTGTACCAAGTGCTGCGGAGAGCTTTGTAGTAAATCCCTTGCAGATAATAAATCCCTGGATCATCGTGTCCTCTAAACGTCCTTTCATAAAGCGCAGCACCTGTTTGTCCTTGCCCTCAAGAAAATGATACATATCCTCGTAGATCATTGGATTTTGCAGGTTAACGCGCTCCGACTCATAGAGAAGATATCTGCAATAGCGTTCATAGTTCTCCACGCCAAATTCTTTTCGCACTAATTTTTTAAATACACTCGCCATATTCCCTCTCATTCCGCCGCAAATACGGCATTTTCCTTCCATTCCCAATAGTTTTCACTCTGCATCCCCATTCCATCCATGCCAAATTTTTCATTATTAACAAATTGTTCATATCTTCGCCATACTCTTATCATAAGTCATTCCTATAATATCATTATAAAGTTCCTTTTGTGATTTGCTTACAAGAAAATTTTTTTCATAAATCAAAGCCCGGTAGTTTTTTCCTCCCTTCTGCCGGGCTTCTCCTCTGCCCTTTTTTATGTGCAGCGGGTAGAAAAAAACTTTCTTCTACTCGATTGCACATGAACACCAATGTATGCAAACCTGCATGGGAAGATTATCAGCACAGCCAACCAGTTTTTATACGTTAATATTATCAAATTCGACACTAAATTGCAATCGTAAGTTCGGTCTTTTCTTATTGAAGACTTTATGGTATACTTGCTATAAGTTTTTTTAACACAGAAAGCCTTGGGCGCGCTGCGCCCGGAACGGAGGATTTATATGAGTAAAACCACAATCATGAACCATCCGCTGATCCAGCACAAAATCGGAATTATGCGGATGAAATCAACTTCGACCAAAGAATTCCGCGATCTCGTCTCCGAAGTCGCGATGTTAATTTATTATGAGGCGAGCCGCAATCTTCCCCTTGCCGACAAGGAGATTGAAACGCCGCTTGTAAAGACAACAGTAAAGGAGATCGCGGGCAAAAAACTCTGCGTTGTGCCGATTTTGCGCGCGGGACTGCATATGGCAGACGGTATTTTAAATATCACGCCAAACGCGAAAGTCGGTCATATTGGACTCTACCGCAATGAGGAAACCCTAGAACCAGTAGAGTATTTTTGCAAGCTGCCAAAGGACGCAGCGGAGCGCGAGATCTTTGTCGTTGATCCGATGCTTGCGACAGGCGGCTCCGCAATCGCGGCGATCGATATGTTAAAGAAACGCGGCATTAAAAATATTCGCTTTCTGTGCCTGATCGCAGCACCGGAAGGAAAAAAGAAATTGGAGGAGGCGCATCCAGACGTTGCTCTTTATATCGGTGCAATGGATGAGTGCTTAAACGAACAGGGTTATATTCTGCCGGGGCTTGGAGATGCCGGCGACCGTATTTATGGGACGAAATAGGCAGGTTTTTTATGATTTTAGCATGTAATAATATTTCGAAAAGTTTCGGAACAGACGTAATTTTAGAACAAATCTCATTTCACATTAACGATCGCGAAAAAGCAGCAATTGTCGGGATCAACGGAGCGGGCAAATCCACGCTCTTTAAAATTATTGTCGGAGAACTGCCCGCCGATACCGGGGAGATTATCTGGGCAAAGGGAACACGCATAGGATACCTCTCCCAGCATCAGGATCTGACCTCAGAGAATACCATCTACGATGAAGTACTTTCTGTAAAGTCTGATCTGATTCGCATGGAAGAAAAAATCAGAGAGCTGGAACTTGCAATGAAGGAGGTTTCGGGCGAAGAACTCTCCCGTATGCTTACCACCTACACCAATCTAAACCATAGTTTTGAACTTCAAAATGGCTACGCCTACAAAAGTGAGGTGATCGGTGTCCTAAAGGGACTCGGGTTTGCACAGGAAGAATTTGAAAAAAAAGTGACGACGCTCTCCGGCGGGCAAAAAACCCGCGTGGCACTCGGAAAGCTTCTGCTCTCAACCCCGGATATTATTTTGCTGGACGAGCCGACCAATCACCTTGATATGACCTCGATCGCATGGCTGGAAACCTTTTTGCAAAACTACAATGGTGCTGTTGTGATTATCGCACACGATCGATATTTTCTTGATCGCATTGTGACAAAAATTATCGAACTTGACAATACACACGCGCAGACTTTTCAGGGCAATTATTCGGATTATGCGGTAAAAAAAGCGGCACTTAGACAGGAGCAGATTCACCATTATCTCAGCCAGCAAAAGGAAATTAAACATCATGAGGAAGTGATTGCGCGCCTTCGCTCCTTCAATCGTGAAAAATCCATTAAACGCGCAGAGAGCCGTGAAAAAATGTTAGATAAGATGGAGCGTCTTGAAAAGCCAGTCGAATTAAAAGCGGATATGAATATCCATCTTATTCCCCGCACAGTAAGCGGCAATGACGTGCTGACCGTAAAGGGACTTTCCAAAGCCTTCGGGAATAATCTGCTGTTTGAAAATGTTGATTTTGAGATCAAGCGCGGGGAGCGCGTCGCCATTATCGGAAACAACGGGACGGGCAAGACCACCATCCTAAAACTGTTAAATGGGCTGATTGCGGCGGATTCCGGTGAAATTAAACTGGGTGCTAAGGTGCATATTGGCTACTATGACCAGGAACATCAGGTACTTCATCTGGAAAAAAACCTTTTTGAGGAGATTCAGGACACCTACCCGAATCTTGACAACACCACTGTGCGCAATGTGTTAGCGGCTTTCCTCTTTACTGGGGATGATGTGTTTAAGCAGGTGAAAGAACTTTCCGGCGGCGAGCGCGGTCGTGTTTCTCTTGCCAAACTTATGCTTTCCGAGTCGAATTTCCTGATCCTTGACGAGCCGACCAACCATTTAGACATCATCTCAAAAGAGATCCTTGAATATGCACTTTTAAATTACACTGGCACCATACTCTATGTCTCCCACGACCGCTATTTTATCAACCGCACCGCGACGCGCATCCTTGATCTTAGATGCAAAATGCTGTTAAACTATATCGGGAATTACGACTATTATCTGGAGAAAAAACCAGAGGTGGAAAAGAAATATTTTGGCTTTGCACTTGAGGATACGACTTCCCTTGCAAAGGGCGGCGACCGCCTAACCAACCATAAGCAGCTCTACAGCGGACTAAACAGTTTTTCCCCCGCTTTGAGCAAAAATGCCGCCACAGGCGAAAATGCAGTGAACCAAAAGAGCGCGCAGACGGCAGCAGGCACTGCGGGCAAACAGGACTGGCTGGCAAAAAAGGAAGAACAGGCAAAAGAGCGCAAGCGGCAGAACGATCTGAAAAAAGTTGAGTCAGAAATAGAAAAATTAGAGGCGCGGGACGCAGAACTTGATGAGATGCTTACCGAGGAAACTGTGCATTCTGATCCAACAAAACTTATGGAATTAAACAATGAAAAAACTAAGATTGCCACAAAACTTGAAATGCTGATGGAGGAATGGGAAAAATTATCATAATCAGGATAAATTCGGATAGCTAAAAAGGAGGCCAACCATTTTCTGGTTCGCCTCCCGCAAAATTTCTGCTTGACTACAATCCGCATTTCTTTAAATTTTCAATTGCCCGCAGCATATGTTCGTGCGCAAGCTTTTCCGCAAGTTCCCCATCCTTCGCTCTCATTGCCTCAAGAATAGCCATATGCTCTTTGTTTGAGGTTTCGGCGCGATCCTCCCCCGCAAGGGAAATCCGGCGCACACGCTCGACATAGTGATGAAAATCGCGCAGCACATGCTCTAGCATCTTGCTCTCGCAGGCTTCATAAATAATTTCATGAAATCGGTTATCCAACTCCACAATCTGATCCAAATGCTTCTTTTTTGCATGAAACTCACATAGATAGACAATTTCTTCCAGTTGTTCAATCTGCTCTTTCGTGATATGTTCGCACGCCCAGCGCGCACAAAGCCCTTCTAAATAGGATCGGATATGATAAATATCGTGAATATCTTTTCCAGAAATTCCGGTTACATATGCTCCTTTATTCGGAATAATGCGCACCAGCCCCTCAAGTTCAAGCTGGCGCAATGCCTCGCGCACTGGCGTGCGGCTCACACCAAAATCCGACGCGATCGTAATCTCCCGCAGTTCTTCCTCCTGCTCATATTTTCCGGAGAGAATATCTTC
>CAJUCG010000241.1 GCA_910585065.1 uncultured Lachnospiraceae bacterium
TGGCTGTAATTTTCCTCATCTGCAAAAGTAGAAAACCACTCGCGCAGACGCTTGTATGTGCCGCTTGTTGTCTGGCTGATCCGCCCGTTAGCCGCCACATTGCCATTCACATAGATGCAAGGTCCTGCACTTCCAAGTGTACCATTTTTCGTTCCACTTACGCTCATTGCCACATGTACCCACTCGCCGAGCGGATAGGCAAATACCGGGTCAGCAAACAGATCCCCATCCTTAAAGCAGACTCCCCGGAAATTTCTTGTCAAAAACATATATGGTCCGCGATTGTTTTTTCCGAAATCAAACACGCGCTCCCAGACATTAGTACCCTGTGCAAAATTAATCCACGCGGTTATTGTGATCCCCGTGGTATCGCTCACCCCGTCAAAAATCCCCTTTGGCAGTTCAAAGTAGGATGTGCCGTTCTTTCCTCCGGAAAAAATGGCAGCTCTGCGCCCGGCGACAATACCAATATGTGGGGGATTTGTCCCACACGCACGCGCTGTAAACCCGTTTCCACTGACATCCGCACCCAGATTTCTCTCATCATCAAAACGGTACTGTGCAATTAAATTTTCCATCATAATAATATCCTCCTTACTATTTTAGGACTTTTGGTCTTCGTTGATCCTGTTTTCTTATTTTCATTTTTTTGCTTTTTCTTTTTGTCATCTCCATTTTTTACGATTTTTATGTTTTTTTACTATATTTTCCTTCATTTATTATTTTTGTGAGTCTGTAAGTTTTCCCCTCTGCGATGGCGAGGGCAGTCTTGTTTAATTTTGGTACTTTGACAGTAATTTTACAGGTATATTTTTTTCCACCATTTTTTGCTTTGATGGTTACTGTATCTTTTTGTTTTGCTGTAACTTTCCCGCCTATATTTGCAAATTTTAGCTGATTACAGAAGTCTCTCTGGTAAATTTTATACTTTCATGAAATATTTTACATCATTCTCAAATGCACGTCAATGGAAAGTGTGATTTTCTGTTTATCAACTTAAAATTTATCAAGTAAATGGGAATTTCTCTTCACCAAAAAGCATCCATGTAAGAACTTTCTAAACTCTTGCATGGATGCTTTAATCTTCCTAAAGATCTATTTCAGTTCTGGTAACTTTTTTGAGCAAGCCACCGCTAACGCTCCTGGTCCGATATGGCAGGACACGCTTAAAGACAATGGATTCATCACGATATCATAGCCCGGAAACTGCCCTTGCACTTCCTCTTTAAATGCATTTGCCGCTTCAAGATCATAGGTATATGCCACAGCCAGATAAACAGGCTGCTCGCTGCCATCGGCAAAACGAGTTTCAATATCGCGCTTCATCGCGTCTAACATCGCACGCTTGCCCTGCTTGACATTGCGTGCCTTTGTAAATGCATCTAACTTCTCGCCCTGAATCTGGAGTACTGGCTTTAAATTTAAGATCGTGCCAAGTGCCGCCGCCGCTGGAGTGATGCGTCCGCCCTTCTTTAGATACTTCAATGTGTCAAGCATAATATAAATGCTTGATTCCATCTTATCCCGCTCCAAAATCTCGCGGATCTGCACTGCTGTATGTCCCTGCTCAGAAAGCGCGATCGCATCAAATACTGACTGACGCTGTGTCACGGAAATGCGCTGGTTATCGACCACTTGCACCCTGCCGTCAAAATCCTTGGACAACATCATCGCCGTCTCACAGGAGCCACTCAAACCGCTTGACATCGGAATATGCACCACGGTATCATACTCCTTTAAAAGCTCCTTCCACAGATCCATCACATCGCCCGCTGTCGGCTGCGAGGTGGAAATATCTGCCCCTGCCTTCAACCGCTCATAAAATTCTTTCTGTGTCAGACTGATATCTTCGTAAAAGGTTTCCCCGTCAATCATAAAGGGCATTGGCAGAACGCGAATCCCCAACTCTCTGCCTTCTTTTTGCGTAATACCGCTATTACTATCTGTTACCACTGCAACTCGTTCCATCTTACTCCTCATTTCGTTCGATAAATTCTTCCTACCTGCCTATCGTATACCGAAAATTGGATTTCGTCAAGGGGAATATTTCTCTACTCGACCACTTCCACGGAACATACTCTATAACAATCTTTATTATAGAATATAATAAAGTAATTTTTTGTTCCAACCGATAGTTTTTTCGGTACTTTGACTACAATCCCTTTCTTATCACGGCTAAAGGAAGCTTTTAATTTTGCTGCCTCCCCCGTCGGCTTAGAAACAACCAATTTCCCCTTTGCATTGATGCTGAACCCATTCGCGCTAGAAACCGCGGAAAGTTTTGGCTTATCCGTTGTGGCACTTAAAGGATCAACTGGAACCGCAGTAAATTTCAATTCCAGATTCTGCGCCTGTGTTTCCGAATATTTTACGGTAAAGGTATCCTCCGCTGTCATTACAAGACCAGTTCCCGCAGCAAACTCAATACTTTTCATTGGATTTGTAATAGTTATCGAAAGGGAGGTCTTCTTATTATTCTCATTGCAGACAAAATTTACTCTCACATTCAGCGTTCTGCCCGGTTTTGCTGCATCTAGTGCAACCGGAGTAATCTGATAGCCATACAAAGACCCCTCGATCGGTTCGACATTAATATATTTCTCCCCGTTCTTGCTAAACGTAACTGAATAAGTTCCGCCCCCTGCAATCTCCGCTCCCCTTGATACCAAAAGCGGCTCTAAAAATACCTGCGTACTCTCTCCAAGCGCAAGCACCTGCTTTTTTACCACAGCTTTGTCGCTTGTACTGTAATCCTTATTATTGAGAAGAATCTTTGCAGGCGCAGCAGTCACCGTTAATTTTGCATAGGCAACCGCCTTGTCGTCCCCGGTATCCATCACCCACAGATATACCTCCCCAGTTTTTTTCTGTGCCGTAACTTTGACTAATCCAGTTTTTGCGTTTACTGTCGCCTTTGCGATCTTCGCCGCTTCCGCATCCACGATCTTTCCTTTTACCAGTGTTGGCTGTTCTGAGGAAAGCGTGATTCCTGCCACTAATTTTCCATTTTTTATCTTTATCCTGCCCCTCGAATCTTCTGTCGTAATCTTGGATGCCTTGATATTAGTATAAAGACTGCGCATCTTATAATTATATCGGGTATTCCCGGAAAGTTTGATATTCCCGCCATTGACCCAGACCATAAGATCCTCTTCTCCCGGCTCGGCAGTAAATGATGCATCCAGATAAATATTTCGGTACTCTTTTGTACCGGTAACTGTTACCGTACACGAAGCTGATTTTTGTCCTTTTACTGCCGTCGCTGTAATAACGGCCTCCCCATTCCTCTTTGCTGTCACGGTTACGCTTCTGCTATCCATGCTTGGCGTAAGCTCCACACAATTACTTGAGGACGACCAGCGCACCACATCGTCACACTCCCCGTCCTCTGCGGTTAAAATTGCAGTGAACTCTACGGATTCCGCGCGATCGCGATCAAGTTCTATCGCTGTTCCAGTCACAGAAATCTGGAGTGCCGGATGCTTTATCTTATATTTTGTCGCATCGATAAAAAATATAAAGTTCCCATCCGGTGCCTCCACTCCCGTTCCCAGACCGCCATTTACCAGGGAAAGATAATCTTTTGTATTGTTATTGACTAATGCATGAATATACTGCCCCGGCACGGATCCTCCCGCAATATTAAGCTGACGTTTTGCGTCCTCCACACTTCTTATATTGGTAAAATCACAGTTATAATGTGCATAAAATGTATAAGCCCCAGAGTCACTCATCGTTGGGATCTCATACAGCCAGCTCCTAGAATTTGGCGTATCTACCCGATGATCTTTTTCAAACAGAGAAGCTGGTATCATAAAATAAGAGTACAAAAGACCAACATCTTTTAGAAATGCTGCATCGGTATCATCCCAGGTAGCATCCACATAAAACCATTGATTATCCACCCTAACCCCATTCCAGGCATGAGAACCTCCATCTGCCGTACCAGTCATATAAACATTCTCAATTCTCAGCTCATTCAATATGTATTGCAGCGTTTTGGAATACCCTTCACAAACTACTGCGGCATTTCCATCAAATACCCCCGCGATGGAGTGTGCCCATAAAGCATCTTCCGGCTGTCCGTTTGTCTTTTTTGCATATTTTACATCGAGAATCAATTTATCATGAATCATACGGATAATTTCATAGCGATCTGTTTTCCCCGCAACCTCGATAAGATATTCATCTATTCCCCTATTAATTGCTTCTTGTACTTCCGCTCTCTTTGCGGCGGTACAGTATTCTTCGCCAGTCTTAAAATAAAGTATTTGATTGGAGGTGTAACTATAGCCATAATAAAGCCAGTAGTATTCCGGGTAATCATTGCGCAAGCAAAAGAATACCGCTTCAATATCCGAGGTATTCAGACTATAGTCCGAAAAATCCACACCAAATAATGTAGCTGTACCCCTATCTACGGAAAAATCTTTGGTTTTATAATCGCCCTCTAAAAAGCTTCCAATTCCTTCCAGACATTTTCGGTAAAATGCCTGTTGATTTTCGGTTAGTTTCCCGTATCCATATCTGATCTCTTCTACAAATGGTATCCCATTTGCCCCAGCTTGTGAAAAGACGGAAAAA